>NZ_JBBMFE010000002.1:0-355987 GCF_040096155.1 Laedolimicola intestinihominis | reverse complement strand
TTAAGCAACCGCGCCTCGGCGCGAGAATGTGCCAACGGCACATTCTTTTTTATACTCATGCACTTTCGAAAATATAAAATAATTACATTTTAGAGATGAGATGACAGAATGGAGGCTCAATGCAGATAAAGTCGTTTTTCTACAAAATCGATCTGGTCGGCGGTGATACGATGCGCCTGTTCCAGATCCCGTTTCTTCATGGCAGCCGCAAGCTGAATATGCATATCGAGAGAATTCTCCAGATTAGAACGTCCGTCTATCAGGAGATCTCTGCGAAGCCGGTTAAATACATTTTCAAGGGCGGAGATGAGATATACATTTTTTGTGAGCCTGGCGATAGAAAGATGAAAAGTCAGGTTCAGCGCATGATATTGGTTATAGAAATCCGGATCGTCCGGATCGATTTTCTGATTGGCCAGTTCAGAGATTTTGTCCAGTTCAGAGTCGGAAGCAAATCGTATCGCGTATTCCACGGCCCAGCATTCCAGAATGGAGCGGTACTGGCAGAGCTGCTGCAGCTCGGAGAACGAAAGCTTGCGGATGAGATAGCCCTTTCTTGGAATCTTATCGAGGATTCCTTCCTGGCACAGGGTATTTAATGCTTCCCTTGCAGGGGTCCGACTTACCTGAAAGTGTGCGGAAACTTCTGCTTCTGTAATAAAATGCTCGTCATAAACAAAATTATTAATGTCATTTCGAAGCTGTTCCAGAATCGTCTCCGTGGCGGAAAGATTTTTCTGATTCAAAGTCAATGCCATAGCTCTACTTCTCCTAAATTCTTTAATAAACAGATGAATTCAAATTTATTATAAAGGTATTTCAGACAAGTATCAATGGGAGAACGGAAAATTTCAGAAAACCTATTGACCATTATGTATTTCTGTGATATACATGTGATATACATATATACAAACGAAATCACAGGCTTATGTAGAGGGTTTTTATAGTAGAAGAAAGGGATAATTTTAATGAAACGAATATTACTGATCCTGACAGGCGGAACTATTGCGTCGGTAGATACGGACGAGGGTCTCCGTCCGGGGATTACCCCGGAAGATCTCCGGAAAAGTCTTGCGGAGATCACGGATTTCTGCGAGATTGAGATTCTTCCGTTGCTGAACGTGGACAGCACCAATATTCAGCCGGAGCACTGGCAGATGATTGAAAAGGCTGTAGAAGAAAACTTTGACAATTATGATGGTTTTGTAATCACACACGGGACGGATACCATGGCATATACGGCTGCGGCTCTGTCCTACATGATTCAGAATCCGCATAAGCCCATCGTGATCACAGGTTCTCAAAAACCGCTGGTGAAAACCATCACCGATGCGCGCAAGAATTTGAGAGACAGCTTCCGCTTTGCCTGCGAGGAAAATGTCAATGGTGTCTATCTGGTATTTAACGGCGAAGTGATTCTGGGGACCAGGGCCCGTAAGGTCCGGTCTAAGAGCTTCAATGCCTTTGACAGCATCAACTACCCGATAGCGGCTTTCGTGGACAATGACCGGGTGGTGCGTTACGTGGAGCTGAAGGGCGAAGATAAGCCGGTCAGCTTCTCACAGAAGCTGGCACCGAAGGTTTTCTTATTGAAGCTAGTACCGGGTATCAAACCGGATATTCTGGATTACATTGGGGATAATTATGACGCGGTTATCATTGAGAGTTGCGGCGTAGGCGGCATTCCCTTTGCGGATGAGCGGAATTTTCTGGATAAGCTGGAAAGCCTGACACGGAAAAATTGTATTGTGGTGATTGCGACGCAGGTTATGCTGGAGGGCAGTGATGTGGAGCTCTACGAGGTGGGCTTTAAGGCGATGTCGCGCTATCATCTGTTGCAGGCTTATGATATGACGACGGAGGCGCTGGTGGCGAAGCTGATGTGGCTGCTGGGGAAGGGGTATGATTTTGATACCTTTCAGAGGGAGTTTTACAGGCCGGTGGCGAATGATCTGTTGCGGGGGCAATAATTAAATAATGGTATGTGAAGACGGACGGGCAGGGGCTTTGTTGTTTTCCAGTGTACAGCGTTTATCGGACACTGGAGAACTACAAAGTCTCTGCCCTGGTTCTCAATAGTATACTTGTGTGTGGAAAATTTTCGCTTGGTCTCCGGCTGTCTTAGTTGCCGTGATCTTCGAGCCACTTTACGATCTCCGGGAACTCCATGAAATGGGAAGCTTTTACCAGAATGGAGTCACCCTGCATCAGCAGCAGCGGCAGCGCCTCGAAGAGAGCCTCTTTTGTATCAAAGTGTTTACAGATAAGCTTACCGTCCGGATCTTTTGCATGTACGCCTTTTACTAGCTCTTTGGACAGCTCGCCTACGGCGAAGATGGCGTCGATCTGGTTGTCGGCGGCGTGGCAGCCTACGTTGTAATGGAGTAGCTTTTCGTTTTCACCCAGCTCGCCCATATCGCCGAGGATTGCTACTTTACGGCCCAGTGCATTGGTCAGCACATCCAGGGACGCGGCCATGGAGACTGGGTTGGCGTTATAACAGTCGTCGAGGATATCCCATTTGTCCGTATGGATCAGATGGTTTCGACCGCTGACGGGCTTCAGAGTCTCGATTCCGGCCCGGATCTCGTCCAGGGTCAGACCCAGCGCCAGGCCTACGGCTGTGCCGGCCAGGGCGTTGTAGACCATGTGGTGGCCGGGTATCGGAATGGTGGCGGTGAAGCGGCCTGCTTTGGTCACAAAGTCGCAGCGGCTACCGGCCAGCCCTAAGTTTTCCACGTTTTCGGCGTAGAGATCCAGAGAAGGATCCAGGCCGAAGAAGGTCGGCTGCGGGGTTCGGCTTTTTAGTGTGATGAGTTTATCGTCGTCGCCATTTACAATGATCTGCGCGCCTGGCATGGCCTGGTCGAACATTTCGGTTTTAGCCTTCAGGATTCCGTCCCGGGTTTTCAGGTTTTCCAGGTGGCAGAGACCGATATTGGTGAGAACGCAGACAGTCGGCTTTGCCATGCTGGCAAGCGTGGTCATTTCTCCAAAGTCGCTGATTCCCATTTCCAGGACTGCCGCTTCGTGTTCTTCTCGGATGCGGAAGATGGTCAGCGGCAGGCCGATTTCGTTATTGAAATTGCCTTCGGTCTTCAGTACGTAAAAATGCTGTCCGAGAATCGAGGCAATCATTTCTTTTGTGCTGGTCTTGCCTACGCTGCCGGAGATCCCCACCACCGGAATGGTCAGAGTGCTGCGGTAGCAGGCTGCGATGGCCTTGATGGCTTCCAGTGTGGAAGAAACCTGGATATAGGGTCCGGCAGGCTGCTCCGGCGCGTCCTCACAGAGGACGCAGGCTGCGCCCTTGGCGAAGACGGACGGAATGAAGGTATGGCCGTCAACCCGCTCGCCTTTTACGGCCACGAAGAGATAGCCGGGCTCTACTTTGCGGCTGTCAATGACCACGCCGTTTACCTCGACAGTTTTTAAGCTGTCATCGCCCACATAGGTACCGCCGCAGGCTGTTGCAATTTCTGCTAAAGACATATGCTTCATCATTTATACCTCTTGATTTTTCAGGGAAACCTGAATCAGCTTTTCGCACAGATCCTCGAAGGACATGCCCAAAGCAGCAGCCTCCTGGGGCAGCAGGCTGGTGGGCGTCATACCCGGCAGCGTGTTGGCTTCCAGGCAGTACATTTCCAGGGTTTCTGTATCCAGCATGAAGTCCATGCGGGCATAGGAGCGCATGCCAAGTGCTTCAAAGACCATCTCTGCGTAGTGCTGCATTTTCTGAGTCAGCTCTTTGGGCAGATCTGCCGGGCAGGTCTCGATGGTACTTCCGGCCTGGTATTTGTTTTTATAATCATAGAAGCCGTGAATCGGCGCAATCTCGATAATCGGGTAAGCCTTGCCGTCTACTACGCCCACAGAGAACTCGCGGCCGGAGACGAATTGTTCAATGATGACGTCGTCGCCGAAGGAATAAGCATCGTCAAGAGCCTTCTGCAGCTCCTCGGGCTTCTCCACCCGGTAGGTTCCCACGCTGGATCCACCGCAGGTGGTCTTTACCATGCAGGGATAGGGGACAGTGGACGGGTCAATCTTCTGACCGTTCTTAGCGGTGATTCCCTTCGGGGTCGGGATTCCTGCCGCACGGAACATCTGCTTGGACAGGCTCTTATCCATGGCGATAGCGCTACTCAGATAATCGGTTCCGGTATAGGGAATGCCCATCAGATCGAAGGTGGCTTGTACGCGGCCATCTTCGCCGTTGGCTCCGTGAAGTCCCAGAAATACAATGTCAGCCATATCGCAGAGCGCCAGCACATTGGGACCGAACAGGCTCTTGCCGCCGTCCTTGCGGAGCTCCTTCAGATGAGACAGATCCGGCTGTTCTGCAGAGATGGCGGTTACATCCTTATCCCATTCCACATTTGCCTTAAAAATATCTTCATTGATAGCCAGGTCACCTTCATAGCCCAGATACAGATCAACCAGAATGGCATCATGGCCTTTCTTTTTCAGTGCGCGGTAAATATTGCTTCCGGAAATCAGGGATACATCACGCTCGGTGCTGGTTCCTCCGGCTAAAACTACGATTTTCATAATATCCTCCTAATTATAACAATGCCTTATTCTTATCCAACATTGTCTGAATCTTCTGCTGGGTATAAGCACCCAGGAATTTTTTCTCTTCTTTGGAGAGCTCGGAGACCAGAATCGGCTCGCCGTACTCCAGAATCACATGACAACGGTGGATAAACGGGATGTGATCCTCGAAAATCTCCGCGGAATTGGTAATGGCCATGGGAATAATCGGACAGCCGGTCTTCTCAGCCATCTTCATGCTGCCTTCCTTAAAGGGAAGCAGCTCATCGTGGTGATTTCTTGTTCCCTCCGGGAAAATGCAGATGGAGATTCCATTTTTAATATATTCTATTCCCTTGAGAATCGTTTTCAGTCCGGCCTTAATGTCATCCCGATCCAGGAACAGGCAGTAGAGATTCTTCATCCAGTCCCGTAAGAGCGGATAGCGCAGCATTTCGATTTTGGCCACATAGCCGGTAAGCCTCGGACAGCGGGCGTAGGTCATCACCACGTCGAAATAGCTGCGGTGGTTGCCCACATAGAGCACCGCTTTGTCCTTTGGCACATTTTCTTCGCCGATGACTGTGAGCTTTACGCCGGTCATGAACATGATTAGCTTAAACGCGCCCTGCACCAGGCGAAGAGAACTGTAGTCCTTCCATTTTTGGTTAAATTTTCCAATTACCCACTCAATGAGCAGAAGCGGAATTCCAAGAATCAGAAAGCCAAAAAGCACAATTGCTACAAGTATTAAACGTATCATGGCAGCCTCCTATCGTCCGAACAATTCCGTCATCTGGCGCAGTCCGCCGGCCATGCCGGGGTTCAGTTCGCCTTCGCGGAAACGCCATTCCCAGTTGTGTTCTGCAGTTCCCGGCGTGTTCATGCGACAGTCGCTGCCCACCTTTAGAAGATCCTGTACCGGGAAAATGGCGTAGCGGGCAACGGTGCCCAGGCAGATCCGGATGAAATCCCAGCTGACGCTGGAAGCGTCGGTGTTCATATAGCGGCGTACCTTGTCACGGGCATATTCGGATGTGTGCTGATACCAGCCCACGGTGGTGTCATTATCATGGGTTCCGGTGTAGCAGATGCAGTTGCGGGTATCGAACTGGTGGGGCAGGAAAGTACTCTCGCCGCCCTCAAAGGCGAACTGCAGAATCCGCATTCCGGGGAAGTTAAACTGGTCGCGAAGCGCTACCACTTCGGGCGTAATCAGGCCCAGATCCTCTGCGAAAATGGGAAGGTCGTCGCCCAGCTCTTTCTGGATGGCCAGAAACAGATCCGCGCCCGGTCCCTTTTTCCACTCGCCGGTCATGGCTGTCTCAGCGTCCACCGGAACCTCCCAATAGGCCTCGAAGCCCCGGAAATGGTCGATGCGCACATAATCCACCTGGTCAAGCTGATGCTTTACCCGGTCGATCCACCAACGGTAGCCCTCTTTTTTATGTTCCTTCCAGTCGTAGAGCGGATTGCCCCACTTCTGGCCGGTAGCGCTGAAATAGTCGGGCGGAACGCCTGCCACTGCGGACGGATAACCCTTGGTATCCACCTGGAACAGCTTCCGGTTGGCCCATACGTCGGCGCCGTCGGGGGATACGAAGATGGGAATATCGCCTACGATGGCAATGCCTTTGTCGTTGGCATATTTTTTCAGCGCATACCACTGGGTATCGAACATAAACTGCAGGAAAGCCTGATAATGGATGCCCATTTTCAGTTTCTCCTCCCAGAATGCCCGGTTCTGCTTATCCAGATTCCGCAGGGCCTCGGGCCATTTGGTCCAGGGGAGATTGTCCTGCTCCTCCTTCAGGGCCATGTAGAGGCAGTAATCGGCGAGCCAGTCCTCATTTTTCTGGCAGAATTCATCGTAGTTTTTCTGAAGATCCGAATCCTCAGACTTTTCGAAGCACTCAAAGGCCTTCTTATAAAGGGGATACTTGTATTCGCGTACCCGGTCATAATCCACCCGACCCGGGTCGAAATTCGGAATATTCTGCAGGTCGCCCTGCTCCAGTAGTCCGGCCTTCAGAAGCAGCTCAGGGCTGATGAGAAGCGGTTCGCCCGCAAACACGGAATAGCCCTGATAGGGTGAGTTGCCGAATGAGGTGATGGGTACCATGGGCAGAATCTGCCACAGATGTTGCCCGCTCTCGGTCAGAAAATCTATGAAATCATAGGCGCCCTTTCCAAAATCACCGATTCCGTAGGGGGACGGGAAGGAAGTTGGGTGTGCCAGAACGCCGCTGTACCGGTAATTGGTCGGATCCTCGGCGGTAGTCATTTTTAAACGCATAATTCTCCTCCTTGGGGTGAAGCTTCACCTTCCGCTATTATAATAAAAAAGCCATGAAAAAACAAGGATTACGGGGGATTTCCCTAAAATATCAGTCGCCGGGAAGGCACAGGCGGGACAGAAAAGGGAATGGGACGTGCCCGGGCGCCATAGATATAGATAAAGACAGGGAGACGGTAAAAAGAAAATGACAGGAAAACGGATGATAGCGGCAATTTTTATGCTGTTGCTTTCCTTAAACTTTATCGGCTGTAAAATGCAGACCAATGCCACAAAAAAGCTTTCCGATCTGGATTACACCATCGTATCGGGACGGGAGCTGCCGGATGAACTTTACGATATTCTGGAGGAAAAGAAAACCGAAAGCTTCAAACTGACTTATGAGGAAAACGACGGGCTGTATCTGTGCGTGGGATACGGACAGCAGGAGACCGGCGGCTACAGCATCGCAGTAAATGACCTGTACCTGACGGAAAATGCCATCTATTTCGACACCAGTCTCATCGGTCCGGGACCGGAGGAAGGAGCCGGGAAGGAGAAAAGCTTTCCGTATCTTACGGTGCGAATCGCTTATCTGGATAAACCGGTGGTATTTCAGTAAAACCGGGCATAGATTAGATAAAAGGAAAATAAGGAGGCAGAAATTTATGGAGCTTGTCCGCAGAACCATCCGTATGACCAGACAGAAGGGAAAAGCGGTCAGTCAGATGACGCTGGACGATGATTATAATATTCCGGAGACCATGCCGGATGTGAGTATGATTGTACAGGAGAAAGGCGATCTGGAGATCGGGGAAGTCCGGGTAGAAAATGGCCGGGCGCTGATACGCGGAAATCTGCGTTTTTATGTCCTTTATCTTGACGATTCAGATGAGGGCGGTCTACATAGCGTCAAAGGACAGATTCCATTTGAGGAAAATATGAATGTGGAGGGGGCGAAAGACGGCGACAGCCTGAAGCTGAACGGCATCCTGGAGGATCTCTTTGCAGTTCTCATCAATTCCCGGAAAATGGGAATCAAGGCTGTGGGAACCCTGGAGCTGACTGTGGAGGAGCTGGCGGAGGAAGCCCTGACCACAGCCCTGGAGGGCGGGGAACAGGCGGAAATCCGGACCGAGCACCGGACGGCTGCGGCTCTGACGGTGCAGAAGAAAGATACCTGCCGCATTAAGGATGAAATCATTCTTCCGGCCAATAAGCCCAATATCCGGGAACTCATCTGGCAGGACGTGGCCTTACGCGGCATGGAGCTTCGACCCGGTGAGGATGAAATCCTGATCAAGGGTGAGCTGGGGGTATTCGTACTCTATGAGAGCGAGGAAACGGAGCAGAAAACCGGATGGCTGGAGCAGAGCGTTCCTTTTAACAGCCATATTGATGTTCATGGCAGCAGGGAGGGCATTGCGGCCAGTCTGGGAGCTGTGCTGGCAGGGGCGGAGCTGGAGGTGAAGCCGGATTACGACGGTGAGCTGCGGGTGCTTCATGTGGACGCGGTATTGAACCTGGATATCCGCATGTATGAGGAGGAAGGCGTCGATCTGGTGGCTGATGTATACAGCCTGAAAAAAGAGCTGATTCCGGAAAAGGCGGAGACGGACTACGAGCGCCTTCTGATTAACAGTGCTTCCAGGTGCCGGGTATCGGGCCGGATGACCACGGAGCAGACGGATATGCAGATTCTGCAGATTTGTCACAGCAGCGGAGAGGTGAAGCTGGATGACTGTACGGCTGTGGAGCAGGGACTTCGGGTAGAAGGCGCCGTACAGGTGGAAGTGCTTTACATCACCTCGGATGACAGCCATCCGATTCTATGTCGGAAAGAAGCAATTCCATTTGAGCAGCTTATCGAGGTGCCGGGCATGACAAAGGACAGCGTCTGGTATCTGGATGCTATCCTCGACCAACTTGCGGTGGATATGGTCAGCGGGACGGAGATGGATGTGAAGGGTGTGGTACTGCTGCAGATCCTGGTGCTGGCAAAGGAGCGGGCGGAGCATGTGGTGTCCGTGACAGAGGAGCCGCTGGATCTGACGGCTCTGAAAGCGCTGCCTGCTTTTGTGCTTTATGCGGTACAGCCCGGCGATACGCTATGGGAGATCGCGAAAAGCTGTCGCAGCACGGGAGAGCGCATCTGTGAAATCAACGGCTGCGCGCCGGAGGAGATCCGGCCCGGAAAGAAGCTGATTCTGATAAAAGAAGTGCGGTAACTATTCAGAACAGCCCGAAGCACTAGCTGCTGAGGGCGTATGAACATGATTTGGGAGTGCAAAATCCCATCGGCGAAGCCGATTTCCATGGATTTTGCATTCGTAACTGGTCAGGTACTGAACAGTTACGAAATACAATAAGAGACAGGAAAATGGAAAGAGATGGGGGTAAAGATTTCTTGCATTTTACCCCCATTTTTGCTATACTGTGTATACAAAAAACACAGGAAGTACAATACTATGGATAAGATGCAGTTAAAAGCACTGGCAAAGATCAATCTGGGTCTGGACGTGCTCCGGAAAAGGGAAGACGGATATCACGACGTACGGATGATTATGCAGACAGTGCGTATTTTTGATCGTCTTGCGCTGGTGAAGCAGGACAAAGAAGGAATCCGGGTCAGAACGAATCTCTACTATCTGCCCGCCAATGAAAATAATCTGGTATATAAGGCTGCGAATCTGCTATTTGAGGAGTTTGACATTCCGGGCGGACTTTCCATTGATTTGAAGAAATATATCCCGGTAGCAGCAGGTATGGCAGGCGGAAGCTCCGACGCGGCGGCTGTTCTCTACGGCCTGAACCGCATGTACGGTCTGGGCCTGTCCCAGGAGCAGCTCATGGAGCGCGGTGTGAAGATCGGCGCCGACGTGCCCTATTGTATCATGCGCGGAACCGCCCTGGCTGAGGGTATCGGAGAGAGGCTGACTTCCTTACCGCCCATGCCGCCCTGCAACATTCTGGTGGCCAAGCCAGGTATCAGCGTATCGACCAAATATGTCTATGAGAACCTGCATGCCAATGATTTAAGACCGGAGCAGCATCCGGATATCGACGGCATTCTGGACGCCCTGAAAAAGCAGGATCTCCGGGGTATGGCAGAGGCCTTACGGGACGGCAATGTACTGGAAACAGTGACCGCGAGTGCCTACCCGGTCATCGGAAAGCTGAAAGAGACTATGGAAGAGAACGGAGCGGCTGTAGCCCTGATGAGCGGCAGCGGCCCCACCGTATTCGGTATTTATGAAGATCGGATGCAGGCCCGCAGAGCGATGGCGGCCATTCGCAAAAGCCGCCTGGCGAAGCAGCTGTTTCTGACCACACCGTATAATAACAACAGGAGGAATGGCTGATGAGTCAGGAAATTAACGCAACTATGAATGAATATCTTCCGCTGCGGGACGTGGTATTTCAGACCCTGCGGCAGGCGATTTTAAGAGGCGAGCTGGAACCGGGCGAACGTCTGATGGAGATTCATCTGGCAGACCGTCTGGGCGTAAGCCGTACGCCGATCCGTGAGGCCATAAGGAAACTGGAGCTGGAAGGCCTGGTTGTGATGATTCCGAGACGGGGAGCCATCGTGGCCAGCATTACGGAAAAGGATTTGAAGGATGTGCTGGAGGTGCGGCGCACACTGGAAGTAATGGCGGCGGAGATCGCCTGCGACCGGATTACGCCGGAGCTTCTTGATGAGCTTGCCGAGGCCGGTGAGGAGTTCCGCAAGCTGAAGGATTCCGACGATTACACCAGCCTGGCGGCGGCGGACGTGAAGTTCCACGATATCATTTACGCGGCTACGGACAATCAACGCCTGATCAGTATTCTAAACAATCTGCGGGAGCAGATGTACCGTTACCGTCTGGAGTACTTAAAGGATACGCACAGCCATGAGAAGCTGGACGGCGAGCATCAGGCCATCTTTGAGAACATCAGGAACGGTGATAAGGAAGCCGTGTGTACCATGGTAGGACAGCATATCGATAACCAGAAAGAAGCAATTCTGGCCGCCATCCGGGAAAATGAGAAAAAGAAAGCGGAGAAGGCATAAAAGCTTCGCATAAAAAGCAAAAAACAGGGTATCCTCTGGAAAATGATTTTCAGGAGGAGCCATGAATATAATAAAACAAATACTTGAAAATAAATGGAAAAAAGATATCGAAACTTATGTCAGAAGGCATGGGGAGCTTGCATTGCTTATCTTATCGCTGCTTCTGGGAGCGGTGGGAACCTGCCTGTACGCCGGATATGTACAGAAATCGAAGCCTGTCCGCGTAGAGCAGACAGCCTGGTGGGGCGGCCTGTACCCGGATTACTGTATGCCGGGGGCGGCGGAAAAAGAAGTGCGGATCCGGTTTCGATATCTCACATTTTTGAACCAGAAAGAGCCGGAGGCTTATATAGGAGAAACAGATGAATGATTTAAGAGAGGCCCCCATCGGCGTCTTCGATTCCGGAATCGGCGGCCTGACGGTGGCGCGAGAGATTATGCGTCAGATTCCGGAGGAGCGGATCGTGTACTTCGGAGATACGGCGCGGGTTCCCTATGGAAGTAAAAGCGGTAAGACGATTATCCGCTATTCCTGTCAGATTGCTCGCTTTCTGAAGACCAGAGGCGTGAAGGTCATCGTGGTGGCCTGCAATACAGCCAGCGCTTACGCGCTGGAGGCACTGCAGCAGGAGATGGATATCCCGGTGATCGGCGTGGTGCGTCCGGGAGCCCGCGTGGCAGCCAGAGAGAGCATCGGCGGTAATATCGGCGTCATCGGTACGGCAGCTACCGTGGGAAGTCATATTTATCAGAAATACATACAGAGCCTGCGTCCTGAGGCACAGGTGTTTGAAAAGGCCTGTCCCCTGTTTGTACCCCTGGTGGAAGAGGGCTGGCGCAAGGATCCGGTGACCCGTATAGTGGCGGAGCGCTATCTGCAGGAAATGAAGGAACGAAAGGTTGATACGCTGATTTTAGGCTGCACCCATTATCCGCTTCTGCGTTCCATGGTGGCAGACATTATGGGACCGGATGTGGTGCTGGTGAACCCGGCCTATGAGACGGCGATGGAGCTGAAGCAGCTTCTTAGACGGGAGAATATAGAGAATTGCGGCGGCAGTAAGATCGAGGAGAATCCCTATGAATTCTTTGTCAGTGATCAGGCGGAAAAGTTCCGGACCTTCGCGGATTCCATTCTGCCCATTGATATTACAACGGCGAAGCAGGTTCCGATCGAGGAATATTAGAAACAGAGGTGTATCAGAGGTGAAAAAAGAGATTCTGCTGAGTATTGCAGGTCTTCATATGATAGAGGAAGAGGACGGTAATGTGGAGGTCGTTACAGCCGGGGATTATTATAACCGGAACGGCAAGCATTACGTGGTCTACGATGAGGTTGTGGAAGGCTTAAGCGGTCATATCAGCAACACCATTAAAATTGGGGACAATTCCCTGGAGGTTATGAAGCGGGGACTGACGAATACCCGGATGATATTTGAAAAGGGAAAGAAGACTTTAACCCGTTATCAGACGCCTTATGGAATTCTGGATCTTAGCATTCTGGCCAGAGATGTAAAGGTGGAAGAGACGGAGGATGCCATTGACGTGGCGGTGGATTATGTGCTGGAGGTCAATGAAGAGCATCTGGCTGAATGCAATATTAAAATGAATATCCGGCCCCGGGAGGCGGGAAACTTAAGTCTCCAGACGCCGGAAGCATAAAAAACAGGAGTTCTGAATCGGAACTCCTGCTTTGCTTTTCGCATTATTTACTTGTTAAACAGACGCTTGAAGAAGCCTTTTTTCTTCTTCTCCGGCACTTCCAGTCCGCCGCGGGCGCTCTTAATCTCGGTGATATAGATACCGCTGACTACGACCTTGACTTCCTTTTTAACCGGAAGCAGTTCAAATACCTGCGCGTCGCAGGCAAGGGTCATGATCCTGGGACCAACCTTGGCTTTGACGATGGGCATCTTGTTCCGGCGAAGAAGCTTCGGGGTCTGCTCAATGACCTGCTCCGGCAGGCCTGACTGGGACAGCCTCAGCTTTTTCTTGTCAATGATCAGCATGCTGACGGTCTGTGCTACTGCGTCCATCTGCTCCTTCTGGGCGATCTGACGGCGCTGCGCTTTTCTTCCTACAAAATAGAGAACCACCAGCGCCACAACCAGCACCAGCAGAATCACGATTAATGCGATGGTAAGCTTTGACATAAACTTATTCCTCCTGGGTCATTCACATGAGTGATATTATAGCAGTTTTTATGGTAAAGTGCAAGGAAAAATGGTAGAATGCAGGTAACAGTTCAATACAGCCTGAAGACAGGAAAGTCGTAACAGGAGATGAGTGTATGGAAATTCTGATTTGGCTGGGACATTTTCTCATCCGGATGGCAAATTTCTGGATGGAGCATCTGATTTTTATTAATATTATACTGTCGATTGTCATTGTATTTTTCGAGCGCCGAGATCCGAAGACCGTGTGGACCTGGCTGCTGGTGCTGTATTTTATCCCGATTCTGGGCATCTTCCTGTATTTTATTATCGGTTATGATTTTCATAAGAGACAGATGTTCCGGACAAAGGAAATCGAGGACGCCATGTGTTCGGCGGTAAGGGGGCAGGAGGAAAGCATCTTTCGGGACGAGTTCGCGCCCAGCGATCCGCGTCTTCGGAAGTTCTCGGACACAGTACTGATGAATCTGGAGGCGGCGGACGCGGTCTACACAGCGGACAACGATGTGGAGATATACACCGACGGCAAAGAGAAGTTCCGGGCGCTCTATGAAGAGATTGAAAAGGCAGAGAAATTTATTCATATTCAGTACTATATTATCCGAAATGACGAGCTCTGGAAGCCTTTTGAGGAACTGTTGGCGCGAAAAGTAAAAGAAGGCGTAGAAGTCCGCATCCTCTATGACAGCATGGGCTGTCGGAGTATGAAGCACTCGGACTGGAGGCGGATTCGATCTCTGGGTATTCATGTGGGCGAGTTTTTTCCGGCTATTCTCGGAAGCCTGCAGCTTCGTGTAAACTATCGAAATCATCGGAAAATCGTAGTAATTGATGGGAAAACGGCCTTTGTTGGGGGCTTCAATATCGGACGGGAATATATTGGACTGTCGCCGAAATTCGGATACTGGCGCGACACCCATCTGCGCATCCGTGGAAGCGCGGTGCTGGCTTTGCATATCCGGTTCATTCTGGACTGGAATTACGCGACAAAGCAGAATCTGTTTGCCCGTGACAGCTATTTCACTTACCGGCCAGAGGAAAAGCCGGGCAGCGAAGCCATCCAGATTATTTCCAGCGGACCGGACTCCAAGTGGCAGAATATCCGCAACGTCTACCTGAAAATGATCAGCAAGGCCCGAAAGAGTATCTACATTCAGACTCCTTATTTCATTCCGGATAACGCAGTGCTGGACGCCCTGCGGATCGCGGCCATGTCGGGCGTGGATGTGCGGGTGATGATTCCCTGTAAGCCTGATCATCCCTTTGTGTACTGGGCGACCTACTCCTATATCGGTGATCTGCTGGCAGCCGGGGTCAAATGCTATACGTATGATAACGGCTTTCTGCACGCCAAGGGCATGGTGGTGGACGGCCTGGTCAGCTGTTACGGCACCGCTAATATGGATATCCGAAGCTTCAAGCTGAATTTCGAAGTCAACGCAGTCATTTACAGTATCAGAATAGCCCGCCGGATGGAGGAGATTTTTCGGGAAGATCTGAAGGTCTGCACGCAGGTGACAGAATATCTCTACGGAAAGCGTTCTTGTCTGGTGCGGATCAAGGAACAGTTTTCCAGACTGTTTTCGCCGGTTTTATAAGGATTTAAGAAAGGCTTAAGAAGCTTTTTCTTGCCCGTGGGCAGAAAATATGATATGGTAGGAAAAACGGTATCCGTGTTCAGATAGACAGAGGGGAGTTTGACTTCGGATTCGGACAAAGAATAAGAGGAGAATATACAATGAGAAAGAAATGGATTACGGCTGCACTGGTGTGTACCCTGGTACTGACCGGCGGCTGTGGAAAAAGCAAGAACGCAGAAGCAGACAATAGCAGTACAGACAGTACGGCTTCCGGCATTGCGGGACAGTATCCGGACAGTAAGATTACAAAGCTTGGCAATTATAAGGGCGTGGAGATTGCGAAGGATAACGTGGAGGTAAGCGACGATGAGGTGCAGTCTGAGATCGATAACCTGCTGGCTTCCTATCCGGAATATCAGAAGCTGGACAAGACAACGGTAGAGGACGGCGACTGGGTCAATATCGATTTCGTGGGTAAGAAGGACGGCGAGGCTTTCGAAGGCGGTTCCTCCAGTGAGGGCGGATATGATCTTCTGATTGGTTCCGGCTCCTTCATCGACGGCTTTGAGGACGGTCTGATTGGTAAAAATGTGGGTGACAGCTTCGAGCTTCCGCTGACCTTCCCGGATACTTACACGCCGAACCCGGATCTGGCCGGTCAGGACGTGGTATTTGATGTGACGATCAATGCCATCGAGGAGCAGGTGGATGCGGAGTGGAACGATGCCTTCGTGCAGAAGAACACTGATTATGAGACTGTGGACGAGTATGTGGCAGCCACGAAGGAGAGCCTGCAGCAGCAGAAGGATTCCGATAAGGCTTACTACGTGATGGAAGCCATTGTAAATGATTCCGAGTTTGAATATGCGGATTCAGATGTACAGGCGCTGGTGGACACGCAGAAGCAGCAGTATGAGCAGTACGCGTCCTATTTTGGTATGAGCCTGGATGATTTTCTGAGCAACAGCGGCATGACCGATGAGAAGCTGGAGGAGAACGCAAGGTTCCAGATCGGCTGCACCCTGGCCATCGACGCCATCGGTAAGGCTGAGAACATGACCGTATCCGACGAGGAGTACCAGAGCGGCCTGGAGGAACTGGCAAGCCAGTACGGCGCAGAGTCCGGCGAGGCCTTTGAGGAGCAGTACGGCAAAGAGGACGTCGAAAACAGTATTCTGTATGATAAGATCATGGATTATGTGGTAGACCAGGCAGTCGTAAAATAAAGCAGAAAATGTCAGAGAATGTAAGGCGCTTCCGAATATCGGGGGCGTCTTATTTTTGTGTCAGGAAATGCAGAAGTTTGTCATAAATAACTTGACAAATGCGTCCATCTGTCATACCTTTACAGGAGAAGATAAATGATAATATTTCTCAATAAGACAAAAGTAAAAGAGGCAGAGTATGACATTAAGAGAATTACCGATCGGGAAGACCGCCACCGTCGTTTCAGTAGGCGGAGAGGGAGAGCTGCGGCAGCATTTTCTGGATATGGGATTGATTCCCCAGGGCGAGGTGACCATGGTGAAGCTGGCCCCCATGGGAGATCCCATGGAGCTTCGGATTCACAGCTATGAGCTGACCCTGCGTCTGGCGGACGCGGAGAAAATCGAGATTGAAAATATCCGGGACGCGAAAGAACAGAAGCCCAAAGTAAAACGGGAAGCTATCGATCATCCGGGTCTCGGCGAAGGTGGAAAGTATCATTTTAAAGAGACAGAAAATCCCCTTCCGGAGGGAACGCTGCTGACCTTTGCGCTGGCAGGCAATCAGAACTGCGGAAAGACCACCCTGTTCAACCAGCTGACCGGTTCCAATCAACATGTGGGTAACTTCCCCGGCGTTACCGTAGACCGAAAGGATGGCGCTATCTGCGGAAAAGAAAATACCCTGGTGACGGATTTACCGGGTATCTATTCCATGTCCCCCTATTCCAGTGAGGAGATTGTAACCCGAAATTTCGTGCTGAATGAGCATCCGAAGGGAATCATCAATATCGTGGACGCCACGAATATTGAGCGGAATCTGTATCTGACCATGCAGCTCATGGAGCTGGATATTCCCATGGTTCTGGCTTTAAATATGATGGATGAGGTCCGGGAAAACGGAGGCTCCATTCTCATCAACCGCATGGAGGAGATGCTGGGTATCCCGGTGGTTCCCATTTCAGCCGCGAAAAATGAGGGTATTGACGAGCTGGTGTCTCATGCCCTCCATGTGGCAAAATATCAGGAGCGCCCCCAGGAAATCGACTATTGCGACGCCAATGAGGACGGCGGCGCGGTACACCGCTGCCTGCACGCCATTATGCATCTGATCGAGGATCACGCCAGGGAAGCGCAGATTCCGGTGCGGTTCGCGGCGTCCAAGCTGGCAGAGGGCGACAAGCTGATTCTGGAAGCGCTGCATCTGGATCAGAATGAAAAAGAGATGCTGGAGCATATCGTAACCCAGATGGAGACCGAACGTGGTCTGGATCGGGCGGCGGCCATTGCCCACATGCGTTTTGATTTTATCGAGAGTGTCTGCGATGAGACGGTGGTAAAGCCTCACGAGAGTAAGGAGCATCTGCGCAGCGTCAAAATTGACCGGATTCTGACGGGCAAATATACAGCCATTCCCTGCTTTGTGGGAATTATGGGCCTGGTCTTTTATCTGACCTTCGGTGTCATCGGCGCATTTTTGTCGGATCTGCTGGATCAGGGCATTACTGCGCTTGGAACCGCTGTAGATCACTGGCTGACGGTAGGCGGTGCCAGCGACGTCATCCATTCTCTTGTGAGCGATGGTATCTTTAACGGCGTGGGCAGTGTGTTGAGCTTTCTGCCGATCATTGTCACCCTGTTTTTCTTCCTGTCCCTGCTGGAGGACAGCGGTTATATGGCCCGCGTAGCCTTCGTTATGGACAAGCTGCTGCGTAAAATCGGTCTGTCCGGACGAAGCATCGTGCCTATGCTGGTGGGCTTCGGCTGTACGGTGCCGGGCGTCATGGCCAGCCGTACCCTGCCCTCTGAGCGTGACCGGAAAATGACCATTCTGTTGACGCCCTTTATGAGCTGCTCGGCGAAGCTTCCAATCTATGGCTTCTTTGCGGCGGCCTTTTTCCCGGGAAAAGCGGCTCTGGTGATGATTGCCCTGTATTTTGGCGGAATCGTGATGGGAATCCTGATGGCGCTGCTGCTGCGTCACACCATGTTCAGCGGCGAAGCGGTCCCCTTTGTTATGGAGCTGCCCAACTACCGGCTTCCGGGCGCAAAGAACGTGGGACATCTTTTATGGGATAAGGCAAAGGATTTCCTGCAGCGCGCATTTACCGTTATCTTCATGGCGACGCTGGTAATCTGGTTTCTGCAGACCTTCGATCTGCATCTGACCCAGGTAACGGATTCCCAGAACAGTATCCTGGCTCATGTAGCCGGTGTGATTGCGCCGATCTTCAAGCCCATGGGCTTCGGCGACTGGCGGATCTCCACAGCACTGATTACGGGCTTCCTGGCCAAGGAGAGCGTGGTATCTACCCTGTCCATCCTGTTTGGCGGAACCGGAGCGTTACTGAATGTCCTGACTCCGCTGGCAGCAGTAAGCCTTTTGACCTTCTGCCTGCTTTATACGCCCTGTGTGGCAGCCATTGCTTCCATTAAGCGGGAGCTTGGCGGAAAATGGGCCGTGGCAGTTGTGATTCTCCAGTGCGTAATTGCATGGATAGCGGCGTTTGCGGTACACACGGTGGGGATGCTGCTGTAATGTTGTATACAATGTACTATCATTCCCCTGGGAGAGAAAAATAAAATATGAGTTTTTTGTTGGGTATTATTTATCTTTCTTTTATCAGCCTGGGACTGCCGGACGCCCTGTTAGGTTCGGCATGGCCGAATATGTATCCGGAGTTTCAGGTTCCGGTGTCCTACGCAGGTATGATTTCCATGATCATTGCGTTTGGAACGATTTTGTCCAGCCTGCAAAGTGATCGCCTCACCAGACGCTTTGGAACGGGTAAGGTGACGGCGGCGAGTGTGGGGATTACCGCCCTGGCGCTGTGGGGCTTTTCCGTCAGCCACAGCTTTCTCCAGCTGTGTTTATGGGCGATTCCCTATGGACTGGGAGCGGTACTTACCGGCGGAGCCGCGTGGAATAAGGGATATCGGGTTATATCGCTTTTGCAGATTGTACTTACGGCAGTTTTGATCATCAGTCTCCCCAAGTGGAAGGAAGAGAATCCTGCGGGAGAGGAAACAAGGGGTGGGAAACCGCTCACCTTCAGGGAAATTATTTCCATTCCGGGGGCAAAGGCAATCATGCTTTGTTTCTTCTGCTATTGCGCTGTCGAACAGACAACGATGCTTTGGGCAAGCAGCTACTTGAATCTTGCAAAAGGAATTGACGCCAAAACAGCTGCTTCCTTTGCCGGAATATTTTGGAGCAGAACGTTCGCAGGCCATGATAGGAGTCCAGATGGCAAGCGCCTATGTCGGCATATGTCTGATGCCACCCTTCTTTGGTCTGCTTGCAAATCACATATCGATCCGGATACTTCCTCTATACTTGCTGCTTTTTCTTGTAATTATGGGAATAATGTATGAATTGTTGAATAAGAAATAAGAAAGAGGCTGCCGCACGAAACTTAAATTCGTGCGGCAGCCCCTTTACTTAGCGGTTTACATAATTCAGAATCATTGCCAGCGTCAGCATATGCACCGGATAAAATCCATAGCACAGATACTGGAAGGGCTTGCTGTGGTAGCCCTGCCGTCCGCGGTATAGCCAGATAGGAATCAGCGCCAACAGCGCCAGTCCCTGCTGACAGATCTCAAATTCGTTCCCAAACAGGTGAATGGGATACATCAGACCACCCAGCATCTCCACATTGACCCAGTAAAGCGCAAGGAGTTGTCCCAGCAGGCACCACCATTTCCGTCCCCGGAAAAAATAGAAAATAAATACCGTCAGTATGCCCGCACCGTAGTAGTCAACCATGCCCAGGGTTCCCAGCAGCGTCCAGATTACCGTGACCAGGGCTGCCATAAGCAGGTACAGCCAGGTTTTCTGCTTTTTACGTACAGTCTCCATCAGACGGACACCGAGAAGAGCCAGAAGCAGCGTCCAGATTACGTTCTGGTGAACCGGATAAAACCAGGTTCCGCCGTACATCAGATCAAAGGGGATCTCAGAGAGAACCGCGAATAACAGCAGACGCTGGGCGTATTTTTTAAAACTGTGGGTGTGAAAATATCCTTCTACCGCCATAAACGCAAAGATGGGAAAGGCCAGTCTTCCGGCGCAGGTCAGCCAGTCCAGGGACGGGAGAAGCGTAGCCCAGAGATGATCCATCAGCATCAGCGTCATGGCAAGGATATGCAGCGCCGCGGCGCTTAAGTCGTGATTTTTTTTCATTTACTACCTCAGAATGATTGGGATTTTATAATCTGGCGGCAATCTGTCTGGCCACGTAGACTCCGCTTGCGGAAGCGTGGGACAGCGAATGGGTAATACCGCTTCCGTCGCCGATGATATATAAGCCCTCGTGACAGGTCATAAGATTGTGATCCAGCTCGACCTCCATATTGTAGAATTTTACTTCTACGCCATACAGCAGGGTATCATCGTTGGCGGTTCCGGGCGCAATCTTATCCAGTGCGTAAATCATTTCGATAATACCGTCCAGGATTCGTTTCGGAAGAACCAGACTTAAGTCTCCCGCCGCGGCGTTCAAGGTGGGCACAGTAAAGGATTCGCTGATTCTTTCCGGAGTGCTTCTGCGGCCCCGGATCAGATCGCCGAAGCGCTGGACAATGACTCCGCCGCCTAGCATATTGCTTAATCTCGCGATACTTTCTCCGTATCCGTTGGAATCCTTGAAGGGCTCTGAGAAATGCTTTGCGACCAGTAACGCGAAGTTGGTATTATTGGTCTGCTTGGCCGGATCCTCATAGCTGTGTCCGTTTACGGTGACAATTCCGTTGGTGTTCTCGTTTACGACTTCTCCCTTGGGATTCATACAGAAGGTACGCACCAGATCCTCGTATTTGGAGGTACGGTATACAATCTTGCTTTCGTATAATTCGTCTGTCAGATGGGAGAAAATTCCGGCAGGAAGCTCCACACGCACGCCGATATCCACGCGGTTGGAATTGGTATGGATATTCAGATCACGACATACCTGCTCCATCCATTTGCTGCCGCTCCGTCCTGCGGAAATTACACATTCTTTTCCCTCATAACAGGAATCCCCGTGATAGATCCGATATCCCTGCTCCAGCTTTTCCACCTTATTGATAAAGCAGTTAAAATGAAAATCCACGTTCTTTTTCAGATGATCATATAAGTGCTCCAGAACGATATAGTTAATATCCGTTCCCAGGTGTCGGACAGAAGCGTCCAAAAGATGCAGGCCATTTTGCATACAGCTGGTTTTCAGACTGGAACCGGCAGTGGTATACAGCTTTGTGCCCTCGCCGCCGAAGGCCAGATTAATCTTGTCTACATATTCCATCAATTCCAGGGCGGATTTTTTCCCGATATACTCATACAAGGTACCGCCAAAATCGTTGGTGATATTGTATTTTCCGTCTGAGAATGCCCCTGCGCCGCCAAAGCCGCTCATAATAGAACAGTTTTTGCAGTGAATACAGGATTTGATTTTATCCCCGTCAATGGGACAGTGACGTTTTTTTAATTCATTTCCCATTTCAAAAACAGCAATCCGTAAATCCGGTCTTTTTTCCAATAATTCATATGCGGTGAAGATGCCTCCCGGCCCTGCGCCTACAATCAATACATCATACATTTCCGTTACCTCCTGAAATAAAAAAATGACTACCAATAGGGTAGTCAACCAGTTTGGCGGTTGGTAGAAACGTCTGCCCATTTTGCAGACTTATACCCAATTTATTATACCTGAAAAGAGGTATGGTTTCAATACCGGGTTTTACTTCTATAGAGAATCTGTTTCCGGCAGGGTATAACCGCAGTTCTCCCTTCATAAGATGTAAAAAACGTTCTTATGGGGGAAAACCTTGAAGGATTATATCGAAGAACGCGCGGTAAACATTGCGAATTATATCATAGAAAACAATGCGACAGTGCGTCAGACGGCGAAGAAGTTTGGAATTAGTAAGAGTACGGTACATATAGTGGTGATGAAATAGAACGACAAACCAGAGTGGTGTATTGGCTAGAATAGCGATATAAAAGGAAAGGGCTGTATTTACAGCAGCCCCTCGTTCATGGCGTGATGTAAGGTTGATAAAGTGGAAGTTTCCACTCTGTTCAAACATGTAACAAATGGGAAGATGTCAAACCGTTTTCAGAAACGCATCAACCTCCTGATTAAATGTCTTTGGATTCTTGTTTGCAATAAAATGATTTCCTCGAATGATGGCTAATTTCGCATTTGGAAGATATTCAGCGATTTTCTTTGTATGTGATTCTTTGATCATATCCTTTGTTCCGCAAATGACCAACGCAGGCATTGAGATTAGCGACAATTCAGACGGCTTGATATTCGGCTCGTTTACCATTAAGCCGAGCATTTCGGCATTTCTTTTGGCAGCTTCAGACTTACCGGCAAAGCGGCTTGCAATCTTATATCCAATTTCAATTGGGATTTGCGTTGTTCGTTTCACGCCCATTGGTTCTAGGTTACCGCCGTTCAAGATTAGGCCCTTCACCATACTGGGATGCTTCATTGTAAATTTCATTGCAATGTTTGCTCCGTCCGAAAACCCCAAAATTATCGCATTTGAAATCTGATGCCCCTGCATAAAATCGTATAAATCGCAGGAGAATTGCTCAATGGTAAAGGGTGCCTCACCTCTCGGAGATTTTCCATGACCTCTTGTATCTAGCGCAATTACATGATATGCGTTTTGAAAATAATCTATTTGATTTATGAAGTAGGAGCTATCTTCGCCATTTCCATGCAAGAGTATAAGCGGTTCGCCGGTTCCTTTTTCCTGATAATATAATTTAATATCCATTTTGCCCTCACAAACTTGAATTTTCAAATTAGTCTTTGCAAATAACCTTTGAACCTTCACCGTCAATTACAATTCCCTGACGGTTGTTAATTGGGCATAGATTCAAATCCGAAAACTCAGTCATTATTTTCTCGGTAACTTTCTTAAATGGCGCTGTAAGATAATGCGGAAGAACATAGAAATCAATCAAATCAAGCCCTGCATCATCTTCTTGTGAGTAGTCCTCCGGCTTTTCATCCATTTGCTGGATATATTGGATGCTTGGAGCGCATATAATTGCGCCTGCCGACTCGCCGATCATCAATTTTCCATTTGCCAATTCCTTTTTCAGCAGCCCATTAGTTCCCGTTTTACGGAGCCGGTCCATAAGAAAAAAAGAATTTCCGCCGGTAAAATATATCACATCTGCATCTTCAAAAACAGACTGTATCGTTGAATAAGCCTCCGTTGAAATATCAATTTCAGTTACGATTGCTCCCAACTTTTTGAATAATTTTCGAGCCGAGCCGACATAACCGGTGTAGCCTTCACGCAGCGAAGCTGTTGGAATAAATGCGACTTTCTTATTTTCAATTTCTTCCTTTATCAGACTCCCTACACTTGAAAAATGCGAACATAAAAATAGTTTCATCAATATTCTCCTTTATAAATCCCGATTTCTCAGTTTCAAAAACTGGATTTTGGTGTGTGCTTTATAAATTTTTTCCAATCCACTCAAGTTCGTTCATGGAATCCTTATTTTTTTCAAGTTCATCTCTGGCTGTTGCATAATATGATTTTTTGAAAAGCATATCCCATGAAAGATATTTTGCCATACAGTCAAACTGCTTATCAATCAGCTCATACTGAATGTTGCCTACGGGAGAACCACCTACAACAATTGTGCCAACTTTTTTGTTTTTTAACTGCAATCCACGGCAGTAGCACTTATCAATGATAAGTTTCAATTGTGCTGACATTCCCCACCAATAAACTGGTGTAGCAAAAAGAATCATATCTGCGGCAGCAATTTTATCAATGGTAGAATTTGTATCATCCTTATCGACGCATCCCTTAGAGCATTGACAGACACCACATCCCTTGCATGGTGCAATGTTGAGTTTGTCGGGTTCAATGATTTCAATTTTATTCTTTTCTGACGCTCCTTTTATAAATGCATTGATTGCTGCCAGCGTATTTCCTTTTCTGGCACTTCCATTAATGATTACAATTTTCATGCGTGTATCCTCCAACTTCCGATTTTAATGTCTCTATTATACCATAATGATACTATTATAAAAAAGGAAAAAGAGCTCCTTCGAGCTCTTTTGATTCAGTTCTGTAAACTGGAATTTGTCAAAGAGGATTATTCCAATATTCCACAGTATTTCTATTTACATCATAAAAAGTAATATTACCCGCATTTATAGGCAAGACAATCGCAAAAGGTTTATTGCGGTCAATATCAACCACTTGAATTGTGTTGCCATCATCTATTTCAAGTTGTTGCACCTGCTGTTGATTCATAGAAATAAAAGCTCGTTCATTATATCCCTCTACAGTAAACTCCACAATTCCTCTTTGAATCCCCGAAAGAGTTCCACCTCCACGGAAAAAATATCCGAAGGAAAGTCCTGGACGATTGACATAGACGGAAAAAGAATGGTCACTCAAATCCTGAGGGTAAGAAATATATGCAGCCATCGTGCTGGAAACGCTTCCATCGACCGTCCAATCATCCTTAATCTTCTGCGACGAACGAATATCTGCCTCCAGCTTAGATGAAGTCACGCCGATCTCATTGTTCGTATAAAGAAAACAAACAAATAAAATACAAGCAAGAACAACCCCTATCACAATTTTAAGAAATATTTTTTTCACGCTATCAAAACTCCTTGTCAACTTTCGATTTATCACTTTAACAATAGGCCTTATAGCGAAAAAAATCAAGACAGTGGGAATATAAAAATTTAGTTCAAATTCACCCTCTCGGGCCGAGGACAAATTACGGAAGAACATTTATGATAAAGAGGACAACATATATCAATAAACGCAATGCACAGATAAGGGGGAAATATGAACTTTATAGTGAGAACACCGCTTCGGTTGAATCTGGAAGATCCGGAACAGGCAGATATTTATCAGGTATTGAAAAATCTGGACAGGCATATCTATAAGTCGCAGAATCAATTTATCGTGGAAGCTTTGAAGCATTATATCAATGATAGTGGAGCGGATGTGTTGATGGAACAGAAAGCTTCAGAAGAAAAAAGGTATGTGACAATGGAAGAACAGGAGACGATGAAAAAAGAATTGAAAGAAGAGCTGCGAAAGGAATTACTGGATGAGACGCGCGCAGAGGTTGTGAGACTCCTGGGGCAGTATGCGGCAGGCAGCCATTGGGGTAGCAGAGAAAACTGATTTGGTGCCAAAAAGTAGTGTCAAAACGAAAAAGTGACATTAAAAAGTGGTGTCTAAAGCGAGAAATGGTGTCGAAAAACGGCACCATTTTGTTATATCAGGGGTTTTAGGGGATTTTCCCCTAACCAGAGGGTATTTGGACGGTGACGTCACAAATGCGTATCTGGCCGTAGACCCCCTGGGGTTACGTTGGATAATGATGATAAGCATAAAAATACCATCTCGCAGTAAAGCTGCGTGGATATCACGCTGATTTGTCACTGCTACGGTATAAAATTCCTGAACTCAATAGAATATACTATCCCCGTAAGAATATGTCTCAACCGCCGGATATTTCACAGGACTATTCTAAGAAATTCTGTCATAGGAATGGATAAAGAAATGGAAATGAGGGGAGTGGGAGCCGGGAATGAAGAAGCGGAAGCTGAATTACAGATTTCATAATCCCAACACAGCAGAGGCGACCACTGCTTATTTGTTGAAAGTATTATTGGAAGTCAATGCTGCAAAGGTGGAGAGAGTAATTCAGGAGAAAGTATGGAGCCAGGAAAAGAATAGTTGAAAATTTCTGTTTACACAGGTCTTCTGCGTGATATAATAAAGTTGTAACAGAACGATTCAAATGTAACAGAAAGGCTTGAAATATGAATATAGCAGCTTACTGCCGTGTTTCCACAGATAAAGCCGACCAGCTTAACAGTCTGGAAGCGCAGAAAGATTTCTTTTACGAATACACAAAGCGCACCGGTGACACACTGATCCGCCTTTATGCAGACGAAGGAATCTCTGGTACAAAGATTAAAAACCGGAAAGAATTCCTGCGTATGATGGCGGATGCGGAGCATGGACTGTTTGATATGGTAGTCGTAAAAGATATTTCCCGTTTTGCCAGAAATACCGTGGATTTATTGCAAAATGTCCGCAAGCTGAAAGCGCTGGGCATTGAAACGCAGTTTCTTACGGCGAATATGACCAGCATGGGTAACAGCGAATTTGTGCTGACGCTATTCGGCGCCCTGGCCCAGGAAGAGAGCGCAAACACATCTAAGCGTGTAAAATTCGGCAAGAAAATGAATGCAGAAAAAGGACGTGTGCCAAACATTGTCTATGGATACGATAAGACCATTGGAGACTACTTTAATTTAACCATCAATGAAAAAGAGGCGGATATTGTCCGTCAGATTTATCACTGGTATACGGAAGAAGGCTACGGAACAGCTAAAATTGCCAATATGCTCAATGAAAAAGGGCTGAAAACGAAGCGGAATTGTAAGTGGAGTCAGAATGCTACCACAAGAATCCTGACCAATGAGCTGTATACCGGGAAGATCATCAATGGGAAGCAGGAGGTCGCTGATTTTCTGACCGGCCAGCGGAAAGAAAAGGACGAAACAGAGTGGATGGTAGTAGAACGCCCGGAGCTGCGTATTATTGAGGACGAAACCTTTGAACGGGTGCAGGAAATTCTTCATTCCAGACATGACACGTTTCATATTTCCCATGAGCGACAGAGCAACAGGCATCTGTTTTCTACTTTGATTAAGTGTAAAGAGTGTGGTTGGTCATTCCGCAGAACTGTCCGCAAATATAAAAATACCTATATTCGCTGGGTGTGCTCCGGTCATAACGGCAGGGGAGCAGAAAGCTGTCCCAATGGGGTTACAGTGGATGAAGAAGAACTGATTGAGGTTCTTCAGGAATATTTTACAGAGGTTCTGAAGCAGAAAAAGAAAGTTATCCGGTACGTGGTAAATGAGTTCCAGCGCATTTACAAGGCAAAGGATGAAAACCTGGAGTATGAAAAGGAACTGAATAGCGAACTATCCAGACTACAGAAAACCCGTGAAAAATATATGGACATGTATACGGATGATCTGATCAGCCGCGAAGAACTGAACGATAAAATCGGCGGAATGCGGAAAGATATCGAGCGTCTGGAAAATGAGCTGAAACTGATTTCCTATCATATAACGAAGGGTGAACAACTGGAAGCGGTATTAAATAACACATTTAAAGAAATAGAGGACATTACCGACGTACATCAGATGACGAATACACAGTTAAAAAAGATTATCCAGAAAATCGTGGTGGACAAGGATGGAAATGTGGACATTTACCTGCGAATTCTTGGTGATTTGGGATTAGAAGAATCCGTTCTAATTAACGACAACTATACATAAGGATGTGGCAGAACGCCTGTTGCATATTAATCCAGGTCTCGCGAGACAGGCCAGGAAGGTTTTGGACGTAAATAAGTCCGAGCGGCATATCCGGGGCGGCCTGGCGACCCGGGAAAAATATCTGCATCAGCATGGGAGAATGTAGGTAAGCAGGAGCAGCTGATAATGTGGATTCAATAAGATAAGGGGCCTTTATAGCAGCCCCTTATCTTAATCGGTATCATTTTAATTGTCTTCCGGAATAATAACTGCGGCAATAATATAGACCAACAGCCCTGTACCGCAGCTTCCGAGTGACAGCAGTACCCACAGAAGCCGAATCAGCGTAGGATCCATATTAAAATACTCACCGATGCCTCCGCAGACGCCGCAAATCATCTTATTTTCATTAGAACGTAATAACTTTTTCGGTCCCATATAAAAACCTCCATTATCTGTCTCTTTATCGAATGTAATACTTATAATTCAGAACCATGATGTTTCGTTTCGGATTCCCGATTCCGATGCTGTGCCCCGTCAAACTGCAGGGATATTTCTCCAATGCCACAGTCAGCGCTGATGGTGTGTGGCGCGCCATTATCTACGGAATGCTCCGAAGATAAGCCGGAATAGCTGGAACCACCGATATCAATGGAACCAATGCCGCACTCCAGTTCATAATTATAATCCGGTTCTTCACCGGCAACCATGATGGCAAGCGAACCGGTGCCGCACTCCAGTTCCAGCTCAGAACCATCAAAATATCCGATGGTCAATTCCCCTACACCCACATCAATAGACGCATCCTCTGATGCCAGCAGCGTATCAATGCTTCCTGATCCGGCTCCCATATCCAGGGAAAACTCCCGGGCCTGCAGCTTTCCGGCAGTCAGTTCGGCAGCGCCGAGATCCAAATCCATATCGTCAAACATCCGATCCGGAAGCAGAATCTGAAGTTCCAGGGCAGTATTTCCGTTCGGACGGTCATCCTCCAGAATTAATGTATCGCTATCTCGAACAGATTCTTTGAAATATTTTCCGGCGTTCCGCGTTTTTATGGAAATAAGATTGTATTCCGAGGTGCCAATGGAAACGGATGCATTCGTTACATCCAATTCCAGCTTGCGGATAGTGGAATCATAAGTGCGCTCAGCAGAATCGCCGCCGGAGCCGTTTCTGTCATGTTCCCGGATCCCGGCAAAAGAAGAGGCGGGAACATGGAGATTCTGTGCAAGCTGACTTGGCTTTGCTCCAAACAGGAAACCAACGCCGACGCCGACAATTCCCAGTACTGTCAGTACCGCGGCTGCAATAAGAGAAATTTTTGTAAAACGCTTCATCGAATCACACCTGCCTTTCGAAAAGGAAGCCTAACCAGATTGACAAGCCCCTGTACCAGTACCGGCACTACTTTAAGGGCAATCCATAACAGTGCCAGCGACAGCAGAATGCCAAGAGCTGTCAGCAGGCAGCCGGCGCCTGCGGTAGCGATTCCCAGGACCGGTGCTGTAAAGAGCTGAATGAGCCCCACGCCGATGACAAAGATTCCGGCAACGAAAATGACAATTCCGGAAACCAGAACAGCTGCCACAGTCAGAAGCGCTGCCAGGAGGACGCAGAAAAGAACTGCCAGAAGGCCAAAGCCAACCGGAATCACAAAGGGACCAAGCACAATGCACAAAAGCACAATGGCCAGCAGCTTCCACAGATTCCGTTCCTTTTTCGGAGCGGTTTTCCCGGCGCTCTCGGAATCTATGAAAGAGGAGGCGGCAGGTGCAGCCCCATTTCCGTCAAAACGCGTATCCCGGTAGCCCTGCTCGGAAAACTCCGAAGCGTCGTCGGACAGTCCGGCTTTGATTTTCCGGGCCACCTGCTCCGGGCTTCCAAGCTCTGTCAGAATCCGGGCTTCCTCCTCAGGTCCCGCGTCGTCAAAATAATCATTATAATACTGAAGGGCTTCCTCCCGCTCATTTTTAGAAATATCTGAGAGCAAATCCTGAAGCTGCTTCATAAATTCCGTTCTTGTCATGTCTTCTCACTCCCCGCAAACAAATTGGAAATCCTGATGGAATAAATTGTCCACTCGTTCCTGTACAGATTCAACTGCGCCGTTCCGGCCTCTGTAATCCGGTAATAGCGGCGGTTCCGTCCACCGAATTCCATATCGTAGGTCTCCAGACAGCCATCCTTCTGAAGCCGTCGGAGGACCGGATACAGTGTTGATTCGGAAATGTCGATGGCCTGCCGGACGTCCTGGGTAATCTTGTACCCGTAGGTGCCCTGGGCTTCATGGGATACAACCGCCAGCACAATTGCGTCCAGGAGAGCGGCTCCTGTGTTAAAAACCATGTGATCCACTCCTTATTTTATGCTGTAATAAGATATAATATTATACATCATATAGTATTATCGGATGCCTATACTATACGTTATATAATATTATCTTGTCAATAGGATTCATAAAAACTTAATAATTGGAGAAAAGGCTTTATTTGACAGGCTGTAAACCTACACTTTATAATAGAGAAAACAGAGGAAACCCCCTACGGGGATACCTGGATGCGCTGAAAACATGCGCAAACAGAGGAAAGGGCGGAGTGTATGAAACCATTTATCATGACGGCTGATAAGGCCATGAAGAAACTGAAGGACGGCAATAAAAAGTACCTGGACTCCGAGACCGGAAAGGGCAATATCTCCAAAGCGCTACGCTTGTATACCAAAGAGCACGGCCAGCATCCCTACGCGATCGTTGTCACCTGTTCCGATTCGCGGGTGATTCCCGAAAGCATCTTCTCGGCAGGCATCGGCGACCTGTTTGTGATTCGGGTAGCCGGAAATGTCATCGACGACCATCAGCTGGGCAGCATTGAATATGCAGCCAGCCATCTGGGAAGTCCTCTTATCGTCGTGCTGGGCCACACCTGTTGCGGCGCGGTGGACGCGGCGATTCATCACGATCCGGAAGGCTATATCAAGTTCATTACCGACGAGATTAAGCTGGCCATCGGCGACGAGAAGGATGATTTCAAAGCCTGCTGTCTGAATGTCCGGCGCAGTATGGCGCTCATTGAGCACAGCCTGGATATCGCGAAAATGGAAGAGAAAGGAATGCAGGTGGTCGGCGCGGTTTACCACATCGAGGATGGCCGGGTAGAATTCCTTTAGAGAAATCTGTAAAAAATTAAAAAAGAAGAAAGAGTCTAAAAGAACTGTGAAAGCCATTGACATTGACAGGATGCATGGTAAGATTAAATACTAAGCAGCATTGTGAGGAAAATGAATTCGCGAAGCCGTGAAGCATAAAGGAGTGAGCGAATGTTCGGATATATAGAATGTAATCGTTCGAAGCTTTCAAAGGAAGAGCAGGAGCGCTACCAGAGCGTCTACTGTGGACTCTGCAGAAATTTGAAAATGAGATATGGGGAACTGGAGCGGATGAGCTTAAGCTACGATATGACTTTTGTGATTCTGTTCCTTTCTTCTTTGTATGAGCCGAAAGAGAAGACGACGGATTTCCGCTGCGGCATCCATCCGTTGCGGCCCCGCAGCGGCGTGGAGAACCGTTTTACGGAATACGCGGCGGATATGACCGTGGCCCTGGCTTATTATAAGGCACTGGATGACTGGAAGGATGAAAAAAAGGCCGGAAAACGCTGGTATGGTGATAAGCTGAAAAAGGCCTATGACGAAGTGGAAAAGGCTTACCCCCGTCAGTGCAAGGCCATCACAGACAGTCTCCAGGAGCTGGATTTCATCGAGCAGGCGCCGGGCGCCAATGCAGATCAGGCCATCAACTGTTCCGGCAAGATGCTCTCGGAGCTCTTTGTGTACGAGGAGGATTTCTGGAGCAACAGTCTCAGGGTCTTCGGCTACGAGCTGGGTCGCTTCATCTATCTGATGGATGCGACTATGGATTATAAAAAGGACATGAAAACGGGTAACTATAACCCTCTTTTTGAGATGAAGAAAAAACCGGAAGAGATGGAACCGGTGTTGGGGCTTCCGTTGGGTAATGCCATGGAGGTCTTTGAAAAGCTGCCGCTGGTGCAGGACGAACACCTGCTCCGTGATATCCTCTACGGTGGCATCTGGCAGCAGTATTACGCGAAAATACGTGGAAAGGAGAAAACGGATGGTTGACGATCCATACAGAGTACTTGGGGTGTCCCGGGACGCCACCAGGGAAGAGATAAAAAAAGCCTATCGTCAGAAGGCAAAATTATACCATCCTGATCTTCATCCGGACGATCCGCAGGCAGCGGAGAAAATGAACGAGCTTAACGAGGCCTACGATATGCTGAATAACCCGGAGAAATACCGGAGACAGCAGCAGAGCTATGGCGGCTATGGGCAGAGCAGTTATGGCGGAGCAGGCAGTTACGGGCAGAATCCTTTTGGAAATGGTCCCTTTGGCAGCGGTCCGTATGGAAATAGTGGAAATGGCACTTATGGCAGCGGCCCTTACGGCGGTTTTGGAAGCTTCGAGGATTTCTTCGGTTTCTGGGGGATGCGCATGGGACCGGAGCGCCCCCGGCAGGTCTGCACCGACAGCGAAACCATGCGTCAGGCCATAGACTTCATCAATATGGGAAAATACCAGTTCGCGGATTCGGTGCTGAACGGTATGCCCGGCGCTGAGCGGAACGCCCGATGGTACTATTTAAGCTCCCTGGCCAACTATGGTCTGAATAATCAGATGCTGGCGGTGGCACAGATTCAGAAAGCATTGCAGTTAGAGCCGAATAACCCGCTTTATCAGCGGACACTCCAGAGCTTCCGTTATGCGGAAAATGTATACAGCCAGAACAGTCAGTCCTATCAGCGGCAGGCGGAAGGCATGGATAAGCTGTGCAGAAGCTTCTGTCTGGCGCAGCTGTTCTGTATGTTCTGCAGATGCTAAGCAGAGTGTGAAAATAAAAGAGATTCGTTCTTTCCATATATAATAATAGAAGAACGCCTCTCTTTTTTTAATGCTTAGAAAACTGAAATCAAATATAAATAGAATCAAAGAATCGGCGTGGCAGGTGAAATTTTAAACTTGGAACGCCAGAGGCTTTATTACAGCTTCACAAAAATAGCTTCATGATGCACCGCCGGCAGAAACTTCTCCAGCATATCCTCCGTCTTCATCCGCAGACTGGACGTATTGATGCAGGGATGGCAGCCAAATTCCTCATGGGCGGCCACGTCCTCATCGATGATGAGCTGTACCTGATTGTGCGGGTCATTCATCAAGGCCATAACCGTGGCGGATCCCGGCGTCACATTCAGCAGTTTCTCCATATACTCCGCCGGGGCAAAGGAGAGGCGGGAAGAACCGATCTGTTTGGACAGGTCTTTGGTCTTGAACTGCTTATCCCCGGGCATCAGCAGCAGGTAGAATTTCGTTTTTTGGGCGTTGCAGAGCACCAGATTTTTACAGATCTCAATACCGAGAAGCTGATCCACGCCCTGACATTCCTCGATGGTCATGGCTACTTCATGATCCACACGGGTGTAGGGAATCCGAAGTTCATCCAGCAGGTCATAGACAGCCATTTCCTTTTCCAGACGGCCCTCCGGGCTGACGGGACGGCCGGTGTAAACCTGCGGGTCAATATAAATGCTACTCATAATGATTCCTCCTTTGAACTTTTAAATATTACAGAGGCTTCGAATGGGCATCCCATGAAACATAATCTGGAATGTAAAAGAAACCTTAGCATTTAGACAGAAACACAGCGGCCGGAACCTCCAGCCGCCATTGACTTTGTAAAAAGCTATTTAGTTTCCCAGCGTCCGCTTGCGCCGCAGGGCAGCACCAGCCCGGATGCGGTTACGGGCAGCCCCACCTCCTGGGAATCGACAGTACCGTGAAACTTCTTCAGCTCTGTGGCAATCATATAGGTCAGTACTGCCGGAGCCAACCCGGTGGTATAGGAATTCACCAGGAAAAACAGCGGCTCATCGCTTAAAAGCTGCGCGCACAGGCGAATCAGCGGATGGATCGCCTCTTCAATTTTCCAGATTTCTCCTTTTGGTCCTCTGCCGTAGGAGGGGGGATCCATGATAATGCCGTCGTAATGGTTGCCGCGGCGGATTTCCCGCTCCACGAATTTTACACAGTCATCTACAATCCAGCGGATAGGAGCCTCGCCCAGTCCGGAAGAACGGGCGTTTTCCTTTGCCCAGCCTACCATGCCCTTGGAAGCGTCCACATGGGTGACAGAAGCTCCGGAGGCAGCGGCGGCCAGTGTGGCTCCGCCGGTGTAGGCGAAGAGATTCAGTACCTTTACGGGACGTCCGGCATTGCGGATTTTTTCACCGAACCAGTCCCAGTTGGCAGCCTGCTCGGGGAAGAGGCCTGTATGCTTGAAGCTGAAGGGCTTCAGATTGAATGTTAAGGTATTCTTGCCCTGGCAGAGGGGATACTGGATGGTCCATTGCTCCGGCAGGTCGAAGAATTCCCACTCGCCGCCGCCCTTTTTGCTGCGGTGGTAATGGCCGTTCATGCGCTTCCAGCCAGGCAGCTTTCGCTCCGTATCCCAGATAACCTGGGGATCCGGACGCACCAGCAGATAGTCGCCCCAGCGTTCCAGCTTTTCTCCTTTCGAAGTATCCAGTATCTCATAATCGGTCCAGTTATCTGCGATCCACATGACAATCTCCTTTGGTCTTTAAAAATAAGCGGAAAATACTGTCCACCACCATGATGGACAGGGCGATCATTCCCGCCACAATCAGTGTCTGAATAATATAATAGGAAGTCATTCCGTCGGAACGGATGACAGAGTGGGCGATGCGGAACATGCCCGCGCCCGGCACCAGCGGTAAGATGCCCGGGATGACGAAAATCGTGACCGGAGCCTTCAGGACCCTTGCGAAAATCTGGCCGCAGAGGGAGACGAGACAGCCGGACAGAAAGGTGGACATGGCCACAGACAGATTGATTCCGATGAGAAACAGATAGATCCACCAGCCCACCGCGCCGGTGAAACCGGCCCAGATGATATATTTGCGCGGTACGTGCAGCAGAAAAGAAAAGGCCACAACGGAAAAAAACGCGCCGATAACCTGTATCAGCATAAAAGCCTCCTTACTGAATGAAACGAAGTCCGATGACAATACCCATAGCTACAGAGGCGGCGACCACAAAGGCCTCCATCATCCGGGCGGAGCCGGAGATATAATCCCCGTGCAGGGTGTCAAAGACCGCGTTGGTGATGGCTACGCCGGGAACCAGGGGCATGATGGCCGCGATGATGATGGAATCCAGGTTCCCTATAATAGGAAGAAACTTCAGAAGTCCGCCTGCGAACAGTGAGATTACCACGGCGCTCAGCAGGATTCCGAAGAAGGCGGGCAGCTTCATGCGGTTGCACAGATACAGGCAGATGGCCATGAAAAATCCGGCCACGCCCGCCACAAAGGCCTCCTGCCAGGTTCCGCCGTAGGTCAGTGCAAAGGCCGCGGCCACGCCCGCGTTGGCCAGCAGAAAGGCCTGGGGAGGGTGCGGTTCCTTTTTCAGCTTTTTTATCTGCCGGAAGGCTTCCTTCAGTTCCAGCTCCCCGCTGCAGAGTCCTCTGGAAATACTGTTAATTTCGTCGATGATACTCAGGTTCGTGCCACGGCTGTGAATCCGGCGGGTCACCGTCATGGACTGGATGGACGGGTCGTCCAGAGTGACCAGAAAGCCGGTCACCATCACGAAAGCTTCGGCGGTCTTCAGCCCCGACAGCTCCAGCATCCGCTGCATGGTATCCTCCACCCGGTAGGTCTCAGCCCCGTTGGCCAGCATCAGCTCCCCCGCCATGACGGCGGTGTCGAGCAAAAGTTTGTAATCCATTTGTCTGATTTCCTTATACCTGATTTTGTATTGAGAATAATCTATGCCCATTATACCTATGTAAGAGAAGCGGGTCAAGGAAAGTATGGATAGAAAGAGAAATAATTCCTGTTTCCGAAGGGACAGGCTGAATTACCGGAAGATAAAAATGGAAAAATCTTGACAGATATAGAGAAATCAAGTAAAATAAACGGGCATAGTGTTGTCAGTCGCGTACGGCGGCTGATAAAGAATAGAGAATCATGTGGAAATCATGGACGGTACCGCCACTGTATACATAAAGAATGATCCTTAGATGAAAGTCCGCCATTGGGGTAAACCTGAGAAGGCGTGGAGAGTTCGCTGGGCTTCTTCCCTGAATATGTGAGTCAGGAGAACTGCTATGCAGCAACCTTAGCGGACGATCTATTTGCGAAGGCTTATTTCCCATGTAAAATCGGTCATGGATGCAAAAGCATCCATGGCTTTTTTGTGTAATGAAGTCGCTTTTCTTATTGAAACGGAGGAAAACAGTGAAAAAGAACAGGCTCGTATCCAGACTTATCCAGATGTGCGTAGTGCTGATAGGCATTTCCTTTCTGACCTTTTTATTAACCTACCTTGCGCCGGGCGATCCGGCCACAGCTATGTATGATTCCCTGGGAATTACTCCGAGTCCGGAAATGCTGGAGCAGGCCAGGCAGTCCATGGGACTGGACAAACCCTTTTTACAGCAATATGTGGACTGGATAGGCGGTATTTTTCACGGAGATTTTGGAACCTCCTTCAGTAAAAGCGCCCCGGTACTGGATCTGCTGATGAAAAGACTGCCGGCAACGTTCCGGCTGGCCCTGTTTTCCCTGGGACTGATGTTAATTATTTCGGTTCCCCTTGGAATTCTTTCAGCGGTCAGACAGGACGGGATAGCGGATTATATCGTTCGCTTTCTTTCTTTCCTGGGTATTTCGCTTCCGGGCTTCCTGATTGGCCTGATCTTATTATATGTCTTCGCTTTGAAGCTGGGACTGGTAAAGGTGGCGAGCAGCTCCGTCGGAATGGAACAGATGCTGTTGCCGGGGATTACGCTGGCCATTGCCATGGCCTCCAAATATTCCAGACAGGTGCGCACGGCGGTGCTGGAGGAGTTGCACCAGGATTACGTGACAGGCGCGAGAGCCCGTGGAATGAATCAGTGGGAAATACTGTTCCGCCAGGTTCTTCCCAACGCCATGCTTCCGCTGGTTACCATGCTGGGGCTTTCCTTTGGATCACTTCTCGGAGGAACCTCGGTGGTGGAGATTATTTTCTCCTACCCGGGACTGGGTATCCTGGCGGTGGGAGCGGTAAAGGCGCGGGATTATCCGCTGATCCAGGGCTTCGTATTATGGATAGCCCTGATCTATATGGTGGTAAATCTGCTGGTGGATATATCCTATCATTATATTGATCCGAGGATCAGGGAGGGGGAGGACTGATGAAAAAGAATACAAGATTTGCGGTGCTTTCCATTCTGGTTTTCCTTATCCTGGCAGTGGCATTCCTGGCGGACAAAATCGTTCCCTACGATCCGTTGAGCGCGTCACTGAGCGACGCGTTCCAGGCGCCCGGAAAAGAACACTATTTTGGAACCGACGCGCTGGGACGGGACGTGTTCTCCCGGGTGCTCTGCGGGGCGACCACCAGTGTATACAGCGTACTGATTCTGGTGGCGGTAATCCTGGTTGTGGGTACCTTTCTTGGAATCATAGCAGGGTATTTCGGCGGGGTGACAGACGCGGTAATCATGAGAGTGGGCGATATGATGATCGCCTTCCCAGATCTGATTCTGGCTATGGCAATCGCTGGAATTCTTGGGCCAAGCCTGAAAAATTCCATGATTGCAATCGCGGCGGTAAGCTGGACCAGATACGCCAGACTTTCCAGAAGTCTGGTGCTGAAGATACGGAACAGGACTTATATATCGGCGGCGGAAATCTCAGGATCCAGACATGGCAGAATCCTGATGAGATATATGCTGCCCAACGCGCTCCCCACGATGATCATTACGGCGGCGACGGATATCGGCACCATCATGCTGTCGCTGGCAAGCCTGTCCTTCCTTGGTTTTGGAATCCAGCCCCCTACGCCGGAATGGGGATATATGCTGAGCGAGGGAAGAACTTATATACTGAGCAGCCCGTGGCTGCTGTTTTGTCCGGGACTTGCGGTCTTTATTACGGTAGTCATCTTTAATCTCTGGGGTGACTGTATTAGAGATATGATAGATCCAAATGCAACAGAAAAACGAAGAAAGAAGAGGAGAAAGAGAAGATGAACGGAAAAAAACTGATTGCCCTTGCCCTTAGCCTGTGCCTTGCGGGCAGTATCACAGCATGCGGCGGCAGCGCAGGAACAGAGCAGAAAGCAGCGTCAGACGGAGGAAGCGCGAAAACACAGCTAAATGTGGCGACAGAGTTGACCAGCGCAACCCTGGATCCGGCAGATGACTGGAACAGCTGGTTTGTGATGCGCTGGGGCGCGTTGGAAACGCTGACCCGTTTTGAGGACGACGGCACCGTGTCACCGTGGTTGGCAGAAGACTGGTCTGTAGCGGACGATCAGCTGACCTGGACTATAAAGCTGAAAGAAAATGTAACCTTCTCCAATGGAGAATCGATGACGGCGACAAAGGTTCAGGAATCCCTGGAGAGATTATTTGAGGTGACAGATCCCAATAAGGGCGGAAATGGAAACCCCTGGAATTATTTCACATATGACAGTATCAGCGCAGACGATGAAGCCTGGACTGTGACGATTGTAACAAGTGAGCCGACCGTAGACCTGCCGGGCTGCCTTGCGTATCCCTGGTATGGCATTATCGATGTGGCTGGCTCTGCGGATCGCGATATCGCTGCGGACGGACCGATTTGTACAGGACCCTACTGCTTTGTATCCAACGATCCGGAGCATGATATCCAGCTGGTAAAAAATGACAATTACTGGGACGGTGAAGTACCCTTTGAGACGGTCAATGTCATGAAGCTCGGGGAGGCTTCTGCCCGCGCAATGGCCCTGCAGGACGGTTCAGCCGACATGGGAATCAATATTGCGGCGTCTGACAGAGCGGTCCTGGAGAATGCGGGTACCTATCAGATTGACGTCACCGGTGGAAACCGTGTCTGCAACTGGTTTATCAATTTTGACGGAGTGCTGGGCAATGATACCCTGAGAAAAGCGGTGATGACGGCAATTGACGGTCAGACCGTGTGCGATGTATCCACAGGCGGATCCTATACTTACACCAATAATACGCCGGTACCCGGCTATGATTTGGATAACCCGTACAGCTACGATCCGGAGGCAGCTAAGACTATGCTGGACGAGGCCGGTATCGTAGACGGCGATGGAGACGGATACCGCGAACTGGACGGCAAAAATATCGACATCAATATAGTAGCGACAACCAGCCGTCAGCAGGACGTGATTGCGCAGGCGTATGGGGTTCAGCTGGAAGCAATCGGAATCAAGAGCACCATTTCCATGCCGGAAAATGTAGTAGACCTGCGGGTATCCCAGGGCTTTGATCTGATGTTCAACAATGAAGTAACCACACCTACCGGAGATCCGGAGAACTTCCTGAAGCACTGGTACGGAAAGATTACCGATACAAGCTTTAATTACGGAAATTATCATAATGAAGAATACGACGCGCTGTATGAACAGCTGATCGGTGAATTTGATACGGAAAAGCGGACGGAAATCTTTACACAGATGCAGGAAATCCTGATGGAGGACGTGGCGACCATCTGCAGCGGCGCCTATAATTTCAATCTCTGCTCAGCGGCTTCCGTGGAAGGCGTTCACAGCTATGTGTGCGATTACTACTGGGTAACAAAGGATATCACACCGGCGTCATAAAGAAGAATATATAGAAAAGGGGACTTTCCCATGCTGGATATAGAGAACATAACAGTTGCATATCATGGACAGCCGTTTTTGCGTGATTTCTCCCTGCACATGAAGAGAGGGGAAATTATCAGCCTGGTAGGTGAAAGCGGAAGCGGAAAGACTACGGCGATACGTTCCATTCTGGGACTTCTGCCACAGGAAGGAGAGCTGGTATCCGGCGATATTTTGTTTGAGGGAAAGTCTCTTCCTGAATACAGTGAAAAGGAAATGCAGAAGCTCCGGGGATCCAGGATATCTATGATTTTCCAGGATTCCGGAGCCATGCTGAATCCGATACGTAAAATCGGCTCGCAGTATATAGAATACATTCAGAAGCATGAAAAGCTGGGCCATAAAGCGGCGGAAGAAAAGGCGGTGGCCATGCTGGAAGCCATGCGGCTGTCGGAGCCGGAGCGTATCATGAAGAGCTATAGCTTCCAGCTGTCCGGCGGTATGCGTCAGAGGGTCGGAATTGCCATGGCCATGACCTTTGAACCGGAGCTGCTGCTGGCCGACGAGCCCACAGCTGCCCTGGACGTGACGACACAGGCGCAGATCGTGCGTCAGATGATGGAGCTGCGGAAAAATCACGGAACCTCCATTATCCTGGTAACCCATAATCTGGGCGTGGCGGCATATATGTCAGATCGGATTGTGGTTATGCAGAATGGAAGGATTGTGGAAGAGGGAGACCGGAAGACAATACTGGAGCAGCCGGGCTGCGCATACACCAGAAAACTGCTGGCTGCGGTTCCGAATATGTATGGAGAAGGCTATGTGTAAGGAAAAAACACCAATTTTGGAGACTCGTCATTTAAATAAGGTATTTACAGCCCCCGACGGACGCCCTTTGTACGCAAACAACGATATATCTTTGAAATTTTATGAAGGCGAGACCCTGGGAATTGCCGGGGAAAGCGGATGCGGCAAGAGTACGCTGGTGCGCGTGCTGTCGCTGCTTGAGCCACCCACCGATGGGGAACTTCTCCTGTTCGGCGAAAATGTCGCGGATTGGAAGGGGGAGAGAAAGCGGAAAATGCGCCGTCATATTCAGATGGTATTTCAGGATCCGACGGACTCATTTTCTCCCAGAATGAAGGTAAAGGATATTTTGTGCGAACCGCTGGAAAATTATGGACTGATAAAACCGTCGGAAAAAGCAGCGAAGGCGCGGGAGCTTCTGAAGATGGTGGAGCTTCCGGAGGAATTTGCAGAGCGGTATCCGCACAGTATGTCAGGCGGCCAGAAGCAACGTGTGGCGATTGCGCGCGCATTGGCCCTGGAGCCGGAGGTCCTGATTTGCGATGAAGCCACATCGGCGCTGGACGTATCGGTTCAGAAAAGTATCGTGGAGCTGTTGGTAAAGCTTCAGAGAGAGAAGCATACGTCGATTATTTTCATCTGCCATGACGTGGCGCTGATCCGCTCCGTCTCCCACAGAACGGCAGTTATGTATCTGGGTTTTGTGGTGGAGCTTGCGGAAGGAAAGAAGCTGGGCCGCGGCATCTGTCACCCTTATACAGAGGCGTTAAAAAGCGCGGTGTTTTCCCTGGATATGGATTTTGAAAAAGAGATAGAAAGCCTGGATTCCGAGATTCCAAGCCCCTTGGAGCGTCCGACAGGCTGTCCGTTCCGGAACCGCTGTGAAAAATGCATGGAGATCTGCGCTGCAGAGAGGCCGCAGCTCCGGGAGGTGGAGAAAGGACATTGGATTGCCTGTCATCTGTATGCATGACAAGAAAGAGAGGACTATATCATGTGGAAGATTGCAGGATTTTCTTTACAGCCGGGAGAAAAAAGAAGAGTGACGATAGAAATCCCGGTGGAAGAAGCAGGAGAGGAAAAAATGTATCCGATGCCGGCGACATTGATTTGCGGCTGCGGAAAAGGAAAGACCGTTCTGATTACAGCGGGAATCCATGCGGGAGAATACCCGGCTATTCCCGCCGTGATACGGGCGGCAGGGGAGATTCAGCCGGAGGAGCTGAACGGAAACCTGATTTTTATTCACTGCGTCAATACCAGCGGATTTTTTAAGAGAACCTTTGGCCTGATTCCGGAGGACGATTTCAATCTGAACGGACAGTATCCGGGAAAAGAGGGCGGAACTACGGGAGAACGGATTGCGGATTATTTTGTGCGCAATTTTTTCGATGAAATCGATTTTATGATGGATATGCATTCCGGGGGGCAGCAGGAGCCCCTGACGCCCTGTCTCTTCTATCCGCTGGCGGAGGCTGTGACGGAGGAAGCGCTGGCTGCGGCGCGCGCCCTGGATATCCCGTGGCTGATAGCTTCGACGGCTACGGCGGGGCAGTATTCTTACGCCGCGAATTATCATAAGGTTCCCGGACTTCTGGTAGAACGGGGATATGGCGGATTCTGCAAAAAGGAGTGGGTAGACGCTTATTACAGAGATATTTTCCTGCTTTTGAAGCATTTGGAAATGTATGGTGATGTTGAAACAGAGGAACAGGTGTGTAAAAAAACGGTAGTTCCCAGAACCATCTATCTTACCTCGGATACGAAGGGAATCTGGCATACGGATCTCCATGAAAATGTGGAAGTGGCCCGGGGAGAGCTTCTGGGATACTGTACGAATTTTTACGGAGAGGTAATCAAGAACTATTACGCGGAAGAGGATGGGGTTGTCTTCTATTATAATACAGGTTTATCTGTGGAAGAAGGCACAGCCCTGGTCGCGTATGGAATAAGGGAGTATATGATAGCAGATGAGGCAGGCTGAGCGGGGAGATTTAACACAGGGAGCCATTGGCAGAGGAATGCTTTTATTTGCGCTGCCGTTTCTGGGGAGCAGCCTGATTCAGCAGCTGTATAATACCGTCGATCTGATTTTTGTGGGAAGGCTTCTGGGCACGGACGCGGCGGCAGCCGTCGGCGCGGGAAGTCTTCTGATTACCCTGGTTCTGGGCTTCTTTACCGGAATGAGCGTGGGAGTAAGCGTGTCGGTATCCCATGCGTACGGAGCAGGAAATCAGAAAGAACTGCATGATCTGATTCATTGCGCGGCGGGACTGGCGCTGGCGGCTTCTGCCCTGCTGATTCTGTTCGGGATATTTCTCACGCCGGCTATGCTGCGTCTGATGAATACGCCGGAAGATATTATGGATCTGGCCGTTGCCTACATCAGAATTTATTTTCTCAGTATGCTCCCCATGGTTTTTTACAATATCGGTTCCGGAATCCTAAGAGCCTTCGGGAATTCGCGCTCGCCGATGAATTATCAGCTGATAGGCGGAATTGCCAATGTGGCGGGAAACGCGTTCTTCCTGTGCGTGCTACACATGGGAGTGGAAGGAGTGGCGCTGGCCTCCCTGGTATCGCAGATGATGGCGGCTGTATTTACGGTAGGCCATCTAATGAAGCCGGATTTCGAATGCCGGTTACGGATCAGTGATATTGCGCTTAAGAAGCAGGTCTGCGGGAGAATCCTGAAAATCGGGATTCCGGCGGCAATTCAGTCTATGGTGATTACGCTGAGCAACCTGATTGTCCAGGCGCAGATCAACAGCCTCGGAATCGTAAGCATTGCGGCCTTCACTGCTTATTTTAAGATGGAAAATTTTGTATATCTTCCCATCATGGCGTTTGGACAGGCCAACACAACGTTCTGCGGACAGAATTACGGAGCGGGAAAATGGCAAAGAATGCGGAAGGGAACGGGAGTCAGCATTCTGATGGGAATCCTTGTTACCGTGACCATAAGCACGCTCCTTCTGACGCACGGATATGGCGTATTCAGCCTGTTTTCTCAAAATGCGGAAGTGATAGAGCTGGGAATCCGCATTGCGCAGGTAACCTTTCCCTTCTATTTTATATATGTATTTCTGGAGGGCTTTTCCGGAGCGCTGCGGGGAACGGGAAAGACGGTGGGGCCGATGGCGGTTATCCTTGTAAATATGTGCGGAATCCGTATGCTGAGTCTCTGGTTCCTGATGCGGCATTATCACAGCGCGGAAGGAGTGGCCGGAATCTATCCGATCACCTGGATAACTACGGCTGTCTGCCTGGGCGTGATGTATTGGCGGCAGAACAAAAAACGGAAACTTGAAATTGGTTAAAATCACTAAAAAGTGGGCGGAAAGTTTGTGAAATTTATAAAAACTTTTCCTCCACTTTTTTTGAAAAAAACCTTGCAATTCCACAGAACTTCCTGTATAATTGCAACTGTTGTGACATTGATAGCTATGAAGCGTGAGGTTGCTGCCCGTGAGGCAGGTTTTCCGTGGAGCGAATGTCAAGTTAGGAAACTGGCGACAAGTCACTGTACAAAATAACTGTCCATGCAGAGCCATGGAAACAACGTGTTGTTCGAATTCAGAGTTGGGACACACACGGGAGAGTGTACAGTCACCGCTTGTCGTACTGGTCTTTAAAAGTACGAAAAGGAGGCGACTTTTTTTATGGCAAGTCAAGTAATGAGAATCACACTGAAAGCGTATGACCATCAGCTGGTGGATGCATCCGCAAAGAAGATCATCGAAACTGTAAAGAAGAATGGAGCACAGGTGAGCGGACCGGTTCCCCTTCCTACCAAGAAAGAGGTAGTTACCATTCTGAGAGCTGTACACAAGTACAAAGACTCCAGAGAGCAGTTCGAGCAGAGAACTCATAAGAGACTGATTGATATCATTACCCCGACCCAGAAGACAGTAGATGCTCTGTCCAGACTGGAGATGCCGGCAGGTGTTTACATCGATATCAAAATGAAAAACAAGTAATCCTTCAGCTAGAATGAACACATTCGTGTTCCGCTGTAGAGAAATAAGGAGGAAAAGAAATGAAGAAAGCTATTTTAGCAACAAAAGTCGGAATGACGCAGATTTTCAATGAAGACGGCGTACTGACACCGGTTACAGTTCTTCAGGCAGGCCCCTGTGTAGTAACTCAGGTTAAGACTGTAGAGAACGACGGATACAGCGCAGTGCAGGTCGGATTCACAGACAAGAGAGAAAAGCTTGTGAACAAGGCTCAGAAGGGTCATTTCAACAAGGCAGGCGTATCTTACAAGAGATATGTGAGAGAGTTCAGATTTGAAGATGCTGAGAGCTACGCTCTGGCACAGGAGATTAAGGCTGACATCTTTGCCGCTGGCGACAAGATTGACGCAACCGCTATTTCCAAGGGTAAAGGATTCCAGGGTGCTATCAAGAGACATGGTCAGCACAGAGGACCCATGGCTCACGGTTCCAAGTTCCACCGTCATGCTGGTTCCAATGGTGCCTGCTCCGATCCGAGCAAGGTATTCAAGGGAAAAGGAATGCCTGGTCAGATGGGCCACAAGAAGATCACCATCCAGAACCTTGAGGTTGTCCGCGTAGACGCAGAGAAGAATCTGCTTCTGGTAAAAGGCGCAGTACCGGGCCCCAAGAAGTCTCTGGTTACTATCAAGGAAACAGTAAAGGTTAGCAAATAATCTTTAGCGGAAAGGAGGACTTACAGATGGCAACAGTATCTGTTTACAATATGGAAGGAAATGAAGTTGGCACAATCGACTTAAACGATGCTGTATTCGGTGTAGAAGTAAACGAGCACCTGGTACACATGGCGGTTGTAGCGCAGCTTGCAAATAAGCGTCAGGGAACGCAGAAGGCAAAGACCCGTTCTGAAGTATCCGGCGGCGGAAGAAAGCCCTGGAGACAGAAGGGAACCGGTCATGCAAGACAGGGTTCAACAAGAGCTCCCCAGTGGACTGGCGGCGGCGTTGTGTTCGCACCCACACCGAGAGATTACACCATTCGTCTGAACAAGAAGGAGAAGAGACTGGCACTTAAGTCTGCTCTGACCTCCAGAGTTCTTGAGAACAAGCTTATCGTAGTAGACGAGCTGAAGTTCGACGAAGTTAAGACAAAGAATTTCGCAAACGTCATGAACAACCTGAAGGCTTCCAAGGCTCTGGTAGTTCTGAACGAGAACGATGCAAACGTAGTATTATCCGCAAGAAATATTCCTACAGTTAAGACTGCTTTGACCAATACCATCAATGTGTTCGATATTCTGAAGTACAACACAGTTATCGTAACCAAGGCAGCTGTAGCAACAATCGAGGAGGTGTACGCATAATGGCAGACGTAAAGTACTATGATGTCATCCAGAAGCCGGTTATCACCGAGAAGAGCATGGATGCTATGGGCGATAAGAAGTATACTTTCCTGGTTCACACAGATGCAACCAAGACTCAGATTAAAGAGGCTGTTGAGAAGATGTTTGCCGGAACAAAGGTAAAGAGCGTCAACACCATGAATCTGGATGGAAAGAAGAAGAGACGTGGAACAGCAGTAGGTAAGACTGCTAAGACTAAGAAGGCTATTGTACAGCTGACCGCTGAGAGCGCAGATATCGAGATTTTCGAGGGGTTATAAGACTTGGCGAAACAGAGCCGAAGGCGATAGTTGAGCCTTAGTCGGACCCCGTTCGCGAACCTTGGCGAGGTGTTTTCGAGCCTAGTTGAGCGAACGTCCCCGATAAACTGTGGATTATAGGCGGCTCCAACCGCCTGACAACTAATAATTTGAACAGAACGAAAGGAGAGAAATGTAATGGGTATCAAGACATATAATCCATATACACCTTCCAGAAGACACATGACTGGTTCTGATTTCTCTGAGATTACCAAGAAGGAGCCGGAGAAGGCACTGCTGGTATCCCTGAGCAAGAACGCAGGTCGTAACAACCAGGGTAAAATCACTGTAAGACACCGCGGAGGCGGAAGCAGAAGAAAATACAGAATCATCGATTTCAAGAGAAATAAAGACGGTATCCCCGCAACTGTAATCGGTGTAGAGTATGACCCGAACCGTACAGCAAACATCGCACTGATCTGCTACGCAGACGGCGAGAAAGCATATATCCTTGCACCCCAGGGCCTGAAGGATGGCATGAAGGTCATGAACGGACCGGAAGCCGAGGTAAGAGTAGGAAACTGCCTGCCCCTTTCTGAGATTCCCGTAGGTACACAGGTACACAACATCGAGCTGCATCCGGGCAAGGGCGGACAGATGGTTCGTTCCGCAGGAAACAGCGCACAGCTCATGGCTAAGGAAGGCAAGTACGCAACACTTCGTCTGCCGTCCGGAGAGATGAGAATGGTTCCTTTAAATTGCAGAGCTACTATCGGAGTTGTAGGAAATGCTGAGCACAACCTGATCAACATCGGTAAGGCAGGACGTAAGCGTCACATGGGTATCCGCCCGACAGTCCGCGGTTCCGTAATGAACCCGAACGACCATCCGCATGGTGGTGGAGAAGGAAAGACCGGTATTGGTCGTCCTGGTCCCTGCACACCGTGGGGCAAGCCCGCTCTTGGTTTGAAGACGAGAAAGAAGAACAAGAAGTCCAATAAGCTGATCGTTAGAAGAAGAGACGGCAGAACATTCAAGTAAGGAGGAAAACACATGGCTCGCTCATTAAAAAAAGGACCATTTGCAGATGAGAGCTTACTGAAAAAGGTAGACGCAATGAATGAAGCAGGCGACAAGGCCGTTATTAAGACCTGGTCCCGCCGCTCCACTATCTTCCCGCAGATGGTTGGTCATACAATCGCAGTTCACGACGGAAGAAGACACGTTCCGGTATATATCACAGAGGATATGGTAGGACATAAGCTCGGAGAGTTCGTTCCGACCAGAACCTACCGTGGACACGGAAAAGACGAGAAGAAGTCTAAGCGTTAATCGTCAAATCATTTGAAAGGAGACTCATCCAAATGGCTAAGGGACATAGAAGTCAGATTAAGAGAGAAAGAAATGCCCAGAAGGATACAAGACCGTCAGCAAAGCTTTCCTACGCTCGCGTATCTGTTCAGAAGGCATGCTTCGTATTAGATGCCATTCGTGGCAAAGATGTGGAGACAGCACTTGGTATTGTAATGTACAATCCGCGTTACGCTTCCACTCTGGTAGAGAAATTATTAAAGTCAGCAATCGCAAATGCTGAGAACAACAACGGAATGAACCGTGATAACCTTTACGTAGCAGAGTGCTACGCAAACAAGGGACCGACAATGAAGAGAATCAGACCGAGAGCACAGGGCCGGGCTTACAGAATCGAGAAGAGAATGAGCCACATCACAATCGTGCTTGATGAGAAATAGGAGGTAAAGCATGGGACAGAAAGTTAATCCGCACGGCCTCAGAGTCGGCGTTATTAAAGATTGGGATTCCAGATGGTATGCAGAAGATTCCTTCGCTGATTATCTTGTAGAGGACTACAACATCCGTAAATTCCTGAAGAAGAAGCTCTACAGCGCAGGAGTAGCTAAGATTGAGATTGAGCGTGCTTCTGACAGAGTAAAGATCATCATCTACACCGCAAAGCCGGGCGTTGTTATCGGTAAGGGCGGTTCTGAGATTGAGAAGGTAAAGGCTGAGCTCGCTCAGTATACCGATAAGAAGCTTATCGTAGACATCAAAGAGATTAAGAGACCGGACCGCGACGCACAGCTGGTTGCTGAGAACATCGCACTTCAGCTGGAGAACCGTGTGTCCTTCCGCCGCGCTATGAAGTCCACCATGGGCAGAACCATGAAGGCAGGCGCTAAGGGAATCAAGACGGCTGTTGCAGGCCGTGTTGGCGGAGCCGATATGGCTCGTACCGAGTTTTACAGCGAGGGAACTATCCCGCTGCAGACACTGAGAGCAGATATTGACTACGGATTCGCTGAGGCAGATACCACCTACGGCAAGATTGGCGTAAAGGTATGGATCTACAAAGGCGAGGTACTTCCGACGAAAGGAAACAAGGAAGGGAGCGATAAATAATGTTAATGCCGAAGAGAGTAAAGCGTCGTAAACAGTTCCGCGGTTCCATGGCTGGTAAGGCCCTGAGAGGCAACAAGATCACCATGGGCGAGTTCGGTATCGTCGCTACAGAGCCGTGTTGGATTAAATCAAACCAGATTGAGGCAGCCCGTATTGCCATGACCCGCTACATGAAGCGTGGCGGTAAAGTCTGGATCAAAATTTTCCCGGATAAGCCGGTTACAGCAAAGCCTGCCGAGACTCGTATGGGTTCCGGAAAGGGTACACTGGAGTACTGGGTAGCAGTCGTTAAGCCGGGCCGTGTAATGTTCGAAGTTGCAGGCGTACCGGAGGAAACAGCTAGAGAAGCACTTCGTCTTGCAATGCACAAGCTGCCCTGCAAGTGTAAGATCGTTTCTAAAGCAGACTTAGAAGGCGGTGATAACAGTGAAGAGTAATAAGTATGTTGAAGAATTAAAGGCAAAATCTGCTGCGGAATTAAATGAGGAATTAGTAGCTGCGAAAAAGGAACTGTTCAACTTAAGATTCCAGAACGCAACCAATCAGCTTGATAACACTAGCAGAATTAAGGAAGTTCGCAAGAACATCGCCAGAATTCAGACTGTTATCGCGCAGAAGGCGAATGCGTAATAAGGCGGAAGGAGAATTATCGTGGAAAGAAATCTGAGAAAAACACGTGTCGGCAAGGTCGTAAGCGATAAAATGGACAAGACCATCGTTGTTGCTGTTGAGGAGCACGTTAAGCATCCGCTGTACAAGAAGATTGTAAAGGATACTTACAAGCTGAAGGCTCATGACGAGAACAATGAGTGCCACGTAGGTGATACCGTAAAGGTTATGGAGACGAGACCGCTGTCCAAGGACAAGAGATGGAGACTCGTTGAAATCATGGAGAAAGCGAAATAAGGTAAGGAGGTTACCGGAATGGTACAGCAGGAAACCAGACTCAAGGTGGCAGACAATACCGGTGCAAAAGAGCTTCTTTGCATCCGCGTAATGGGCGGTTCCACCAGAAGATATGCAAACATCGGTGACATCATCGTTGCCAGCGTCAAAGATGCAACACCCGGCGGAGTTGTAAAGAAGGGCGACGTTGTAAAAGCCGTAGTCGTTCGTACAGTAAAGGGCGCTCGTCGTAAAGACGGATCTTACATCAAGTTTGACGAGAATGCGGCAGTTATCATCAAGGATGACAAGAATCCGAGAGGAACCCGTATTTTTGGACCAGTAGCAAGAGAGCTTCGTGAAAAGCAGTTTATGAAAATTGTTTCACTTGCTCCGGAAGTATTATAGGAGGGTGCCAAATGTCTACAGTTAAGATTAAAAAAGGTGATACCGTTAAGGTTATTGCCGGCGCAGACAAGGATAAAGAGGGCAAAGTTATTGCCGTCAATCATAAAAACAACACTGTAATCGTAGAAGGCGTTAATATGATTACAAAGCACACCAAGCCTTCCATGGCAAACCAGAATGGCGGAATTATTCACCAGGAGGCTCCTATCGACCTGTCCAACGTAATGTACAGCCTGAAGGGCAAAGCTACAAGAGTTGGCTTCAAGATGGATGGAGACAAGAAAGTCCGCTATGCGAAAGCAACTGGCGAAGTAATTGATTAATCAAGGAAGGAGGTCGCAGAAAGTTGAGTAGACTGAAAGAAAAGTATACGAATGAAATCGTAGACGCAATGACAAAGAAATTTGGATACAAGAACATTATGGAAGTTCCGAAGCTCGACAAGATCGTCATCAACATGGGTGTTGGCGAGGCAAAGGACAATGCGAAGGTTCTGGAATCTGCTGTAAAGGATATGGAGACCATTACCGGACAGAAAGCAGTTCTGACCAGAGCAAAGAACTCTGTTGCGAACTTCAAGATCAGAGAGGGTATGGCAATCGGCTGCAAGGTTACACTTCGCGGCGAGAAAATGTATGAGTTTGCTGACCGTCTGATCAACCTGGCACTTCCCCGTGTGCGTGACTTCCGTGGTGTAAACCCGAACGCATTTGACGGACGCGGAAACTATGCGCTGGGTATCAAAGAGCAGTTAATTTTCCCCGAAATTGAATACGATAAGGTAGACAAGGTAAGAGGTATGGATGTTATCTTCGTTACAACTGCAAAGACTGACGAAGAAGCCCGCGAGTTACTGACATTATTCAATATGCCGTTCACAAAATAGGATAGGAGGAAAATTTCATGGCTAAGACAGCAATGAAGGTTAAGCAGCAGCGGAAACAGAAATTCGCAGTTAGAGAGTACAATCGCTGCAGAATCTGCGGCCGTCCGCATGCATATCTGAGAAAATACGGAATCTGCAGAATCTGCTTCCGTGAGTTAGCATACAAGGGCCAGATCCCTGGCGTTAAGAAAGCAAGCTGGTAAAAATCCATCTGGACACTTAGTGAAGCCAAGTCCGCAGGGCGAAGGCTGAACTTAGTGCGAGGTCGTTCGCGACCCTTAACGAAGGCAAGGCGATAGCCGCAGCCTGAGGTTAGTGGAGCGAACTTCCTTGCAGCTGTTACCGATTTACCGCTTGTATGAACCAAAATAGGAGGTATAGAACAAGTCATGGCATTAACAACGAATGATCCCATCGCGGATATGCTTACAAGAATCCGTAATGCAAACACCGCTAAACATGATACTGTTGATGTACCCGCTTCCAAGATGAAGATCGCAATTGCGAACATTCTGGTAGACGAGGGATACATTGCAAAATACGATCTCGTAGAAGATGGAAACTTCAAGACTATCCGCATTACCCTGAAGTATGGTAAGGATAAGAATGAGAAGATCATCTCCGGTCTGAAGAGAATCTCCAAGCCGGGTCTGCGTGTATACGCTAACAAAGAGGAGCTGCCGAAGGTACTGGGCGGCCTGGGAGTTGCTATCATCTCCACAAACAAGGGCGTAATCACAGACAAGGAAGCTCGCGCACAGGGCGTAGGCGGAGAAGTACTTGCATTTGTTTGGTAATCAGTATTGTAGTTGGCTGAGAACCTTTCAATAGGAAACACCACGGTCACTAGGCTCGAAAATACCTCGCCAAGTGTCCGGGTGTACTTTCGCACTAAGTTCGAGCGTCGCCGTGAGGCTCGCTCTCACTAAGTGCTCAATGCAACTGAAAACAGAGAAGCCAAAGCAGCTTCTCCGAAAATCTAAGTTTTAGGAGGAAAAAGGCATGTCACGAATTGGTAGACATCCGGTAGCCGTTCCCGCTGGCGTAACAGTAACCATCGAGGAAGGCAACAAGGTGACCGTTAAAGGTCCGAAGGGCGAACTGGTAAGAGTACTGCCCGCAGAGATGGAAATTAAGCTTGAAGATGGTCAGGTAGTCGTTACAAGACCGAATGACCTGAAGAAGATGAAATCCTTACATGGTCTGACAAGAACTCTGATTCACAACATGGTAGTTGGCGTAAGCGAGGGATATCAGAAGACTCTTGAAGTAAACGGTGTAGGTTACAAAGCACAGAAGTCCGGCAATAAGCTGACCCTGTCTCTTGGATATTCTCATCCGGTAGAGATGATCGATCCGGAAGGACTTGAGTCTGCAGTAGACGGCAACAAGATTATCGTTAAGGGTATCGATAAGGAAAAGGTTGGCCAGTACGCAGCAGAGATCCGCGACAAGAGAAGACCTGAGCCGTACAAGGGTAAGGGAATCAAGTATGCTGATGAAGTTATCAGACGTAAAGTCGGTAAGACTGGTAAAAAATAAGTAAGGAGAGTATAAAAATGGTTAGTAAGAAGTCAAGAAGCGAAGTTCGCGTAAATAAGCATAGAAAATTACGTAATCATATCAGCGGAACTGCTGAGAGACCGCGTTTGGCTGTGTTTAGAAGCAATAATCATATGTATGCTCAAATTATTGACGATACAGTCGGAAATACTCTGGTAGCAGCATCCACTATGGAAAAGAGTGTAAAGGCTGAGCTTGAGAAAACCAACAACGTTGATGCAGCAGCATACCTTGGAAAAGTAATCGCAGAGAAGGCTCTGGAAAAGGGTATCAAGACCGTTGTCTTTGACAGAGGCGGCTTTATCTATCAGGGCAAGATTCAGGCACTGGCAGACGCAGCCCGTGAGGCTGGATTGGAATTCTAGGAAAGGAAGGAAAAAGACAGATGAGACATGAGATTATCGACCCGAGTCAGCTTGAATTAACTGACAAGGTAGTGTCAATTAAGCGTGTAAGCAAAACTGTCAAGGGTGGTCGTACCATGCGTTTCACCGCTCTGGTAGTTGTCGGTGACGGCAACGGACATGTTGGCGCCGGTCTTGGAAAAGCGACTGAGATTCCGGAAGCAATCCGCAAGGGCAAAGAGGATGCCATGAAGAAGCTGGTAACCGTTGCAATTGACGAGAACAACAGTATTACACATGATTATATCGGAAAGTTCGGCAGCGCATCCGTACTGCTGAAGAGAGCACCGGAAGGTACTGGTGTTATCGCTGGAGGCCCGGCTCGTAACGTGCTGGAGCTTGCAGGTATCAAGAATATCCGTACCAAGTCTCTTGGTTCCAACAACAAGCAGAACGTAGTTCTGGCTACCATCGAGGGTCTGAAGGCACTGAAGACTCCGGAAGAAGTTGCTAAGAACCGTGGAAAATCCGTAGAAGAGATCACGAACTAGGAGGATACGGACAATGGCAGATAAGTTAAAGATTACATTGGTAAAATCCCCGATCGGAGCCATCCCGAAGCAGCGCGCAACTGTAGAGGCACTTGGCCTTCGTAAGGTAAACAAGACAGTTGAGATGCCGGATAACGAGGCAGTCAGAGGAATGATCTGGCATGTAAGACATCTGGTAAAGGTAGAAGAGATTTAATTATAATAACGGAATAGGAGGTGTCACAATGGACTTATCAAATTTACAGTACGCAGAAGGTTCCAAGCAGAGCGGAAACTTCCGTAGAGGTCGTGGACACGGTTCAGGAAATGGTAAGACAGCTGGTAAGGGTCATAAGGGTCAGAAGGCTCGTTCTGGAGCACCGAGACCGGGCTTTGAGGGCGGTCAGATGCCGTTATACAGAAGACTTCCGAAGAGAGGCTTCACAAACAGAAATTCCAAGGTTATCGTTGGAATTAATGTAAGCGCTCTGGAAGTATTCGAGAACGACGCAGTTGTATCTGTAGAGACTCTGCTGGAGCAGGGAATCGTTAAGAATCCGAAGGATGGCGTTAAGATCCTTGGAAATGGAGAGCTTACAAAGAAGCTCACAGTACAGGCAAATGCTTTCTCCGAGGGAGCAAAAGCAAAAATTGAGGCTCTTGGTGGAAAAGCAGAGGTGATCTAATGTTCAAAACATTACAGAACGCATTTAAGATCAAGGATATCCGACAGAAGCTGATTTATACCTTTCTGATGCTTGTGGTTGTCAGACTTGGTTCTCAGCTGCCGGTTCCGGGCGTGAATCGCACCTTTTTTGCGAACTGGCTTGCAGCTCAGACCGGTGATGCATTCAATCTTCTGGATGCTTTCACCGGCGGCTCTCTGGCCAGCATGTCCATTTTTGCGTTAGGTATCAACCCGTACATTACATCTTCCATTATCATCCAGCTCCTTACTATCGCAATCCCCAAACTTGAGGAAATGCAGAAAGATGGCGAGGACGGACGGAAGAAGCTTCAGAATATCACCCGTTACGTAACTGTAGCGCTGGCTCTCATCGAGGGTATTGCCATGACCGTAGGTTTTGGTAATCAGGGTCTTCTGGAGAACGCGACCTGGTACAACATGGCTGTTGTAGTGGTTGCGCTGACAGCCGGTTCCGCATTTTTAATGTGGGTCGGTGAGCGTATCAACCAGAACGGTGTAGGAAACGGTATCTCTATCGTCCTCCTGATCAACATCGTATCCCGTATGCCGGATGATTTTGTAGCGCTGTATACAAAATTCATGAGCGGCAAGAGCGTGGCTATGGCAGTGCTGGCAGCGGTTATTATCGCGGCTGTCATCCTTGTAACGGTTGTATTCGTTATCATTCTTCAAGACGGAGAGCGCAGAATCCCCGTTCAGTACAGCAAAAAACTTCAGGGCAGAAAGGTGATTGGAGGACAGAGCACCAACATTCCGATGAAGGTCAACACCGCAGGAGTTATTCCGGTCATCTTCGCTTCATCCCTGATGTCATTCCCGGGCATCATTCTTGCTCTTCTGGGTAAGAGTGCAGGAACCGGAATCGGTGGCAAGATTATCACCGGCTTAAGTTCCAGCAGCTGGTGTAATCCTCAGCAGCCCATCTATTCGCTGGGATTGCTGCTTTACATCGTATTGGTAGTCTTCTTTGCTTACTTCTACACATCCATTACCTTCAATCCCTTGGAGATTGCGGATAACATGAAGAAGCAGGGTGGCTTCATCCCCGGCATTCGTCCGGGCCGGCCTACTTCAGACTATCTGACAAAAATTCTGAATTACATTATTTTTGTCGGTGCAATCGGCCTGATTATTGTATGTGTCGTACCGATCTTCTTCAATGGAGTATTCGGAGCAAGTGTTTCTTTCGGAGGAACATCCATCATCATCGTGGTAGGTGTTGTTCTGGAGACCATCAAGCAGATCGAATCTCAGATGGCAGTACGTTATTACAAGGGCTTCTTGAACGACTAAGAGGTAAACTTCTGTTACTGTGAACGAAGTGAACAGTAACACGCTTCCGGCCTGTGCGGGACCCCGTTTCCGTACAGGCTTTCGGAAGTTTTATGGCAATTTTGCAGAGGAAATGCGAACAGCGCATTTCAAGAAGAGGAGTAACATTATGAAAATCATCATGTTAGGAGCACCGGGCGCCGGAAAGGGCACACAGGCGAAGAAAATAGCTGACAAATATCAGATCCCGCACATTTCCACGGGTGATATTTTCAGAGCAAATATAAAGGAAGGCACAGAGCTTGGCAAGAAAGCAAAGTCCTACATGGATCAGGGACAGCTGGTACCGGATGAGCTGACATTGGAGCTTATCATGGATCGGTTCCAGAATCCGGACTGTAAGAACGGCTATGTGCTGGACGGTTTCCCTCGTACCATTCCGCAGGCTGAGGCATTGACCGAAGCACTGGCAAAGAAGGGCGAGACCATTGACTACGCAATCAACGTGGAAGTACCGGATGAGAATATCATCAACCGTATGGGCGGCCGGAGAGCCTGCCTGGCATGCGGCTCCACTTATCATATTGTATATGCTCCGACCAGGGTTGAGGGCATCTGCGATCGCTGCGGCGAGAAGCTGGTTCTTCGGGACGACGACAAGCCGGAGACCGTAAAGAACCGTTTGAATGTATACCACAATCAGACTCAGCCGCTGATCGAGTATTACACCAGGCAGGGCAAACTTGCAGAGGTGGACGGAACTCAGAGTATGGAAGACGTGTTTAACGCCATTGTCAAGATTTTAGGAGCGTAATTATGTCGGTTACAATTAAATCTGCCAGAGAAATCGAATTGATGCGCACAGCAGGCAAGCTGCTGGAAGAGGTTCACAACGAGCTTGCGGCTTTTGTAAAGCCGGGCATTTCCACCCTGGACATCGACCGTCTGGGCGAGAAGCTGATCCGGGAGAGAGGATGTATTCCGAACTTTCTGAATTACAACGGATATCCGGCATCCATCTGCGTATCCGTCAACGACGAGGTCGTACATGGAATTCCCCATGCGGAGCATATCCTTCAGGAGGGCGATATCGTCAGCCTGGACGCAGGTCTGATTTACAAGGGCTATCATTCTGACGCGGCCCGGACCCATGCGGTAGGCAAGGTAAGTCCCGAGGCGCAGAAGCTGATGGATGTCACCAAGCAGAGCTTCTTCGAGGGCATCAAGATGGCGAAGGCCGGAAATCATCTGCATCAGATTTCCGCAGCGATTAACGATTACGTTGACCAGTTCGGCTACGGCGTTGTCCGTGATCTGGTGGGCCATGGAATCGGAACCCATCTCCATGAGGATCCGCAGATTCCCAACTTCCGTCAGCATCGCAGAGGCATCAAGCTGGTGCCGGGTATGACCCTGGCTATCGAGCCCATGATCAATGCGGGTACCTGGGAGGTTGCATGGCTGGACGACGACTGGACTGTAGTGACCGATGACGGTTCCCTTTCCGCTCATTACGAGAACACCATTCTGATTACCGATGGTGAGCCGGAAATTCTGACTCTGACACTGTAAAAAGTGATCGATGGAGAAATCTATGGAGAGAGTGGAGACAGGAATGTTCGCCAGATCAAAGGCCGGACATGATAAAGGTAAATTATATATCATATTAAGAACAGAAGGCGAATATGTATATCTGACAGACGGGAAGCTTCGCCCCATGGCAAACCCGAAAAAGAAAAAGATTAAGCATATCCAGCCTATGTACAGGACACCCGAAGGCCGGGACCTGACGAAGATAACCGATGTTGACGTAAAACGGGCCATTGTGCTTCACGAAAAGGAGGAAGAACATGTCAAAAGCGGATGTAATTGAAATCGAAGGAACAGTAGTGGAGAAGCTGCCGAACGCAATGTTTCAGGTAGAGCTGGAGAACGGACATCAGGTTCTCGCCCACATCAGCGGAAAGCTCCGCATGAACTTTATCCGGATTCTGCCGGGTGACAAAGTAACGATTGAAATGTCCCCGTATGATCTGTCCAAGGGACGGATTATCTGGAGAGATAAATAAGAGTTACAGATATGAAATCAGAGAAGCTATGGCATACCCGAGTATGCCATGGCTTTTTGTGTTAGATAAACTAGGGAACAGACTGAGGACGGGAAGATGGAGAAGGACGGAAGAGTAATCTTAGAACTGCTTCAAAATAAGGAATATGTCACGGCAGAGGCGCTGGCAGACGCAATGAAGCTGAGCATCAAGACCGTTCGCCTTCGCATCAAGAGTTTGAATGAAACGGGGCGGGGGAACGGCTACAGCATTCAGGCCAAACCACGGAAGGGATATTATCTGTGCGTGGAGGATCCGGAAAAATGGGAGAGTTTTTTAAAAAAAGAAGAAAGCCGTGAGCAGATTCCCAATTCTGCCACAGAGCGGATTCATTTTCTGTTGGCGTATCTTTTATATCATGAGGAATATATCAAAATTGATGAGCTGAGTGATTTCCTGTTTGTATCGAGAAATACGCTGAGCGATTCACTGAGACAGGTGGAGCGGATTGTCAACCGATATGATTTGCAGATCGACAGAAAGCCCAATTTCGGCGTCCGAATCGTGGGACGGGAATATAATTTCCGAAGATGTATCGGAGACTGTTTTGTGAGACGTGATGTATTTGGGGAGTTGGAGGAACGGAAGAAGAGACAACTGGCCAGTATCGCGGATTCGGTTCTGAGCGTCATGAAGGAAACCGAAATTCATATGACGGAGACCTCGCTGGACTCTTTTATTTATCACGTTTATGTGGCAATCAAACGAATCCGGCTGGGACACGGGATTACGGAAGGGGAGACGGATCCGCTGTTTACGGAAGAAAGGATGGCGGAAGGTCTGCAGCTTACCGTAAAGGAATGGGAGTTTGTGGAGTGGCTGGCCGTGATTTTGTCCCAGAGATGGCAGATAGAGATCAGTCACGCGGAGAAGAATTATATTGCGCTTTATCTGGCGGGAAAACGGACCATAGAGTTAGATGATATTTCGGAGACGAATTTTATCATAGATGAAGAAATCGGCAAGACAGTAGACATTATACTGGAAATATTGCTGGATGAGTTTAATATTGATCTGCGGGGAAATTTCCATGTCCGCATGATGCTGAATTCCCATCTGGTTCCTTTTCGAACCAGGATTCGCTACGGTATTTCCCATAAAAATGAATTGCTGCCGGAGATCAAAGAAAATTATGTATTCCCCTATACGATGGCCGTTCGCATCGGAAAAATGCTGGAAGAGCTGTATCATAAGCCCATTTCCGAGGATGAAATCGGGTATTTTGCCATGACCTTCGCGCTGGGGATCGAGGAAATGAAACGAAGTCAGGTCAGAAAATCCAACATCCTGATTGTATGCAATTCCGGAAAGGGTAGCTCGTATCTGCTGAAATACCGCTATCAAAAGGAATTTGGCGAATATCTGAATGAGATTTATATCAGCGACAGGATTGGCGTTAGCCGGTTTGATTTTTCAAAGGTAGATTATGTATTTACGACTGTGCCGATTTCCGAAAGAGTACCGGTTCCGATTATTGAAGTGGGCTGTTTTTTGGAAAATGAAGATGTGATCCGAGTAAAAAAGGTTCTGGCGAAAGGACATACTCCCTATCTGCAGCAAATTTACCGTCCGGAGCGTTTCTTTGTGGGAATTCATGGAGAGAACCGGGAAGAAATTTTACGTAATTTCTGTAAAGCAATAGAGCGTAGGGAAAAGCTGCCTGAGGGCTTTCTGGATGAAGTTATGAAGCGGGAAAGTCTGGGTGATACCGATTTTGGTAATCTGGTCGCAATGCCGCATCCCTATAAAATTCTGGAGGACGAAACGAAGGTATTCGTGGGAATACTGGACAAACCGGTGCTCTGGAGCAGAAATCAGGTTCAGATTGTTTTCCTCATTTCCGTAGGAAAGCAGGATAACCGGCTTCCGTACTTTTACGAAGCAACCACACGGGCGATGGACAGCAGTGAAGGAATCCGGCGTCTGATACAGGAAAAGAATTATGAGGTTCTTACAGAGCTTCTGGAGAACCATGTGTAAAAAGTACCACATTTTATGTGGTACTTTTTTGTGTGGTAAATAAAATATGGTGCTTTATAATTTAACTATAAAGTAAATCGCGATTTCTTATTGGAGGTTACACTATGTCATATGAAAACATCATTGTAGAGCTGATCGTCAAGGGCGGCGACGCGAGAAGCAATGCGCTGCTGGCCATCCGGGCAGCCAAGGAAGGAAATTTTTCTGAAGCGGAAAAACTGATGCAGGAATGCAACCGTCAGTTGGTAGAAGCTCATGAGATACAGACAGACATGATACAGGAAGAGCTGAATGCGGAGGAAAAAAGAGCCGTAGATCTTCTGATGGTACACGGACAGGATCATCTGATGAACGCCATGACCGTCCGGGATCTGGCTGTAGAATTTATCGAGCTGTACAAGATGAGATATGCGGATAAGGAGGGAGAAGCATGAAATATGTAACGTTGTTGTGTGCTATGGGAATGTCTACCAGTCTTCTGGTGAATAAAATGAAGGATGCGGCAAAAAAATCGGGAGAAGAAGTTACGATTGTGGCAATGGCGAAGGACGCTTTCGACGCGTATAATGGCGAGACAGACGTACTGTTGATCGGGCCGCAGATTCGGCATATGTACGATGAGTTGAAGGAAAAATATGAACCGAAGGGCATCAAGGTGGGTTTGATTAACAGCATGGATTACGGCATGATGAACGGACAGAAGGTTTTGGATTTTGCATTGAATTTATAAGGATAGGAGAGGGTACTTATGATTACAGCATTGTCAGATAAATTACAGGCTTACTTATTGCCGGTAGCAAATAAGATAGCGAAGAACAGATACTTACAGGCTATGAAGGACGCGTTCCTGATTTCTGTACCGTTTACCATGTTCGGTTCTCTGGTGCTGGCTCTGGCCAACATCCCTTATATGGAGAAGCTGATGGGCGCGGATGCGGTAGCAGCGTTTCAGTCCGCCATTGGGCCGATTCAGAATGTGACCTTCAATCTGATTGCAGTCATGGTAGTACTGGGAATCGGATACAGTCTGGGAAAACATTACGAACTGAACGAGATCTATACCGCGATTTGTTCGCTGGCAGGCTTCCTGATTGTTACGCCTATCGTGGAGCTGGCGGATGGCGGCAATGGATTTGCCCTGAATGATTTGGGAACCATGTCGATCTTTACCGGTATTATTATCGCAATTCTGTGTACGGAGATTTACCGGCTTATTGTAAAGAAAAATATGGTTATCCATATGCCGGACAGCGTTCCGCCCATGGTGGCAGATTCTTTCCTTTCCGTTATCCCGGTTGCAGTGGTGCTGCTGGTATGCTTTGCAATTCAGTTCCTTTTCGCAAAAACAAGCTTTGGAACCTTAAATGGTTTTGTATACAAAATGATTCAGGTGCCGATTTCCAAGATTGGAACCAGCTTCCCGGCGACCATGCTGGCAGGAGCGCTGTGTAACCTGTTCTGGTTCTTCGGCCTTCACGGTAACAGCATCGTATACAACTCCGTGCTCAGCCCGATTTTCAAGGCCATGTCTCTGGAAAATCTGGCAGCCTTCCAGGCACATCAGGCGATTCCGCATATTATCACAGAGGAGTTTGCATGGTACTTCGGCGGATTTAACGGCAGCTTTATTGCATACCCCATTCTGATTTGTATCTTCCTGTTCTTCCGGAATAAGAAGGAGTGGAAAAATCTAGGAGAAGTAGCGCTGATTCCGGGAATCTTCAGTATTTATGAGCCCATCGTATTCGGCTTCCCGCTGATGCTGAATCCCATGCTTCTGATTCCCATGCTGCTGACACCGGCAGTATCCTGCGCAATTGGTTACATCTTTATGTACACCGGCATCTGCCCGCCCTGCACCGGCGTCTCCGTTCCCTGGACCACACCGATGATCTTAAGCGGAATTATTACGACCAACTCCCTGATGGGCGGAGTCGTACAGCTGATAACGATTGTGGCACTGACGGCCCTGTGGTATGTATTCCTGAAAATGCTGTATAAGCAGGATGAAAAGGCCGTTGTAAAATAAAACAGAATGAGGAATGAAAAATGGATCGGAAAACAGTTTATGACAAAATATTGGGAAGTATGGTATACTGCGCTCTGGGCGACGCCATGGGCGCGGTAACAGAGAATCTGAGCTTTGATCAAATTCGGGATAAATACCCCGGAGGCGTCCGGGAACTGATTGCGCCGGACAAGACGGCCTTTGCCTATGGCAATACGCCGGGACAGATTACCGATGATTTCTCCCAGACCTATCTTCTGACAGAAGAAATTATCAAAAATAATGGCGTGATCAGCCCGGACTGTGTGGAAGAGATGCTGATTCGCTGGTCGAATATTCCGAAATATTTCAACCGGTTCGCGGGACCGACGACCCGCAGTGCCATCGCGGCGATCCGGGCGAAGAAAGAGGGACGGGAATATGTGGTGAATGAAGTCATCGATTATGCCCGTCAGGCCACCAACGGCAGCGCCATGAAAATCTCTCCAGCAGGCTTTTTCAATCCGGGAGACGTGGATAAGGCCATTGAGGACGCGGTATGCGTCACCAGAGTTACCCACGATAATCAGCTGGCGATTTCGGGAGCCTGCGCTACGGCTGCTGCTATCAGCAGGGCATTTGATGAGAAGGCCAGTGTGTACGATATCATTCAGGCTGGTATCTATGGAGCCCGCAAGGGAGAGGAGATCGGCATGCGAATTTCGAGAACCGTAGGCGGTCCCAGCGTGACTGAGCGTATCGGTATGGCAGTGGCCATCGCCATGCTTCCAGAATCCAAAGAAGATCGCTTGAGAAAGATTTACAATCCGGTGGGAACCGGTCTGCATGTGTCGGAGGCAGTGCCCGCGGCCTTTGGAATTATCCTTATCTGTGATGGAGACAACTGGGAGAGCGTGTGCGAAGCAGTGAATGTGGGCTATGACACAGACACGGTAGCGGCGATCGTCGGCTCTATCGTAGGAGCCTTGAAAGGTACTGCTGGAATCAGCGAAGAGCTGTTCGAAATCCTGAACCGGGAGAATGAAATTGCCCTGGAGGAGACTGCGGAAAAGGTGACAGCGCTGGTATATGACAAAATGAAATAGAATAGAACCAAAAGGAAAGAGCCCCTGGCGCATGGAAAATTCTATGCTCTGGGGGCCTTGTGTCTGTATGATATACTGAGAATAAAAAAGAAACGAGCAGGCCGCTTTAGCAAAAGCTGTACGGTTGTAAAACTCATTTCTTCCATTATTAATCTATCGTGCTTTTTATGAAAAGTCAAGAATACTTTGAAGGATTTCATGGGAATTTCTGCGTCTACTTGACGAATACAGCCCTGGCACGGTATAATAATTCAATTAAATAGCAATTCCAATACAGCAAATAAAAGGAGTAATTACAAATGGCAAGTCTGTGGGGCGGAAGATTTGAGAAGGATATGGATGATATTGTAAAGAAATACAATGCATCTATTTTTTTTGATCAGAGAATGTACAATGAGGACATCGAGGGCAGTATTGCCCATGTGACCATGCTGGGAAAGCAGGGCATCGTGTCCGAGGAGGAGAAGGAGCAGATTATCGCGGGCCTGAAGGCGATTCGTCAGGATATTGCGGAGGGCAAGATCGTATTCAACGTGGATGACGAGGATATCCATATGGGAATCGAGAGCCGGCTTATCGAGCGTATCGGAGATGTGGGTAAGAAGCTGCATACATCCAGAAGCCGCAATGACCAGTGCCAGGTGGACATCCGCCTGTACCTGCGAAAAGAGATTTATGAGATTCTGAACAGCCTCTGCTATCTTGAGAGCGTGATCCTGGAGAAAGCGGAGAAGTACGCGGATCAGATTACCGTGGGCTTTACCCATCTGCAGCATGCGCAGCCGATTACCATTGGCTTCATGTTCATGGCTTATTTCCAGATGTTCAAGCGGGATATCGAGCGGCTGATGGATACGGTGGAGCGTCTGAATTACAATCCGCTGGGAGCCTGCGCCCTGGCCGGAACCACGATGCCCATTGACCGTCATCTGACCAGTGAGCTGCTTCATTTTAAAGCGCCCACTGAAAATGCCATGGATACCGTCAGTGACCGTGACTATAGCCTGGAGTTTTTAAGCGACGCGTCCATCTCCATGATGCATCTGTCCCGCTGGGCGGAGGAGTTCGCATGGTGGAATTCTTCGGAGTTCTCTTATATCGCCATCGACGACAGCTTCTGCACCGGAAGCAGCATTATGCCCCAGAAGAAGAATCCGGATATGGCCGAGCTGATCCGTGGCAAGGTAGGCCGTGTATACGGCGATCTGATGCAGCTTCTGACCGTCATGAAGGGAACTGCCCTGGCCTACAATAAGGATTTCCAGGAGGATAAGGAGAGCGTCTTTGACGCCATCGACACCTGGAAGGCTACCATCGACATCTTCGCGAAGATGCTGGACAAGACCGAGTTCCGTATGGATCAGATCGAGAAGCAGCTCAGTAAGGGCTTCCTGAACGCTACGGATATCGCGGAGCATTTCGCAAAGCAGGGCATCCCCTTCCGTGAGGCGCACTCTATCGTAGGTCATATGGTAAAGGCCTGCGAGAACAAGGGCTGCGATTTCGAGGATCTGACCGACGAGGATCTGCAGGCCATCGACAAGCGCGTGACTAAGGAGCTGCTGGGTGATATCAGCATCAAAACCTGCGTAGACGCCCGGGTATCTTTCGGCGGAACCGCTCCGTCCGAGGTACGCCGCCAGATCGAGGTGGGCCGCCAGTGGCTGAACAGCCTGGAGCGCTAAAAGCAGTGAAAACAGAAGAAAAAAATTGGCAGCATAAATAAAAAAATACTTGCATTCTGAATCCCCGTGTGTTATCATACTAGACGTATGATCTCCACGGGGATTCTGCGCCTGTTTTTAAGAAACGGGTTTTGGAAGATTCGTGAGATCGGGAACAAGAAACGCCTTGTTTTTCGGCATTTTTCCACATCAAAACCCAGTTGTGGAAGAGTAAAGAAGAACGAAAGATGTGAAAGGAGGATTTTTACGATGAAAGTAAGATCATCTGTAAAACCCATTTGCGAGAAGTGCAAAATCATCAAAAGAAAAGGTAGTATCAGAGTAATTTGCGAGAATCCGAAGCACAAGCAGCGCCAGGGTTAATTCCGCAGATTGTGATAAATCTCGTTTCATATATATTTGTGAGCAGGAGATTATTCACAATGATATTGCTTAAAACGGAGAAATGCGTACCGCAGAGTATCTGAAAGGTCGGATAAATATCCGGCTGGATGCGAACACCGCATCCCATTTAGGAAAGTGTCATCGGGCACCTATTAAAAAACGCCCGGAACCCAATTTTTTATTAAATGGAGGAATAATCAAATGGCTCGTATTTCTGGTGTAGACTTACCAAGAGAAAAGCGTGTAGAGATTGGCCTGACTTACGTATACGGCATCGGCCGCGTAAGCGCAACCAAGATTCTGGAAGCAGCAAAGGTAAATCCGGATACCCGTGTAAGAGACCTGACTGACGACGAAGTCAAGAGAATCAGCGAAGTAATCGACGCTGACTACATGGTAGAGGGAGATTTAAGACGTGAGATCGCGATGAACATCAAGCGTCTGCAGGAGATCGGATGCTACAGAGGTATCCGTCATCGTAAGGGACTGCCGGTTCGTGGTCAGAAGACTAAGACCAATGCAAGAACTCGCAAGGGTCCGAAGAGAACAGTAGCTAATAAGAAAAAGTAGGCATTGAGCACTTAGCGAATGCAAGCGCAAGGCGCGCAGCATGAGGTTAGTGCGAAAGCCCACCCGGACACTTAATGAATTCCGAGCAAAGCGAGAGAATGAATTTAGTGACCGTGGTGTTACCTTAATAATTAAGAAAGTAGGTTAGTTTAAAATGGCGAAAGTTACAAAGAAAGTGACAAAAAAGCGCGTAAAGAAAAACGTTGAACGCGGACAGGCACATATTCAGTCATCTTTTAACAACACAATCGTTACCCTGACAGATACCGAAGGAAACGCTCTGTCATGGGCAAGTGCCGGTGGTCTGGGATTTAGAGGTTCAAGGAAATCTACTCCGTATGCTGCACAGATGGCAGCTGAGACTGCAACCAAGGCAGCTTTAGTACATGGACTCAAGACTGTAGACGTTATGGTTAAGGGACCGGGTTCAGGCCGTGAGGCAGCAATCCGTGCACTTCAGGCATGTGGTCTGGAGGTAACCAGTATTCGTGATGTAACACCCGTTCCGCACAACGGATGCCGTCCGCCCAAGCGTAGAAGAGTCTAATTTAGGAGGTACGTAAGTTATGGCAGTCAATCGTGTTCCGGTTTTAAAAAGATGTCGTTCCCTTGGTCTGGAGCCGACAGTATTAGGAATTGATAAGAAGTCCACAAGAGAGTTAAAGAGAGCAAACAGAAAGATGTCCGAGTACGGACTTCAGCTTCGTGAGAAGCAGAAAGCAAAATTCATCTACGGCGTACTTGAGAAGCCGTTCCGCAACTACTACAAGAGAGCGGACAGAATGAAGGGCCAGACCGGTGAGAACCTGATGGTTATCCTGGAGAGCAGACTGGACAACGTTGTTTTCCGTCTTGGCCTTGCGAGAACCAGAAGAGAGGCTCGTCAGATCGTTGATCACAAGCACATTCTGGTAAACGGCAAGCAGGTGAACATCCCGTCCTACCTTGTAAAGGCTGGCGATGTGATCGAAATCAAAGAGAAGTGCAAGGGCTCTCAGAGATACAAGGATATCGTAGAGGCAACTGCAGGAAGACTGGTTCCGGAGTGGCTTGAGGCTGACCTCGAGGCTCTGAAGGGAACTGTAAAAGAGCTTCCGAGCAGAGAAGTCATCGACGTTCCGGTTGATGAGATGCTTATCGTCGAGCTGTATTCTAAGTAATTCTGAATATATATCGACAGCATAACACCCAAACAAAATGTGAAGGAGGAGCCTTTTAGTGTTCGAGTTTAATAAACCGAAAATTGAGATTGCAGAGATTTCAAATGATAAGAAGTATGGAAAATTTGTGGTTGAGCCGCTTGAGAGAGGCTATGGTACGACACTGGGCAATTCACTGAGAAGAATCATGCTTTCTTCGTTACCGGGTGCAGCAGTCAGCCAGGTGAAGATCGAAGGCGTTCTGCATGAGTTCAGTTCTATTCCGGGAGTTAAGGAAGATGTAACTGAGATCATCATGAACATCAAGAATCTGGCCATTCGGAATACAAGCGACAGCAACGAAGCGAAAGTCGCCTACATCGAGTTCGATGGAGAGGGCGTAGTCACAGCAGCTGATATTCAGGCAGATCCCGATATCGAGATTCTGAACCCGGAGCTTGTCATCGCTCATCTGAACGGCGGCGCAGACAGCAAGCTGTACATGGAGCTGACGATTACGAAGGGCAGAGGCTATGTGAGTGCAGATAAGAATAAGAATCCGGATCTCCCCATCGGAGTGATCGCGATCGATTCTATCTATACACCCGTTGAGCGTGTAAATATGACAGTGCAGGATACCCGTGTAGGTCAGGTAACTGACTATGACAAGCTGACACTTGATGTGTATACAAACGGAACCCTGGTTCCGGATGAGGCTGTCAGCCTTGCTGCAAAGGTACTGAGCGAGCATCTGAGCCTGTTCATCGACCTGTCCGAGAATGCCAAGACCGCAGAGGTTATGGTAGAGAAAGAGGACAATGAGAAGGAAAAAGTGCTTGAAATGAGCATTGACGAGCTGGAGCTTTCCGTTCGTTCCTTCAACTGCTTGAAGAGAGCAGGAATCAATACAGTAGAAGAACTTTGCAACAGAACTCCGGAGGATATGATGAAGGTTCGTAACCTGGGTCGTAAGTCCCTGGAGGAGGTACTTGCAAAACTGAAGGAGCTGGGTCTCCAGCTGAACCCAAGCGAAGAGTAATCTTCGCTTGGGTGATACTTCTTGAACTAGCTTCGAGAAGGTACCGATATTCCTAGCGAAGAATAAAATTCTTCGCCAGGATGATATGTAAACACTATGGAAGAAAGCCCTCCCCAGTAAGACCGAAGACGCATGGGGATGCGGCTCCACAGATGGAGGAAAATCAAAATGGCAAAGTATAGAAAACTGAGCAGAACATCCAGCCAGAGAAAGGCTCTCCTGAGAAATCAGGTAACCGCTCTTCTGGAGAACGGCAAGATTGTAACAACCGAGGCTAAGGCGAAGGAAGTTCGCAAGATTGCTGAGGGACTGATCGCACTGGCAGTAAAGGAGAAGGACAACTTCGATACCGTTACTGTTACCGCTAAGGTTCCGCGTAAAGACGCTGACGGAAAGCGCGTAAAAGAAGTTGTAGACGGAAAGAAGGTTACCGTATACGACGAAGTAGAGAAGACCATCAAGAAGGATCAGCCGTCCAGACTGCATGCCAGACGTCAGATGCTGAAGGTTCTCTACACTGTAACTGAGGTTCCGACCGCAGCAGCAGGAAAGAAGAAGAATACCAAGAAGGTTGACCTGACAGCGAAGCTGTTCGATGAGATCGCACCGAAGTACGCAAGCCGCAATGGTGGTTACACCAGAATCGTAAAGATCGGCCAGCGTAAGGGCGATGCAGCTATGGAAGTAGTTCTGGAGCTGGTATAAGCCTTAACGAATTGTTCGAGATTTTTTGATTGAACTTAGAATGCCCCCGGGCTGGAGAAATCCGACGCGGGGGCATTTTTATGACACGAACTGGAAAATTCTGGGCGAACCATCCGGCGCAGAATATGGGTGAAATATGCATTTTTCTTGCACTTTCTTTCCATGGATAGTAAAATAATATCAAGTATGTAATGCGCTTGCGCATAAGGCGCACTTTTCATCATGCAGTCTGGATAAAAAGGATCCACAGAGGAGGACAAATTATGATATCGCAGGAATGCTACGAGCTTGGCAGCAAAAGCTCTGTTATAAGAGAGATTTTTTCCTACGGACTGAAGAGAAAGGCTGAGATAGGCGAGGATAAAGTCTATGATTTCAGCCTGGGCAATCCCAGCATCCCGGCGCCGGAATCCGTGAAAAAGGCGATTTTGGAGCTGATGGAGCTGCCGCCGGAAAAAGTCCACGCATATTCTCCGGCACCGGGTGATCCGAAGGTGCGTACGGCCATTGCAGATTCTTTGAATCGTCGTTTCGGCGAGAGCTTCCGAATGGAAAATATCTTTATGACCTGCGGAGCTGCAGCTTCCCTGAATATCTGTCTGAAAGCCCTGCTAAACGCAGGAGAAGAAGTCATTACCTTTGCGCCGTTCTTCCCGGAGTATCGTGTCTGGGTCGAGGGCGTGGGTGCTACCCTGAATGTAATTCCGGCGAAGCTGCCGGATTTCCAGATTGACGCAGCAGCCTTCGGACAGGCTATCACACCGAAGACCAAGGTGGTTATTGTAAATACCCCGAATAACCCCTCTGGAGTTGTCTATTCCGAGAAAACAATCAAGAATCTTTGCACAATACTGAAAAAGAAATCCGAGGAGTATGGTGCGCCCATTTATCTGATTACTGATGAACCTTACCGGGAGATCGTGTACGATGATATTAAGGTGCCTTACCTGACAAAGTATTATGACGACACGTTGGTTTGCTATTCCTATAGCAAATCCCTGTCCCTTCCGGGCGAACGTATCGGGTATATCGTAATTCCGGATCGTATTGCTGACCATGAGCATGTGGCTCCGGCTATTGCGGGCGCTGCCCGGGTGCTGGGCTTCGTGTGCGCGCCGTCCCTGTTTCAGCAGGTGGTGGCAAAATGTGTGGATGATACCGGAGATATTTCCGCCTATAAGAAGAATCGGGACATTCTGGTGGACGGCCTCAAGCGAATCGGCTACACTTGTGTAAAACCTCAGGGAGCCTTCTATCTGTTCATGAAGGCGTTGGAAGAGGACGCCTACGCTTTTTGTGAGCGTGCAAAGAAGTTTGACCTGCTTCTGGTACCCAGCGACGATTTTGGCTGCCCGGGCTATGTGCGGATTTCCTACTGTGTATCCGAGAAGACCATCGTGGATTCCATGCCGGCCTTTGAGAAGCTGATGGAGGAATATAGAACGAATGCTGTTTAATTCGCTGCAATTTGCAATCTTTTTCCCTGTGGCGGCGCTTATTTACTTCGTAATTCCGAAGAAAATGCGCTGTCTCTGGCTTCTTCTTGCAAGCTACGTATTTTATATGAGCGCCAGCCCGAAATACGTGGTCTTTCTGCTGTTCTCCACGCTGGTCACCTACGCTGGCGGCCTATTGGTGGAGCGGGCGGAAGCGAAAAAGAAGAAATTTTATATGGGGCTGACCTTTCTGTGCAGCCTGGGCGTGTTGGGCCTTTTGAAGTATTTTGATTTCTTGCTGGGTAATGTAAATGCATTGCTTGGGCTTGCGGGGATTGCTCCTGTAAGCAAGCCTTTCAGCATCGGCCTGCCGGTGGGAATCTCCTTTTATACCTTCCAGTCCCTGGGCTATATGGTGGACGTCTATCGGGGCGACACAAAGGCAGAACGGAACATTCTGAATTACGCCCTGTTCGTGTCCTTTTTCCCGGTGATTTTGTCTGGCCCCATCGAGCGATCCGGCAACCTGCTCCGGCAGATTCGGGAACTTCCGGAAAAAGCCCTGTGGAATTATGGGCGGGTGGCGGGTGGCCTGACGCTGCTCTTATTTGGCCTGTTCCAGAAAATGGTCATCGCGGACCGGATTGCCATTCTGGCCAATCAGGTCTTTGACAACTATCACATGTATGGCACCTTCGGCCTGACCGTGGGAGCCATTGCCTATACGATTCAGATTTACTGCGATTTCGCCAGCTATTCCATGATGGCCCTCGGCGTGGCGAAGGTGCTGGATTTTGGGATCATCGAGAACTTCCAGACGCCCTATTTCTCGCGGTCCATGCGGGAGTTCTGGCGCAGATGGCACATCTCCTTAAGCAGCTGGTTCCGGGATTATCTCTATATTCCCCTGGGCGGCAGCCGCTGTGGGAAATGGCGCAGATATTTCAATCTGATGGTGACCTTCCTGGCCAGTGGTCTGTGGCACGGTGCCAGCTGGGGCTTTGTGGTCTGGGGCGGACTGCATGGGCTTTATCAGGTCATTGGATATGAGCTGCGGGGTATGAAGGACCGTATCAATGAAAAGCTGCATACAAAGACGGATTGTCTCAGCTACAAGCTGGGGCAGGTGCTGGTAACCTTCTGCCTGACGGCTTTTGCCTGGATCTTTTTCCGGGCGGGCAGCCTCAGGGATGCTTTCGGCTATATCCGTCGGATGGTGACTAAGCCGGATCCCTGGTGTCTGTTTAATGGAGAACTTTATAATCTGGGCCTGGATCGGGTAGAAATGAATGTATTGTTCATTGGTCTTCTGATTTTACTGCTGGTGGATTTGGTTCGATACTTCAAAAAGCAGCAGTTGGATGTTTATTTGGCAAAGCAGAATCTCTGGTTCCGTTGGGGTGTGCTGCTGGTGCTGATTGCGGCGGTAGCCATCTTCGGTATCTACGGGCCGGGATATGACGCCCAGCAGTTTATCTATTTCCAGTTTTAGGAGAATTACATGAAAAAGAAACTAATCGGTATGGTTGTATTTCTGACGCTGGCAGTGAGCCTTCTTTGGAAGTTAAATGAGGTATTCAGCCTGAAGCAGGAGGATGGCATCGTGCCAATGGAGCTCTTTTATGAGCAGGAGCCCGGGAGCATCGACGTCATGTTCTACGGAAGCAGCCATACCTATTCCGATATCAACCCGGCGGTGCTCTGGGAGGAGGAGGGCATCTCTTCCTACGATCTGGCGGGCAGCCTGCAGCCTCTCTGGAACACCTACTATTACATGAAGGAGAGCCTGAAATATCAGCGCCCCAAGGTCATGGTGGTGGAGCTGGTGCGGGCCATTGAGAGCCGGGACTACATCGAGGAGGCCCGGACCGTGACGAACACCTTCGGCATGAAATTTTCGAAAGATAAGATGGAAGCTATCCGGGTGAGCACGCCGGACAATCTGATTCCCTATGTGCTGGGTTATCCGGTGTATCATTCCCGGTATACGGAGCTTTCCCGGGCGGATTTCGCGGCGTATCGGGGCGATCCCCATGGGAAAGCTTCCAAGGGGTATTATCCGCTGTATGTGACGAAAGCCTATGACTCCATGGCAGATATGAGTGGTGTGACCGAAAGCAGCGATTTGGCTCCAAAATCCGAGGAGTATCTGCGAAAAATTATTGCAATGGCAAAAGAAGAGGACATTCCGTTGGTGTTTATGATTTCCCCTTATCAGGGCATCATCGAGAGCGAGCAGATGATTTTTAACCGATGCGGGGAAATCGCGGTGGAGGAGGGCATTCCGTTTCTGGATTTCAATCGGATGTATGATGAACTGGGGCTGGATCCGCAGACGGATATGGCTGAGGCTTCCCATCTGAATTATCGGGGAACCGGGAAGCTGAGCCGTTATCTGGCTGGGTGGCTGGCGTCAAACTATGATCTGGCCGATCATCGGGGCGATGAAACCTATGCCAGTTGGGAGGAAAATGCGGCCGACTGGAAGCAGAAGGACGCAAACCAGATGCTGACAGAGGAGGAAGGCTGGTATGATTTCCTGCAGCTACTTTCGGAAAATGAGGGAACCTATACCTATGTGATTGGTCTGACCGGTGCTTATGACAATGGAGAACAGCCCATCGGCGAGGTGCTCTCGGAGCTTGGCGTGCCGGAGGAGGTGCTGGAACAGGGTGGCGTCTTTATCGGTGGTCTGGACGGCGGAACCGTGTTGCCTGGCGGAGCGGATGGTTCCTGTGTGCTGGAGTTTGCGGCTTCCGATCTGGAAGTGAAGGTCAGCGGGGGAAATCAGTCTGTCGTGTATAGTGGTGAGAGTGAGTTAAAAACGCTTAATGGTATCAATGTGCTGGTGTATGACCATTTCACCGAGAGTCTGGTGACGTCGGTGGGTTTTGACGCTGAGAACGGATATACCTGTGTGCATTAATGCCAAAACAGTCTCGCAAAATATATATTTTTAAGGATGCAGCAGGCGAGATAGATGATAAAAAAACAGGGTAATTTACAAAATATTAAGAAAGATTCTATGACATATTAAAAATATACCGCTAGAATAAAAACAGTTGCTGTTCTGAGTTACTTTTTTTGACAGAAAATTTGGAAGGAAGAGCGGGAACAGCAACAGCAGAGGTAAGAAATGAAATACGAACATATGGAGCCTGCCCGCTTCGTCTCCCGGTCCAATCGGTTTGTGGCTTACGTGGAGCAGAACGGCCAGCAGGAGATCTGCCATGTGAAAAACACGGGCCGCTGTAAGGAGCTGCTGATTCCCGGCGCGGAGCTGTATGTGCAGCGCTTCGATAACCCGGCCCGGAAGACGGCGCTCGACCTGGTTTCCGTGAAAAAAAGTAAGCAGTGGGTGAATATGGATTCCCAGGCTCCCAACAAGGTGGTGGCGGAATGGCTGAAGGCAGGCGGACTGGGCATGACAGACATCTTTGTGAAGCCCGAGTGTAAGTATGGGAATTCCCGATTTGACTTCTATCTGGAATATGAGGGCCGCAAAGCCTTTATGGAGGTCAAGGGCGTGACTCTGGAGGAGGATGGCGTGGCCCGTTTTCCGGACGCGCCCACCGAGCGAGGAGTGAAGCATATCGAGGAGTTAATGCACTGCATCGAAGCCGGGTATGACGCGTATATCTGCTTCGTGATTCAGATGAAGGGCGTCACGCGGCTGGAGCCCAATGATCGGACTCATCCGGCCTTTGGAGAGGCGCTGCGGAGAGCAGCGAAGGCGGGCGTGAGGGTGCTGGCTTATGACTGCCTGGTGAAGCCGGATGAGCTGAAGATAGACAAGAAAATAGAGGTTTGTCTTTAAGTAAAAAATTTAAAGTTATTTTTAGTAGAAAATAGAGGTTTATTTTTGAAGAAAGATTTGAATGTAGACTGCAATACAAAAAAAGAGGAACAGCAGAAAAAATCGGATGTTACAGCAGTGGGCGACAGCCAGTTGGCCGCTATCGTGCAGCCGCTCCTGTCCTGGTATGACACCCACGCCCGCGTCCTCCCCTGGCGGGAGCACCCGGCTCCCTATCGGGTCTGGGTATCGGAAATCATGCTGCAGCAGACGAGAGTGGAGGCGGTAAAGCCCTATTTTGAGCGCTTTATGACGGCGCTTCCCACCATCCGCGATCTGGCGGAGGCTCCCGAGGACGTCATCCTGAAGCTATGGGAAGGGTTAGGATATTATAACCGTGTCCGAAATATGCAGAAAGCCGCCCGGAAGCTGGTGGCAGAATACGACGGTCAGATGCCCGCGGATTTCGATGCGATTCTGGCACTGCCGGGCATCGGAAGCTACACGGCGGGGGCCATCGCGTCCATTGCCTTCGGCCTGCCCTATCCGGCTGTGGACGGCAATGTGCTGCGGGTGCTTTCCCGGATTGAGAAAAGCTATGACGATATCCTGAAGCAGTCGGTAAAACGGCACTTCGAGCAGGAGATAAAGGCAGTGATTCCGACAGACCGGGCCGGTGATTTCAGCCAGTCCCTGATTGAGCTGGGAGCCATCGTCTGCGTCCCAAACGGCGCGCCCAAATGCGGGGAATGTCCGCTGGCAGCGTTGTGTCAGGCCCACAGGGACGGCGTGGAGACAGAGCTTCCGAAGAAAACTCCGCCCAAAAGCCGCAGAATCGAAGATAAGACCGTTCTGGTACTGGTGTCGGACAATCAGGCTGCCCTCCGCAAACGGCCAGCGAAAGGGCTTCTGGCGGGCTTATATGAACTGCCGAACCTGGAAGGCCATCTGAACTCGGAGCAGGTGCTGGATTATGTGAAAGCGGAAGGGCTGTCCGCCATCCGAATCCAGGAGCTTCCGGCGGCAAAGCATATCTTCAGCCACATTGAATGGCATATGGCCGGATATGTGGTGAAGGTAGAGGAGCCGGAGCAGCAGGAAAATGACGCTTCGGACAGCCACGATTCCCCGGGAAAGCTGTTCTTCGTGGAAAAACAGCAGATGGAAGAGACTTATTCAATTCCGGCGGCTTTCGCGGCCTACACGGAATATTTTAAGCATAGATACTAAGGTTTTATGGAGGAAAGTTTTACTATGTACGACTGCATCATCATCGGTTCCGGAATCGCCGGCGCTGCCGCTGCCAGAATCCTGGCGGAGGAGCAGGGCAAAAAGGTTCTGGTGCTGGAAAAGAAACACCATATTGGCGGCAACTGCTACGACGGGAAGGACGAGTACGGCATCCTGGTACACTGGTACGGCCCGCACATCTTCCACACCGGCAATGAGGAGGTCTATGAGTGGCTGTCCCGTTTCACCGACTGGTACGCCTTCGGCCACGAGGTAGTAGCCCGGGTTGGCGACAAGCTTCTGCCGGTTCCCTTCAACCTGAATACCCTGAAAATGGTCTACGGCGAGGAAAAAGCCGCAGTATTGGAGAAAAAGCTGGTGGATACCTTCGGCTTCGGCGCGCGGGTGCCGATTCTGAAGCTGCGGGAGCAGCAGGACGAGGACCTGCGTGCCATCGCGGACTACGTTTATGAAAATGTTTTCCTGCGCTACACCATGAAGCAGTGGGGTCAGACCCCGGAGGAGATCGACCCGGCAGTCACTGGCCGCGTTCCGGTGGTCATTTCCTATGATAACCGGTATTTCGGGGACAAATATCAGGGTATGCCCAGGGATGGTTTTACGCCCATGTTTGAGAAAATGCTGGCTCACCCGAACATTGAGATCCGCACCAATACCAACGCGAAGGACGCACTGGTCATTTCCGAAAAGGAGGGCAAGGTACTGCTGGAAGGTCAGGAGTTCCATGGCACAGTTATTTATACTGGCCCGGTGGACGAGCTCTTCGACTGCCGCTTCGGACGGCTGCCGTACCGGACTCTGCGCTTTGATTTTGAACACTATGACAAGCCCGATTACCAGGGGCACAGCGTGGTGAACTACACGGTCAGCGAGGATTACACCCGTATCACCGAGTTCAAATATCTGACCGGTCAGAAGGCCGACAGCACCACGATTGTGAAGGAATATCCCTTCGCTTATACCGGCGCAGAGGGCGAGATTCCCTACTACGCCATCATGAATGAGGAAAATAACGCATTGTACCGAAAGTATGCGGATCTGGCGGCGCAGATACCGGATTTCCACCTTCTGGGCAGACTCGCAGAGTACAAATACTACAATATCGACGCCATGGCGGCAAAGGCCATCGCCCTTGCCCGCTCTCTGGCGTAAAAAGGAGGAAGCATGAAACTTTTATCCGTAGCAATTCCCTGTTACAATTCCGAGGCTTATATGCGTAACTGTATTCATTCCCTGCTGGCAGGCGGCGAGGAAGTGGAGATTATCATCGTGGACGACGGTTCCAGGGACGGCACCGCGGCCATTGCCGACGAATATGCTGAAAAATATCCGACCATCGTGAAGGCGGTTCATCAGGAAAACGGCGGTCACGGTGAGGCAGTCAACGCAGGCCTTCGCAACGCCACCGGTCTTTACTTCAAGGTGGTAGACAGCGATGACTGGGTATCTATTTCCGCTTACAAGGAAATCTTAAAGACTCTGGAGAAGCTGGCCGGAGCGAAGCCTATGGTGGATATGCTTATCAGTAATTTCGTCTATGAAAAAGAGGGCGCAAAGCATAAAAAAGTCATGAGCTACCGCTCTGCGTTTCCCCAGGATCAGGTCTTTACCTGGGATGATGTGAAATTCCTGCACAAGGGGCAGTATATTCTGATGCATTCGGTTATTTATCGCACCAAGCTGCTCCGGGAATGTGGACTGGATCTGCCAAAGCACACCTTCTATGTGGATAACATCTTTGTGTACCATCCGTTGCCCCATGTGAAGTATCTGTACTATCTGGATGTGAACTTTTACCGCTATTTCATTGGCCGCAGTGATCAGTCTGTCAACGAGAGCGTTATGATTGGCCGCATCGACCAGCAGCTGAAGGTCAACCGCATCATGATCGATGACTACAAGCTCTCCGACGTGCGTCAGATTCCCAACCGGAAGCTGCGCCACTATATGAAGAATTACCTGGAGATCATCATGGTGGTATCTTCGATTATTGCCATTCGTTCCGGTACCAAGGAGAACCTGGAGAAGAAGTACGAGCTCTGGAAATACCTGAAAAAGAAAGACCCGAAGACCTACTATGAGCTCAAATGGGGCGTTCTGGGCCGTACTATGAACCTGCCGGGCAGAACAGGCCGGAAGATATCGGAAGTGGCTTATAAGATTGCGAATAAGTTTGTTGGATTTAACTAGAAAGAAATGAAGAAACGCTGCGGATTCGTATATGTGGACGCAGATGACGAAGGAAACGGCACTTACAAGCGTTATCGGAAGGATTCTTTCTACTGGTATAAAAAATAATTGAGACAAATGGCGCTGAATCAGAATAAAAAACAAAATCAGGCTGGCAGATCAGACACATATCTGATCTGCCAGCCGTTCTCATTTCTCATAAAATTCTTTTTAAATAACGGTCTCTCTCTTCCTCTTCGGCACCCGTTCCCGTGCGAACGAGAACTCCATGCGATACACGATCTGATCCATCAAAGTACCCAGCACGATACCGGCCATCACGTCCAGGGCGGAGTGCTGCTTCAGGAACATGGTCGCCAGGATGATGGAAATCATCAATATAAAGGAACCGCCGTAAATCAGGCGATTGCGGCCAAGCTTCGGGTTATTCACCACAGCCCGGTGGGCTGCAATGGAATTGAATACATGGATACTCGGGAAAATGTTCGTCGGGGTATCCGCCTGGTACAGAATCTGCACCGCAAAGGTGAAGATATTGTGCCGTGGAAGCTCGGTGGGCCGCAGCAGGTGTCCGTTCGGATAGATGGTGGAGATTACCAGAAACAGTGTCATTCCGGTAAAAAGGAAGAAACAGTAGCGGTAAAACTCTTTTTTCGTTCCCTTGAAGAACAGATACAGGAATACGGCGGCAATGTATACAAACCATAGCAGATACGGCACAATGAAATATTCCACGAAAGGAATCTTATCGTCCAGCCATACATGAATCACATGGTAGGGCTGGTTGGCCCGGCTTTCCAGCCAGAAAAACCAGGGCAGATAGATAAAGCCGTAAAGCAGAACCCAGGCGTGCTTATATTTCTGGAAAAATGCTTTCATGCTGTCAACCTCCTTCTATGAACAATAAAATTTATCAGAAACCCTGTGAAAAACGGGGCTGTTCATTTCTGAATCGCAGTATAGCACAAAGCTATTTCCGGTTCAATCGGGTTCATAATTTTTTAAGAAAAAAATCACATTTTACAGGACATTTTCCATAATATACAAAAGCGTTCCGCAAAGTAATGTTATGTAAATAAAATCAGAATTATGCGTTCTTTCCGGCTGCAATCAAGGTCAGGCTCTGGGGGCAGCAGGCCATTTTTACAGTGTCTTCCATAAGGCAGGTTTCGCCGTCCGTATGGAGCGGCAGCGTGCCGGTGACAGCCACTTCCGCGCTCCTGGCCCGGAAGATATGGACGCCCGGGAAAATAGTGTGGAAACCCGCATAAGCAGTCGGAAGCATCAGGGCGATCAGAAGCTTTCCGAGACGGTTGACCACAAAGATATCAAGAAATCCGTCGTGGATATCCGCATGAGGAGCCAGCTTCAGTCCGCCGCCCTCGCAGTGGCAGTTCATGCCGGATACGAAATAGGCCTTCGAATAAGTTTTAGACTTTCCGTTGCTCAGAGTTATGGTGGCAGAACCTGGTTTACATAAAACCAACTGCTTCAGCGCGATGCCGACGTAGGTAAGCTTTCCCAGATGCAGTCTGTTCAGGAGATTTTTTATCCGGGAATGCAACGCCTCATGACAGACTGCAGCGTCAAAGCCACAGCCGCAGCTTACGGCAAAATAGCGCTTCTGTCCGCCAAGCTCCATCAGCCCCAGGTCGATCTTGTCGAAGTGTGTGGGATGCAGGATATTCTGAACCGCAGCTTCGGTGTCGGTTGGCAGCCCCATACACCGGGCAAAATCATTGCTGGAACCGGTGGGGATGTAGCCGAGGGTTACACGGGAAAAATCCCGGATGCCATTTATTACTTCGTTGACTGTTCCGTCTCCGCCCACGGCAATCAGTGTCAGGCGTTCCGTCCGCGCAGTGATTTCAGCAGCCAGTTCGGTAGCATGAGTCCGGTAGGCGGTGAAATATACCCGGTATTCCACATCCTCCTGATCCAGTATGCGTTCCGCCTTCTGCCATACGTATTTTCCATTGCCGGAACGGGAACCGGGATTCACAATAAAATAGTACATGGCCTGTTCTCCTGCCTTTCTCCTGCGTTTTGAAATCTCATTTTTATGGTACCAGTATAGCATCGGGAAAAATCGGGTTCAAGAGTAGAAATGCCTAAAATCAGCTAATATAATTTTCAGAAATTGATACGATTGACGGATACAGACAGATCGTGTACAATATAAGAAATATGGGCTGATCTGCCCATGGAGAATAAACAGGAAGAAAAAGGAGCTTTACATGAAGAAAGCAGTGATTATAGGAGCCGGACCGGCAGGTGTGACGGCTGCATATGAATTATTGAAGAAATCTGACGAGTACGAGGTGCTGATTCTTGAGGAGAGCCAGGAGATCGGCGGTATCTCGCGAACAGTGCGTTACAACGGTAACCGTATGGATATCGGCGGCCATCGTTTCTTTTCCAAGGATGACCGTGTAACCGCGTGGTGGGACGAGATTATGCCGCAGCAGGGCGCGCCGTCCTACGACGATAAGGTGCTGGGACGTACGATTCCGCTGAAGGCGGGCGGACCGGATCCGGAGAAGGAAGACCGGGTTATGCTGACACGTAACCGTGTATCCCGCATTTATTATCAGAAGAAGTTCTTCGATTATCCGGTTAAGATGAACGCGCGGACCATTAAGAACATGGGCTTTGCCACTACCATGGTAGCAGGCTTCAGTTACCTGAAGGCAGCCGTAGCCAAGAAGCCGGAGGACTCTCTGGAGAATTTCTATATCAACTGCTTCGGTAAGAAGCTGTATTCCATGTTTTTCGAGGGTTACACTGAGAAGCTGTGGGGACGTCATCCCAGCGAGATCGATGCTTCCTGGGGTGCGCAGCGTACCAAGGGCTTGTCTATCATGGGCATTCTGAAGGATAATTTCCAGAAGCTGCTGCCTCAGAAGCAGGACAAGCATCAGGTACAGACTTCTCTGATTGAGGAGTTCAATTATCCGAAGTACGGCCCGGGCCAGCTGTGGGAGACCGCGGCAGCCGAGGTAGAGAAGATGGGCGGCGAGATCCGCAAGGGCTGCAAGGTGACCAGACTGCACACCGCAGATGGCCGCGTGCAGAGCCTGTCTTATGTACAGAACGGAGAGGAGCACACTATCGAGGGCGACGTATTTATTTCCTCCATGCCGGTGAAGGATCTGGTAGGCGGCATGAACGACGTGCCGGAGGATATGAGCAAGATCGCGGCGGGACTGCCCTACCGTGATTTCGTGACTGTAGGACTTCTGGTGGACAAGCTGAACCTGAAGAACGAGACCAAGCTGAAGACCCTGAACAATATCGTTCCGGATTGCTGGATTTATGTTCAGGATGTGGGTGTAAAGCTGGGTCGTATCCAGGTATTCAATAACTGGTCCCCGTATCTGGTATCCGATCCGGATCATAAGGTATGGATTGGTCTGGAGTACTTCTGCAGCGAAGGCGACAAGTACTGGAACATGAGCGAAGAGGAGTGGGTACAGTTCGGTATCTCCGAGCTGGTAAAGATGGGCGTCATCACCAGCGAGAAGGACGTGCTGGATTCCCACAGAGAGCGTGTAAAGAAGGCATATCCGGCATACTTCGATACCTACGATCATATGGATGACCTGATCAAGTATCTGGACACCTTCGAGAACCTCTACTGCGTAGGTCGTAACGGTCAGCACCGCTACAATAACATGGATCACTCCATGGCCACCTCCTTCGAGACCGTGGACAACATCCTGAGCGGCAGAAAAGACAAGAAGAATATCTGGAGCGTAAATACGGAGAAAGAGTATCACGAAGAGAAGAAAGAAGCATAAAATAAAAGTCCAGACAGGTTTACACATGGCCTGTCTGGACTTTTATTTTATGTAATAGGAAATTTCGATGGAATCCCCTATTACATAAATAATATTTACGCTGCGAACTTCTGCCAGTATCCCATCACAAAGATGAACAATACAATCAGCGGAAGAATGTAGCTTACATAGAACCGCGCCCACTGCGGAAACTTGATGCCCTTGCCGGCGTCTGCCTCGGCGATGAACCTATCCCAGCCCCAGCCGTAGTGGCTGGTACAGAATAAAAGATACATAAGGCTGCCCAGGGGAAGCAGATTGTTGGAGACGATGAAGTCCTCCAGATCCTGGATGGTGCTTCCGGCGCCCAGGGGCGCGATGCCGCTCCATACATTGAAGCCCAGTACGCAGGGCATGGAGAGAACCAGAATCAGAATCAGGTTTACAAGGACAGATTTCTTACGGGTCCAGCCCCAGAGGTCAATGCCGAAGCTGATGATATTTTCAAATACGGCAATGATGGTGGACAGGGCTGCGAAGCTCATAAATACGAAGAACAGGGTTCCCCAGAGGCGGCCGCCTGCCATCTGGTTGAAGATATTTGGCAGGGTGACGAAAACCAGTCCCGGTCCCTCACCCGGGTCTACACCAAAAGCAAAGCAAGCCGGGAAGATAACCAGTCCGGCCATCAGCGCAACGACAGTGTCCAGAATGCAGATATTTACAGATTCCCCCATTAACGTACGGTCGCGGCTGATATAGCTTCCGAAGATAGCCATAGCGCCGATACCAAGACTTAAGGTGAAGAATGCCTGCCCCATGGCAGCAAAGATCACCTCGCCGATGCCATTTTCCACAATCCTGCTGAAATCCGGAATCAGGTAGAAACGAAGGCCTGCACCTGCGCCCGGCAATGTGACGCTTCGGATGCAGAGAACCACCAGGATTACCAGCAGGAAGGACATCATGACTTTTGTGATACGCTCCACACCGTTCTGCAGGCCCATGCTGCAGATACCGAAAGCCAGAAGCACAGCCACGATCATCCAGAAGGTCATGGAACCCGGGGAAGCCAGCATACCGTTGAAGACATCGCCCACCTCGTCCGGTTTGAGACCATGGAAGGAGCCGGAGGCTATCTTAAAAATATAGGAAATCATCCAGCCACCCACGGTGGTGTAGAACATCATCAGCAGGTAATTGCCCGCCATGGCGATATAGCCTTCGATGTGCCATTTAGTGCCCTTCGGCTCCAGTACATGGAAGCTCCGGGCTGCGGACTTGCGGCTTGCGCGGCCCACCGCGAACTCCATGGCCATAATCGGCATGCCTAAGATAACAAGGAATACCAGGTAAATCAGCACGAAAGCGGCTCCGCCGTATTTACCGGTGATATAAGGAAAGCGCCATACATTGCCCAGGCCGATGGCGCAGCCGGCTGAAATCAGGATAAAGCCCAGCCGGGATGAGAATTTTTCACGTTTCTCCATGGTAAATCTCCCTCTTGCTATTAAAAATAAATTCGTGACTTATCATAGCAGAGAATGCAGCGGTGCGTCAATGCGACGCTTCAACGCTTCGAAACGGCAAAACTGCAATACAAAAAAGAAAGCTCCACTGCCGGAAGCTTTCTTTAAGGTGTTTTCAATATGGAGTTGTTTTATACAGATAAGTAATTCTGCGTTATAAAGCAGTCTTGAAAATAGAACTCCGGTAACGATCCAGCACCAGCAGCAGAATCGTGCCGATGATGGTGGCAGTCAGAATCTCGCCGAGAGCCACCGTTCCCATCATAAAGGGAATCGGGAGAGGCTCGCCGTAGCCGTATTTCAGAACCCAGGGAATGATAAGCGCGTTGGCTGCCACCGGCGGAACAGAAGCCAGATACTTACTCTTGTTCCGAAGGGCGTAAGTGGCAAATGCGGCGATAAGGGTCGCCACGCTTCCGGCGATAACGTCCAGAATAATACCGCCGCCCAGCACATTTGCGATGAGACAGCCCACGAAGAGACCGGGAATCGCAGCCGGCGTAAAGAACGGCAGAACCGTCAGCGCCTCGGCGATACGCGTCTGGATGGGGCCGTAGCTGATGGGCTGGAACACCACGCAGAGTACTACATAGATAGCAGCGATCATAGCTGCCTGGGTCATAAACTGCACTTTGTTTGTTTTCATATTCAGTTCTCCTTTAGTTTTGTTTTACGAGTGGAAGGTCACGAACACTCGGCACATTTATAGGCGGTGACCGCCTGGCAAGCCCTGTACGACCTTGGTTTTAGCGGGCATTGCAACGTGTGACAGTATAACACGACAGGAGCGTAAAATCAAGTCCCAGAAAAATGTGAAAAATACGTTGACTTAAATGTTATAAAATGTTATTATGTGTTATGCAGAACGGGAGTAATATAACAAATCTTAACAAGAGGATGTATCAATATGAATCTGCTTAGAAAAGAGACCATAGGAAAATATATCCAGGAGAAGGGCGCTGTTACCGTAAAGGAGTTGGGGGCTCTTTTTCCGGAGGTTAGTCTGATGACCATTCACCGTGATCTGGAGAAGCTGGAGCGGGAGGGTGTGATAACCCGAACCCGGGGAGGAGCCATAGCCGTGACGCAGGGTTCCAGTCCTACGGAGGCTAAGCTGGAGGCGCGGATGCAGACCAATATGAAAGCGAAGCGCGAGATGGCGAAGAAAGCATTGAAGCTGATTGAACCGGGAAGCGCCATTTTTATGGACGCCGGGACATCCAGTATTGCACTGGCACAGACCCTGCCGGACATGGATTTAAATATATTTACTACCGCGCCTAATGTGGCGATTGAACTTTCGAGACTGTCCGCACCTACGATTCATATGTGCTGCGGAACTTTAAACCGGCTGAATCAGGCCGTATCCGGACAGAGCACCCTGCAGATGCTTCGGGAAATCAATATCGCGCTGGCGTTCATAGGCGTATCCGGTTACACAGACCAGGGCGGTTTTACCTGCGGCAAAGAGGATGAGATGCTGGTAAAACGGCTTATGGTGGAACGGGCCGGGAAAAAGGTGATTCTGATGGACAGTTCCAAATGTGGAAAGATTTTACCTTATACCTTTGGAAATGTGGAAGATGTGGATTATATTATTACCGATGGCGAAGTCCCGGCGTCTTTAAGAGAACGGGCTGAGAAAGCCGGAACCGAGATTCTGTAAAGAATCATGAACATGTGAGCAATAAAAATGGAACTATATAGGAAAGGATAATGGAGGGTAAAAAAATGGCAGTAGGCGTATTGATGCCAAAGGCGGGAATCACCGTAGAAGAATGTGTGATTACGGAATGGCTAAAGAAGAAAGGCGACCACGTAAATGTGGGCGATGTTCTTTTCACCTATGAGACGGACAAGGCTTCTTTTGAGTGCGAGTCCACAGCAGAAGGAACACTTCTGGACATTTTCTATGAGGATGGAGACGAAGTACCGGTTCTGGTCAATGTCTGTGCTATCGGACAGCCGGGAGACGATATTTCCGGAATTAAAGAAGGCGGATCCGCACCGGCAGCAGAAGCCGCACCGGCAGCAGCACCCGCACCCGCGGCAGCACCTGCACCGGCGGCAGCACCCGCAGGCGGTGCGCACATGGCACAGGGCGTCCTGATGCCGAAAGCAGGAATCACTGTAGAAGAGTGCGTGATTACCGAGTGGCTGAAGAAAGAAGGAGACCAGGTCAATGTAGGCGATGTTCTCTTTACATATGAGACAGATAAGGCATCCTTTGAGTGCGAATCCACGGCAGCAGGAACACTTCTGAAGATCTTCTATGAGGATGGAGACGAAGTTCCCGTACTGGTGAATGTCTGCGCAATCGGACAGCCGGGCGACAGCATCGAGGGTCTGAAGGAAGGCACCGCACCGGCGGCAGCGCCCGCAGCGGCTCCGGTACCGACAGCAGCACCTGCACCGGCGGCAGCACCCGCAGGCGGCGCGCATATGGCAACGGGCGTCCTGATGCCGAAGGCAGGAATCACTGTAGAAGAGTGCGTGATTACCGAGTGGCTGAAGAAAGAAGGAGACCAGGTCAATGTAGGCGATGTTCTCTTTACATATGAGACAGATAAAGCATCCTTTGAGTGCGAGTCCACTGCGGCAGGAACTCTGCTTAAGATTTTCTACGGCGACGGAGACGAAGTACCTGTACTGGTAAATGTCTGCGCTATCGGACAGCCGGGCGACAGCATCGAAGGTCTGAAAGAAGGCACCGCACCGGCGGCAGCGCCCGCAGCGGCCCCGGCAGCGGCTCCGATCCCGGCAGCAGCACCCGCACCGGCAGCAGCGCCGGCAGCAAGCGGCCCGGCTAACCCGGACGCTAAGGTATCTCCGAGAGCAAGAAAGGCAGCTGCAGAGCTTGGTGTAGACGCTACAGCGGCAGCCGGTACCGGCGCTCACGGAAGAGTCATGGAAGTAGATGTGAAGACCTATGCGGCAAACGCGCCGGCACCTGCAGCGGCTCCGGCTGCAGCAGCACCTGCAGCTCCGGTTACAGCAGCAGAAGCTCCGAAGGCAGCACCTGCAGCAGACGACGCAGAGTACACAGATGTGAAGTTCTCCGGCGTCAGAAAGGCCACCGCGAAGGGCATGATGAAGTCCTTAAGCACCATGGCTCAGCTGACCCATTACCATTCCTTCGACGCGTCCGCACTGCTGGCTCTGAGAAAGCAGATCAAGGCCAACGGCGAAGCGATGGGCATGCCGAACATTACCTTGAATGATATGGTACTTTTTGCAGTATCCAGAATCCTTCTGCATCACCCGGATTTGAATGCGACTATGCCGCAGGAGAACATGCTCCGTCAATACCATCACGTACATCTGGGTATGGCGGTAGATACCCCGAAGGGACTGTTCGTACCGACCATCTTCAATGCGGATCAGATGAGCCTGGCAGAGATAAGCACAGAGGCAAAGCGTCTCGCAAAGCTTTGTCAGGAAGGCAAGGCTACACCGGATATGCTTTCCGGCGCCACCTTCACCGTATCTAATGTAGGTTCCCTGGGCGTGGAGATGTTCACCCCGATTGTAAATCCGCCGCAGGTAGGTATCCTGGGCGTGTGCGGAACCACCACCCGCATCAAGGAAGTAAATGGAGAAATCAAGCCGTATCAGGCTATGGGACTTTGCCTGACCTACGACCACAGAGCCATCGACGGCTCCCCGGCATCCCGCTTTGTAAAAGAGCTGTGCGGTGCGCTTGAGAACTTCTCACTTCTGATGATGAAATAATTTTATTTAGCCAACCAACTTTCAAGCCGGGGGCGACACCAACCCCGCCCTCGGCTACTGCCATTTTGATACTATTCAGCAGTGCGCGGATAGGTGAATTCTGTGAAAGCCGTGCAAGTTTACTTGCTAAGGCCTGAACAGAATTCACATAGACGCATAGGGCGCTTAGCCCAAGCGAGACGGAGTGCGAAGCACGGAATCGAGCTTGCACTGCGTCCGTGCTGAATAATATAGAACTTAACCAAATTAAAAAAGGAGAAAAAACATGCCAAAGTCATTATATGTAGATCCGGACAAAATGCGTGCGGAAGGAAAAATCACATTTAAAGACATCCCGATCAATGTATACAAAAAGAGTGTAAAGGAAGAAGTAGAGGAAGGCAACTATACCAAGGAAGACCTGCTCCGTATCTACCGCGATATGAGCATCTGCCGTGAGTTCGAGGATATGCTGAACCAGATCAAGACTCAGGCGAAATATGCGGACGTTGAGACAACTTATCCGGGTCCGGCCCATCTGTCCCTGGGACAGGAGGCAGCCGCAGTCGGCGAGGCGTATCTGTTGGGCAAAGAGGACTTCACCTTCGGAAGCCACAGAAGCCACAGTGAGATTCTGGCAAAAGGTCTGTCCTGTATCCAGAAGCTGAATGACAAAGAGCTGATGGACACCATGGAGAATTTCTTCGACGGCAAGACTCTGAAGGCCATTCAGACTGTCAGCAAAGCAGACGGCGATGTAAAAGAGCTGGCTATCGAATTCCTGGTATACGGCGCCCTGGCAGAGCTGTTTGCCCGTGAAAATGGTTTTCACAAGGGACTGGGCGGCTCCATGCATGCGTTCTTCCTGCCCTTTGGTATCTACCCGAACAATGCATTGGTAGGCGGTTCCGCAACCATCGCGACAGGAGCATCCCTGTTCAAGAAATGTAACGACAAGGACGGCGTCGTAGTAGCCAACCTGGGCGACGGCTCCATGGGACGCGGCCCCGTATGGGAGGCACTTTCCTTCGCTACCATGGATCAGTACCGTACGCTGTGGGAAGAGGGAAGAAAGGGCGGCCTGCCGCTGATCTTCAACATCAACAATAACTCCTATGGTATGGGCGGTCAGACCTGTGGTGAGACCATGGGTTACGGCGAGCTTGCACGTATGGGTGCAGGCGTAACCGAGAGCCAGCTGCATGCAGAGCGTGTAGACGGCTATAACCCGCTGGCTGTTATCGACGCATACAGAAGAAAGCTTCCGCTTGTTAAGAGCGGCGAAGGTCCGGTATTCCTGGATGTGGTTACCTACCGTCTGCTTGGACATTCTACCTCCGACCAGAATGCATACCGTACCAAAGAGGAGATCGAGGCTTGGAAGGCACAGGATCCGATCATCACCTTCCGCAAGGCCATCGTAGACGCAGGCATTGCTGAGGATAGTGAGTTCGATGCTATCTGGGCGAAGACCAAGGAAAGAATGGCTCGCATCTGCCGCCTTGCAGCAGACAAAGAGGCTTCTCCGTATCTGGACTTCGATAAGGATCCGGCTATCGTAGAGCGTCTGATGCTGAACAACGGACACCAGCGCAGCATGGATACCACCAGAGAGCCGTCTGTAATGGGACCGAAGGAGAACTGCAAGCGTTACAATGATATCCAGAAGAAGGTTCGTACACATTACATTGATGGTACAGAAGTAAGCTCCATGAAGCGTTACAATATCCGTGACGCTATCTTCGAGCCCATGTTCAATAAATATTATGAAGATCCGACACTCATCGCTTACGGCGAGGATGTGCGTGACTGGGGCGGCGCATTTGCTGTATACAGAGGATTTACCGATGTGATTCCTTACTCCAGACTGTTTAACTCACCGATTTCCGAGTCCGCTATCGTAGGTACCGGCGTAGGCTATACCATGTGCGGTGGCCGTGCGGTTATCGAGCTGATGTACGGCGACTTTATCGGATGCTGTGGTGACGAGATCTTCAACCAGATGGCAAAATGGCAGGCTATGAGTGCCGGAATCCTGAAGATGCCGCTTATCTTACGTGTATCCGTAGGTTCCAAGTACGGCGCTCAGCATTCTCAGGACTGGACCGCAATGTGCGCTCATGTACCGGGCCTGAAGGTTTGCTTCCCGGCTACCCCGTATGAGGCAAAGGGTCTGATGCAGGCAGCTCTGAACGGAACTGACCCGGTTGTATTCTTTGAGAGCCAGAGAATCTACGATGTAGGAGAGAAGTTCCATGAGGGCGGTGTTCCGAAGGAAGAGTACGAGATCACCATGGGTGACGTGGACGTTATCACTACAGGTTCCGATATCACAATTCTGACTGTAGGCGCTACCCTGTACCGTGCATATGACGCAGTGAAGGAACTGAAAGAGAAATACGGTATCTCTGCAGAGCTTATCAATCTGCATAGCCTGGTACCGCTTGATTACACCAAGATTCTCGAATCTGTAAAGAAGACCGGCAAGGTTGTTCTGGCTTCAGACGCATGCGCAAGAGGAAGCTTCCTGGACGATGTGGCAAAGAACATCACCACACTTGCTTTCGATTATCTGGACGCACCGCCCGCTATCGTTGGAGCTCAGAACTGGATTACACCTCCGTTCGAGTACGACAAGTACTTCTTCCCGCAGAAGGAGTGGATCCTGGATGCCATCAACGAGAAGATTATGCCGCTTAAGGATTATAAGCCGGTAACCAATATGACAGCAGAAGAGGAAATGCGGAAGCTGAAACTGGGTGTCTAATTCAGAGGTAAGGCGAGTAAAAGATTAAGAGAGAGAATAAAATAGGGCGTCCCATAGAAAGGGACGCCCTATTTTTAAAAACAACGATTTACAGAAGATAATTTCTTTCTCCGGGCTTTCTGAAATAGGTTTGGTGCATGCCGAGGGTAAGCACCAGAGTCAGAAATTCTGCTACCGGGATAGCAAGCCATGCTCCGGTTACCCCGAGAAACCGGGGCAGAATCAGCAGGGACAGTACGATAAACACCAGCGTCCGTAAGAATGAGATAATTGCGGATACCCTTCCATTGGACAACGCGGTAAAGAAGCCGGAGGACGTGATATTGATTCCGCTGAACAGAAAATTAATGGCGAAAATCCGAAAGCCTGCGTCAGCCAGGGCAAAGGTTTCCGGGTCATGGGTGAAGATGGATACCAGCAGTGTGGAGGTGGCGACGGCAGCCAGGGTCATGAGGACAGATGACGCAGCCACGAAGAGAAACGAGGTTTTATAGATGCTCCTAAGCTGCTTCCGGTTCTGCGCGCCGTACTGGAACCCCACGATGGGACTGATGCCGATGGAAAAGCCCAGATAAAAGCCGTTAAATAAGAACTGCCCATAGAGCAGAATCGTGATGGCGGCTACGCCGTTTTCCCCGGCCAGATCCAGCAAGATAATGTTGAAGAGAAAGGTAATTACTGCATTGGAAAGCTGGGTGACCATCTCGGAAGAACCGTTATAGCAGGCCATAAGAAGTTCTTTCCCATGCAGACGGAAACGTGTGAAATAAAGGCCCTTCCGGGAAAGCAGGAAAAAGAATAACCCGGCGATGGCCGGAACGGACTGGCCGATACCGGTGGCCAGGGCAGCGCCTGTGATTCCCATAGGGAAGACCAGAATGAGAACGTAGTCCAGAACCGCGTTCAGAATACCGGCGCCGATGGTCAGAAAAAGTCCCAGAGCCGGCATACCTGCAGTTACCAGATAGGACTGGAACAGAGTCTGCAGCATACAGGCCGGAGCGAACATCAGAGAGGTGGACAGATATGCCTGACAGTCTGCCAGCAGAATATCTGTGGAACCTAAAATCCGGCAGATGGGTATCAGAAATACCTGAGTCAGAATCAGCAGCAGAATGCTGACCGCAAGACCGATGACCGTGAAACTGGTCAGACATTCCCTGGCTTTCTGATTCTTACCTTCGCCCAGATATTTGCTGATAATGGCGTTGCCGCCGGTGCCCAGCATGGTGGCGATGGCAATGACCACATTGATTACGGGAAAAACGATATTGAGGGAAGAAAGTGCATTGCTTCCCAGAAAACGTGAAATATAAATGCCGTCTACAATGGTGTAGAGGGACATGAAAATCATCATGATGATGGACGGAAACGCGAATTTCAAAAGCGCCCAGGGCGTAAAATGCTGATTTAACGACGTACTCATAACAAACTCCTTTATCATCTGTAAGGGATAGCATATAGGATAAGAAGGAATACGTCAAGAAATCTATGGAAAATTAGAGAAAAATTAAGGAACAGAGAAATGACCTGCAAGGAGGAGACGCGACATGAATAATTATTTTGTACAGACCTACACCTGGAACCCCTGGAGAAATCTGGCCGTGGAGAAATATCTGGCAGACAAAATCGAGCCCGGCGACGTGGTGCTTTATCTCTGGCAGAATGATCATACGGTAGTTATTGGCCGCAACCAGAACGCCATCCGTGAGTGTAAAGCCCAGCTTCTGGAGGAGGAGGGAGGCTTTCTGGCCAGACGTACTACCGGAGGCGGAGCCGTGTACCATGATCTGGGCAATCTGAATTTTACGTTTCTGGCATCCCCGGAGCGCTATGATCTGGAAAAGCAGCTGAAGGTGATTCAGGCAGCCTGCCGGAAATTCGGCATTGAAACGCAGTTTTCCGGACGGAACGACATCATTACCGAGGATGGGTTCAAGTTCTCCGGAAATGCGTTTTCCAAGAATTCCCATTGCAATATTCAGCATGGAACCCTGATGGTGGATGTGGATGTGACGCAGCTTGGCAGATACCTGACTCCGTCCAAGGAGAAGATGAAGGCCAAGGGCGTGAAGTCTGTACAGTCCCGGGTATGTAACCTGAAGACGTTGAATCCGGACATCACCACAGACGCTCTGCGGTCAGCCCTGAAGGAGAGCTTCGTGGAAGCCTACGGCGATTTTTCCGAGCTTAACCCGGCTATCTTTGAAAACGCTGAGGTACAGGAAATCTATAATCTTTATTCATCCTGGGACTGGAAGTTCGGCAAGTCTCCTGAGTGCGAGACCTCTTACAGCAGGCGCTTCGACTGGGGTGAGGTGGAGATCTGGCTGCGCCTGAAAAATATGCACATGGAAGAAATTAAGATTTATTCCGATATGCTGGACGTGGAATTCCCGGCGAAGCTGGAGAAGCTGTTACAGGGGAAACGGTATGATATGGCGGACCTGAACCTGGATGATGAGACAGCGGAATTTACATCGGAGCAGCGGGAAAAAGCAAAGCAGGTGTGCGAATGGCTGACTCACTGTTTCTAAACGGGATCTTACAAGGATCTTAAGAAACCATTAAATTTTCCTGCGACGAAAAAAAACACTTTTCTTTTTGGAATTCCTTGTATATAATATAAGTTACGCAAATAGGTGTTTGCACAAAGCCTGAATAACAGCTTGAAAATGTGTAAGACTGATATTATAGAAGATTAAGGGAATGTGAGAAAGGGGAATCTGTAAAATGGCAGGAACAGATATTGGAATTGACCTGGGTACAGCCAGTATCCTTGTATATATAAATGGAAAGGGCGTCGTATTAAAAGAGCCGTCCGTAGTGGCATTTGACCGTGATACCAATAAGATCCGCGCCATCGGCGAGGAAGCCCGTCTGATGCTGGGAAGAACCCCCGGCAATATTGTAGCGGTACGTCCGTTGCGTCAGGGCGTTATCTCTGACTATACCGTAACGGAGAAGATGCTGAAGTACTTCATCCAGAAGGCTACAGGAAAGAGATCCTTTCGAAGACCGCGTATCGCAGTCTGTGTACCCAGCGGTGTAACTGAGGTAGAGAAGAAGGCTGTAGAGGACGCTACCTATCAGGCAGGCGCCCGTGAGGTTATGATCATCGAGGAGCCCATCGCGGCAGCCATTGGAGCCGGTATCGATATTTCCCGTCCCTGCGGTAATATGATCGTAGATATCGGAGGCGGTACCAGCGATATCGCTGTTATCTCCCTGGGCGGCGCGGTAGTCAGCACTTCCGTGAAGATTGCGGGAGATGACTTTGACGAGGCTATCGTCCGTTATATGCGTAAGAAGCACAATCTTCTGATCGGTGAGCGTACCGCAGAGGATATCAAGATCAAAGTAGGTACCTGCTATCCCCGAGCGGAGGTGGATCGTATGAGCGTCCGCGGACGTAACCTGGTGACAGGTCTTCCGAAGTCCGTAGAGGTAACCTCTGAGGATTGTGAGGAAGCGCTTCGTGAGTCTACCATGCAGATCGTGGAGGCTGTTCACAGCGTGCTGGAGAAGACTCCGCCCGAGCTGGCAGCAGATATTGCGGACAGAGGAATTGTCCTGACCGGCGGCGGCGCTCTGCTTCGTGGTTTGGAGGAACTGTTGGAGGAGAAAACCGGCATTAACACCATGACGGCAGAGGACGCCATGAAGTGTGTAGCCATCGGAACCGGTAAGTTTGTAGAGTTCATGGCCGGTAACCGGGACGAGTAAATTATACTTTTACAAATGAGGGGCATGACGGAGGTTTATCTGTCATGCCCATTTGTATATAACAGAGAGGTGGCGGGGAATCCTGCAATGCAGGATTCCGAAAAATACATAAAGGTATAAACGTATGAAACTTGAGGGGTATGTGGAACATATTATCTACCGAAACGCGGAAAATGGATATTCGGTGCTGAATCTGATGGCCGATGAGAATGAAATCACGGTTGTCGGCGTCTTTTCCTATATCGGCGAAGGAGAATTGGTGGAGCTGGAGGGCGACTATACGGAGCATCCCATGTACGGTCAGCAGTTCAAGGCGGAACGCTTTGAGGTGAAGACGCCAAAGGACGCCCTGGCCATGGAACGCTATCTGGCCAGCGGAGCCGTAAAGGGCGTGGGTGCGGCGCTGGCGGCCCGGATTGTGCGGCGCTTCGGCGCAAAGACCTTCGAAATCATGGAACGGGAGCCGGAGCGCCTGTCTGAGGTGAAAGGTATCAGCGATCGGAAGGCCCGGGAGATCACGGAGCAGATGGAAGAAAAACGGGATCTTCGGGACGCTATGGTTTTTTTACAGGAGTATGGCATCTCCATGAATTTGGCTGTGAAGATTTACCAACAGTACGGACAGGAGATTTATCGTATAATAAAGGAGAATCCGTACCGATTGGCGGACGATATCGCGGGCGTAGGCTTCCGGACAGCGGATGAGATCGCAAAGCGCGTCGGGATCCGGGAGGATTCAGACTTCCGGATCCGCAGCGGTATTCTGTATACACTGCTGAACGCGTCGGCGGAGGGGCATACCTGCATTCCGGAGCAGATGCTGCTGAACCGGACCGTGGAGCTTCTGGGCGTGCCGCCAGAATCCGTGGAGCGCCATGTGTCGGATCTCAGCATCGACCGGAAGCTTATACGAAAAGCTCTGCCGGACAGCCGGGGACAGGAGACGGTCTTTGTCTACGCGGCGTCCTATTATTACGCAGAGCTCAGTATCGCAGCCATGCTGTATCATCTGAATCTGTCCATGGATGAGACAGACGCGGTGATTGACACGCGGATTTCAAAGATAGAAAAGGCCACGAAGACTACGCTGGACGAGCACCAGCGGGAGGCGGTGGCGGAAGCAGTGCGAAACGGTCTGCTGATTCTGACCGGAGGTCCCGGCACCGGAAAAACCACGACCATCAACGCTATGATACATTATTTCGAGGCGGAGAACTTAAGCATCTTTCTGGCAGCGCCCACCGGGCGCGCGGCCAAGCGGATGACCGAGGCTACCGGCTGTCAGGCCCAGACCATTCACCGAATGCTGGAGCTGTCCGGCGGGCCGGAGAGCGCCGTTGGAGGCCGGGCCATGTTCGCCCGCAATGAGGAGAATCCGCTGGAGGCGGATGTGATCATCATTGACGAGATGTCTATGGTGGATCTGCATCTGATGCAGGCGCTTCTAAAAGCGGTGGTACCGGGAACCAGACTGATTCTGGTGGGCGACGTGAACCAGCTGCCCAGCGTGGGGCCCGGCAGTATTCTGCAGGATATGATCCGTTCCGAGACCTTTCCGGTGGTGCGCCTGACTAAGATCTTCCGACAGGCGGCGGAGAGCGATATCATTGTAAATGCCCATAAGATCAACCGTGGCGAGCCGGTAACTCTGGATAATAAGAGCCGGGATTTCTTCTTTTTGCAAAGGCAGGATCCGAACATCATTCTGCGGGTGGTGCTGGCTCTGGTGCAGGAGAAGATGCCCCGTTATGTAAATGCGGAGATTTCGGATATCCAGGTGCTGACCCCCATGCGCAAGGGCGCGCTTGGTGTGGACAATCTGAACCGGGTATTGCAGCGTTACCTGAATCCCGAGGATAAGGACAAAGCGGAGATTCCCTTTGGACACGGCGTCGCCGCGGAGGACGGCGGAACCGGAAAGGGCATCCTGCGGGTGGGCGACAAGGTCATGCAGATCCGCAACAACTACCAGCTGGAGTGGGAGGTCCGCAATCGCTACGGCATTGCCATTGATAAGGGCGTGGGCGTATTCAACGGCGATATGGGAATCGTCCGTGCCATCAATACCTTTGCGGAGGAAGTAACCGTAGAATTCGATGAAGGGCGTATGGCTTCTTATCCGTTTAAACAGCTGGATGAACTGGAGCTGGCTTACGCCATTACCGTACATAAGTCTCAGGGAAGCGAGTATCCGGCAGTGGTGATTCCATTGCTTTCCGGCCCCCGCCCCCTGATGAACCGGAACCTTTTATATACGGCAGTGACCCGTGCCAGATCCTGTGTGACCCTGGTGGGCAGCGCCGCCACCTTCCAGGCAATGATTGAAAATGGTACGGAACAGAAGCGTTACACAGGTCTTTGCGAAACTATCAAATCTTATATATCCTCGCAGATGTCCGATATGTGATGAGATTACCGGCGGGGCAGAAAAGCTTATCTGTGACAGCTGCCGGACGGTATTGCAGCCGGTGCGCGAACCGGTCTGTATGAAATGTGGGAAGCCGCTTTCAAAAGAGGAGGCAGAATATTGCCCCGACTGTCTGCGGCGGAAGCATCGATATGAAAAGGGCAGGGCAGTTTTCCTATATGACAGAGTCATGCGGGCGTCCATCAGCCGGTTTAAATATCACAACCGCAGGGAATATGCGGATTTTTACGCAGAAGAGCTGCTGCGGGCCCATGGGCGTATGCTTCGTTCCTGGCAGCCGGACGCCCTGATTCCGGTGCCGCTCCATAAGAGCCGCATGCGGAAACGCGGGTTTAATCAGGCAGCGCTGGTGGCAGAACGTATGGGAGAGAGGCTGGGAATTCCGGTGGAAGAAAAGCTTCTCATACGGGTAAAGAAGACCAATCCCCAGAAGGAATTAAACGATTCCGCAAGACGGGAGAATCTGAAAAATGCTTTTCAACTCTGTGGGAATGATGTAAAATTAAAGAGAGTGGTACTGATAGACGATATCTACACCACCGGCAGCACCCTGGATGCGGCGGCAGCCGCCCTTCTGGCAGCGGGGGTGGAAAAAGTGTATTTTTTAAGCATTTGTATTGGAAGAGGCTTTTAAATATGCTATACTGAATTCGATTAGGAGTATGCAAAAGTTAAGGGGTATTTATGTTAAATGAAGAAAAAATCAGACTCATGACAAAGGCGGCCTCCTTTGAGGCGGGCGAGGGAAAGAAAGCGCTGGAAATGAACCGTTTTTACAAGGGTGATTACTTAAGTATTCATCTCATCGGCGCGTGGATTTCCTACACGGTGGCATTCTGCCTGTGCGTGGGTCTCTGGGCTTTTTATAAAATGGAATATCTGATGACAAACCTTCATAAGATGGATCTGGCCGCGTTTGGAAAAGGGCTTGCGCTTCTCTATCTTGCGCTTCTGGGCATCTATCTGGTGATCCAGTATGTGGTTTATTATAACCGGTATCAGGAAAACCGGAAGAAGCTGGCTACATATAATCACATTCTGAAGCGTATTTCCGACATTTATGAGTCGGAGACGTCGGGCAGCACAAGTATGGCAGAAGGAGCGAAGGAAGAATGAAGACCTTACTGGAAATGAGAGAAAAACTGAAGATTTTTTTAAGCAAATATGATATTTATATATATCCGGTGCTGAAGTTTATCATGGCACTGGTGACATTTCTGCTGATCAACGGTCATGTGGGCTTTATGAAGAAGCTGGATAACCCGGGGATAGCCCTGGTGCTGGCGCTTCTTTGCTCCTTCCTGCCGGTCAATGTGACGGCGGTGTTCGCGGCGATTCTGATTTTGCTGCATGCCTACGCGCTTTCTCTGGAGGTATTCGCAATTACCCTTGTGGTATTCGCGGTGATGTTTCTGCTTTTTTTCAGCACTGCGCCCAAGTTCGGATATGTGCTGATCCTGACACCATTGGCCTTCGTGTTCAAGATTCCGTATTTTGTTCCGCTTGCCATGGGACTGGTTTCCACGCCGGTGACAGCGATTCCGGTTGCCTGTGGTACGGTGGTGTATTTCCTGCTTCACTATCTGGGCATGAATACGGCCATGCTGAGCAGCGCCCAGAACAGTACGGTGACCGAGAAGATTACTTATCTTCTGGATAATGTACTGAACAATAAAGAAATGATTCTGACAGTTGTGGCCTTTACCCTGACGATAGTGATTGTATACATGATTCGAAGAATGTCCGTGGATCATGCATGGACCATTGCCGTAGTGGCGGGCGCTGTGGCGGACGCCATCGTGCTTTTGACCGGAAGTCTGATCCTGGGGGTGTCTCCGAAGCTGCTCAGCGTGATTGTGGGTGGGATCCTGTCGGCGGTGCTGGCGCTGCTTTTGCAGATCAGTATATTCAGTCTGGATTATTCCAGAACCGAATATGTACAGTTTGAGGATGACGAGTATTACTACTATGTAAAAGCGGTTCCCAAGATCAGTATCGCGGTTCCGCAGAAAAAAGTAAAGAAGATCAACGCGCAGAAAGCGCCGCAGAGAAAGGTTTCATCGGGAAGAAAGAAGAGCAGCGCGTCGAGACACCAGTAAACTGGCCGGCGGCAGAGAGGATGTGAAAAAGTGCAGGGTTCTGTGTGGAACTATATCAATCAATATGTGGCGTTCAACACCATCCACTGGAATGATCTACTGGATATTATTATCCTGTCTTTCCTGCTCTATGAAATCATGGTGTGGATCAAGAAGACCCGCGCATGGGTACTTCTGAAGGGCTTTGCGGTTCTGCTGGTATTCATTTTTGTGGCCTGGGCCTTCCGCCTGAACACGATTCTATGGCTGGGCAAGAATATCTTCAGCCTGGGAATTACCGCGCTGGTTATTGTATTTCAGCCGGAGCTTCGTAAAGCGCTGGAGCAGCTGGGACGGCAGAACATCATCAGTTCGGTATTCAGCTTTGACAGCGCGAAGGAGTCGGAAGCCAGGTTCAGCGACAAGACCGTTAATGAGCTTATAAAGGCGGTCTTTGAGATGGCCAAGGTCAAGACCGGAGCGCTGATAGTCATTGAGAAGAAGACGCCGCTGAACGAGTATGAGCGTACCGGCATTACGCTGGATTCCGTGATTACCAGTCAGCTTCTGATCAATATTTTCGAGAAAAATACGCCGCTGCATGACGGCGCGGTCATCATCAGGGGTGACCGGATTGTGTCAGCCACTTGTTATCTGCCGCTGTCGGATAACCTGTTTCTGAGTAAGGAGCTGGGAACCCGTCACAGAGCAGCTGTGGGAATCAGTGAGGTGACGGATTCCCTGACCATCGTGGTATCGGAAGAGACCGGAGCTGTGTCTGTGGCCATGGAGGGTGACATTAAGCGCAATTTGAATCAGGATGACCTCCGGGCGCAGCTTGTGGCAGCCCAGGATAAGGCGCAGGACAATGGCAGATTCAGATTATGGAAAGGACGGGTGAAGAAGCATGAAAAAAATGCTGACAAATAACCTGGGACTGAAGCTCCTTTCCGTGATCGGAGCCATTATGCTCTGGCTGATTGTCATGAATATTGACGATCCCTATACATACAGGGATTTCTCTCCGATTCAGGTCACGATGCTCAATGAGAACGTGGTAACGGATCAGGGTAAGGTTTACAAGATAGAGGACGGCAGCGACGTCATCAGTATCCGTGTGTGGGGCAAGAAATCCGTTCTGCGTGAGTTGGATATCACGGACTTTACCGCGACGGCGGATATGCAGAAAAATATCAAGTACAACGATCTGGTAGGTATCGAGGTGACCTGCAGCAATAAAAACATCCGCAGCGCCGACATCAACCTGAGCCGGGAAAACGTAGTTATCAGCGTAGAGGACGCATCCTCGGAGCAGTTTAACGTAGTGGTGAAGCAGAACGGAAAGGTGGCCGACGGTTACATGATCGGAACCGCGCTTCCGGAGCAGAGCCTGATTCAGATCAGCGGCCCGGCTTCCGTGATCGCCAAGATCAAGCGCGTGGAGGTAGAGATCAAGACCACCGGCGTCAACTCAGACCGGACCATTCACGGCAAGCTGAATGTGCTGAACAGCGACGGCGAAGCCGTAGATACCACTTATCTGGAATATACCGGAAAGAACGACGGTATGGATGTGGCCATCACCATGCTGCGGAGCAAGACAGTTCCGCTGTCTGTAGGCCATACAGGCACACCGGAAGAGGGCTACAGCTTCAGCTCCATCTCCTATAAACCGGAGACAGTGATGATTGCCGGAGCTTCTGACGCAATCAGTAAGATTACAGCGATTTTGATTCCGGATGAGGCGATCAATATCGACGGTGTTTCCGAGAATCAGCAGCAGACCATCGACATTACCCAGTATCTGCCCGATGGCATTCGACTGGCGGACGAGACAGACGCTTTGATCGCGGTCAGCGTGGAAATTGAGAAGAAGCAGGGCAAGACTGTGACCATCCCGGTATCCCGCATCGGTGTACAGAATGTGCCGGCAGGAATGGAAGTGGACTTCGGCGACACCAGCAGTATTGAACTGGTGGTAATGGGAACCAGCAGCGAACTGGCAGCTCTGGATACAGAGGCGATTGCAGTGACGCTGGATGTGGGACACACCAGAGCGGGGAATTATACAGAAACCCTGAACGTAACTCTTCCGGACAGTGGCTGCAGCCTGATGCAGGATGTGGAAATCCAGTATAAACTGGTAAAGAGAACAGCAGCTGACGACAATAAGACTACAGGAGACAGCAGCAGTACAAACGGCAGCATAGACAGCAAAAAGGAGAATGTCTCGGACGCCGGAAATGACAATACAACGGGAAACAGTACCCCGGATAACACCGCTGGTGACAATAGCAGCGGAGACAGTGCGGGGGAGAGTAAAAATGACTCGGCAACAGAGTAAAAGAACGGGAGGTTGACATCTATGGTAAGTCAAAAAGTAACTATCACAAATCCGACAGGTCTTCATCTTCGTCCGGCAGGAATCCTCTGCAAGACGGCCATGCAGTTCCGCTCCGCGGTAACCTTCACCTTTGGCAATACAACAGCCAATGCGAAGAGTGTTTTAAGCGTACTGGGTGCATGTGTAAAATCAGGAGATGAGATTGAATTTCATTGTGAGGGCGCAGATGAAACAGAAGCGCTGGCTGCAATGGTAGAAGCAGTGGAGAGTGGTCTTGGAGAATAAGAAGAAATGGGCGATAGGGTATGCAGTATTCTGCATACTCTATTTCGCCGTGTCTGTTGCTATGCCCCATGACAGACTGGAATCCCGGGGGCTGGAGGGTATCGGAAAGCCCTCGTTAAAACTGAAGACAGAAGCGATAACGGATGATACAGAGCTGAGATTTGAATACCTGCCAGATGCACAGGCGTTAAGCCAGCTTTCTTTTTATTTTACGGCGGATGACGAGGGCGTCTATACGGATGGCCGGATTGATATCGGGGCCTATGACGCGCAGACCCGGGAGCTTCTGGCCAGCGCTTCCTATGATTTGCAGGATCTGGGTGCCGAGGGTTTCTGGGGTGTGGACTTTACACAGGAGCCGGTGGGACAGGCTGTCGAGGTGGTCATCACCGGAAAGGGTATAAAGAACGGACCCTATATCTGGCTGAATACGGAGACGGAGACAGCCGGAACATCCTACGAGGATGGACAGATCCTGGAGAATAATCTGATTTTTAATGCGGTGTACCGGACACAGGTGCACTATGTGAAGAAACCGCTGATCACGACGCTGATGTTGACGATTCTGGGAGCCATGTTTTTCCTGGTGTCCGGGAAGAAGCAGGAAAAAGCGACAAAAAAGCGGGATTCCGGACTTGGGAAAAAAGCGGCTGCTTTCGGGAGAAAGCTGAAGACCTTCTATGAGAAACATAAAAAGCTCCTGGGGTTGGGACTGCTGCTTTTTATTACGGCGCTTATGTTCCTGTATGTGTATGACGTACAGATTCGAAAGGCCATGAACAGCACCCATCGGGAAGTAGTCATGAAGGACAATCAGGAGCTGCTGCCCGTGACAGCGGATACACAGGAGCTGATTCAGTATTATACCACCGAAGAAAAACAGTTGGTGGGGTTGGGTGTGCGGATGGATCTGGGCGAGAATTTTGCGGGAGAGGGGCTGATTCACGCAGAGGTCTATGATGTGACCGGGGCGGCAGCTTCCGGCGAGACGACCGATCTGGCGGATCAGGGAAGCCTGCTCTGCGCAGCGGATATCGACGCGGCCACATTGCTGGACGGTCAGTATATGGGCCTGATTTTTGACAACTCCCAGACGGATACCAAGGGACATACCTACGAGGTGAAGCTGCATTTTGCGGATACGCTTCTGGATTCAGGTCTGTCAGTGATTGTGACGCCAAAGGGTTATTACAAAGAGAATACCCTGCTGGTAAACGGCGCGGAGAGCGCGGTCCGGCTCAGCATGAACGCCCATACGTATTTCAATCTGTTCCTGAAAAAGTATTTCTTTGCCATGTTTCTGTTTGCGGAGGCCGTGTGCGCAGGCTTTTATTACCTGGCTTTTATGCGGAAGTGCAAGATAGAGAAAGTATTTCTGTTTACGATTCTCTGCCTTGGCATTCTGTATAATTTCCTGATTACGCCTTATATGACGCCGGATGAGTCCTATCATATCGACATGACCTACCGGCATTCCAATACGCTGCTTGGTATCGAGTCGGCGGGCGAGAATAAGTGCTATAAGCGGATGGAGGATACGAAGATCGAATTTACATCGGAGCCCAGCCTGGAGAATTATAAGAACATTTACGACGGATTCTTCAGGGGCGTAAGGGACAACCGGTTGGTGGAGGCGGACGCTACATCCACCACGGAAGCGCCGATGATTCTGTATCTTCCGGCGGTGCTTGGCATGACGCTGGCGCGACTTCTGCATCTGGGAACAGTGCCCATGTATCTGCTGGCGCGCTGGTGCAGTCTTCTGTTCTTCGCGCTGATGACATATATCGGCATGAAAAAGCTGCCCTTTGGAAAGATAACGCTGTTTTTACTGGCAATTTTGCCCATGAATCTGCAGCAGTGTACATCCTTTTCCTATGACGCGGTGATTAACGGTGTGATTTTCCTGTATATCTGCTGCTGCATTTCTCTGACCTGGCGGGAAGAACCGGTGAAGCCGGTGGATATTCTGGTCATGGGAATCTTGAGTATTGTGATGATCTACGGAAAAAGCGGTATCTATCTGCCTATCGCATTGCTGGCGCTGCTGATTCCGGCGGAGCGCTTCGGCGGAAAACGGGTGCGGAATTTCTGCATTCTGGCTCTGTGTCTGCTGCCGGTGCTGGCTTTTGTAAATAAGAACACCGTGGCAGTCAATTATATAGCAACGACTACAGAGGCCACGGCTACAGTCGGTTCTTCCACCACAGCCGGTTATACCCTCGGGTATTTCCTGTCACAGCCTCTGGAGCTGGTGCGTATCATGGCGAATACCATTGCGGACAAGAGTGCTTTCTATCTGATGTCTCTGGTAGGACAGAAGATGGGGTGGGTAGAAATCGAGATTTCGGAAGTGATTCCCATGCTGTTTCTGCTGCTTCTGGTACTGTCCTGCATGCGGACGAAGGACGAACCTCAGTATGTGAAGACCGGGCAGAAATGGTGGATTGTCTGCGTCTGTGCGGTCTGTGCAGGGCTGATTCTGGCGGGCATGCTGCTTACCTGGACGCCACGGGATCATATCTCCATTGAGGGTGTGCAGGGACGGTATTTCATTCCGTTTATGCCGGCGTTTCTGCTGGTGCTCCGGAATGGACGGCTTACCTGGAACCGGTCTGCGGAGCGGGGCCTGATGTATGCGGGTCTTGTAGGACAGCTGCTGACAGTGATGTATCTCATCAAGGCAGTATTGATATTGTAAAAAAGGAAACGGAACTTTATGAATAAAAAACGAGTAGCGATCAACATGACGGCCCAGCTTCTGGCCTTTGGCGTCAATATGCTTCTGGGCTTTATCCTGGTGCCGATTATTGAGTCGATGATTCCAAATGCCTATGGTTTCACGGATATCGCCAATAAATTCGTGTCGGCGGCCCAGATCATCGTGTCGGCCCTGAATACCATGGCCAGCCGGTTTATTACTATCCGGATTCACCGGAATGAGCAGCAGGAAGCAGAGGAATATTTTTCTTCCGTGTTCTTCGCCAATGTGCTGATGGCGGTGGTATTTATGTTCCCGGCGTTGTTCGTGGTCATGTATATAGGAAGAATTTTCCAGATCCCGGAAGCGGCCAGCCTGATGGATATCCAGATGCTGTTCTTCTTTATCTTTTTGAACTTCCTGATCAGCATCATTACTTCCGTGTTCAGCGTGGCTTCCTACAGTAAGGATCGTCTGGAGCTCAGCTCCATTTCCATGATTCTCGGAGAGCTGACCCGTCTGACTGTACTGTCGGTCTGCTATCTTTGCTTTAAGCCCTATCTGTTTTACGTGGGCTGTGCGTCAGTCTGCTCCACGGTGATTCAGGCGGTGGCGAACCTGACCTTTACCAGAAGGCTGCTGCCGGATATGAAGATTCGGATTCGGGATTTCCGCTGGAGCAAGATCTGGGAACTGGTGTCTCTGGGGGCCTGGAATTCGGTGACCCGTCTGGGACAGCTTCTGCTGGATGGATTGAATACCTCTATCGCGAATATTATGGTCAGCTCAGCGGCCATGACGACCATCTCTATCTCTACCCAGATTCCGGAGGTAATCTCGAATCTGATGGGAACCATTGCGGGCGTCTTTAACCCGCAGATGACGATTGCCTATGCAAAAGAAGATAAGGAACAGCTGCTGGAGATTATCGCCAGCGCGGATCGCATTATGATATTTATTATCAGTATCCCCATTGCGTTCCTGACGGTATTCGGTAAGACCTTTTTCGGACTCTGGGTGGGCAAGACACAGGACCCAAAAGAACTCTATATTCTGGCTCTTCTGAATGTGGGTACGCTCTTTGTCAGCGCCAGCATTCAGGTACTGTACCATGTATTTCTGATTACCAAGAAGGTAAAAGTGAATTCCATGGTCATTGTGGGAAGCGGCGTACTGACCGTGGCAACGGTTTTTGTGTTGCTGGAGACCACGGATCTCGGTATGTATGCCATCGTGGGCGTCAGCATGGTCTATGGAATCCTGCGTAATCTGATTTTCACGCCGCTTTACGCGGCTCACTGCCTGAAGGTGAAATGGTATACCTTCTACGGCGATATTCTGATGGGCCTGGTGTCCATCGGCCTGATTTGCCTGGTGGTACTGCCCTTTGAGTTATTTATCAACATCGACGGCTGGCTCAAGCTGTTTAGCGTAGGCATCGTGGCCGGAATCCTGGCGCTGCTTGTGAACTTTTTTGTGGTGCTGCGGAAAGGTGAGCGGCAGATGGTGCTGGAAAAGGTGCGCAGTAAACTGGTAAAGCATTAGGCTCCAGTATGAGGAGGGACTGAAATGGTAAGTATCATTGTACCTGTGTATAAAAGTAAGGATACGCTGAAACGCTGTGTGGAAAGCCTGCTGGCGCAGACGGTAGAGGACACAGAGATGATCCTGGTGGACGACGGTTCGCCGGACGGTTCCGGGGAGCTCTGTGACAAGCTGGCGGAAGAGGACAGCCAGATTCAGGTGATTCATAAGGAAAATGGCGGCGTGTCCTCGGCCCGGAATGTGGGTATTGAGGCTGCGAAGGGTGATTATCTACTGTTCGCGGACAGCGACGATTATGTGGAACAGGATATGGTGGAGAAGCTTCTGAGTGGCATCGGAAATGACGATATCGCCATCTGCGGCTTTCATCATCACTATCAGGGCCGGGACATCGTCCGGATTCCGGAGGTGCCGGGACAAAGCGGCGAGGAAAATTTTCTGGCGCTCTACGGCGAAGGATTTCTGAATATGCCCTGGAACAAGCTGTATAAACGGGAGCTGACGGGACGTTTTGACGAGTCCTTAAGTCTCGGGGAAGACCTGCTGTTTAATCTGGATTATCTGCGGCGGGCGGATGGAATCGCCATTGTGAAAGCGCCGCTTTGCCACTATATTCAGGATGAGACCGGGGCGAGTCTCTCGTCGCAGAAGCGGGAGGATCGCCTGATGCTGGCAAAGCATATCTGGCGGGAGACGAACGAGTTTTATCAGGAACTGGCAGGGCATCCGGATGAGAGCGGTGTCATCAATGCCCGTTTGATTCAGGATATGCTGGACGACGTAGAGGGGCTTCCTTTCGATGCGGAGAAAACGAAGAAGGAGAAGCTGGAAGTCATAGACGCCTATTGCCGGGACGCGGAACTGCGGGAAGCGGGGCAGATGGCGGCACTTAGGGCTCTCGATTATCAGGTGATTCATTTCTGCATGCGCCGGGGCTGGAAGCGGCTAACCTATGAGCTGTGCGAGCTGCGGGCCATGCTGGTTCGGGCCAGACGGGCGGCAGAGGAAGAAGAAAAGGAAGCAGAAGATGCATGATTTAATATCAGTAATTATTCCTGTTTATAAAGTGGAAAAATATCTGTGCCGGTGCGTGGATTCAGTGCTGGAGCAGACCTATACGAATATGGAAATCATTCTGGTGGACGACGGATCGCCGGATAATTGCCCGGTCATGTGTGACGAGTATGCCAGACAGGACAGCCGGGTGAAGGTCATTCACCAGGAAAATGCAGGTCTGTCCGGGGCACGTAATGCGGGCATTGACATGGCGCAGGGTCAGTGGCTGGCTTTTGTGGATTCGGACGATTATCTGACGGCAGATTTTCTGGAGCGACTGTATCAGGCCTGTGTGGATACGGGTAGCAGCTTAAGTGTCTGCCGCTGGGAATATGTGCGCGGTGAGACAATTCCGGAGCATGGAACCGGGGAGACGCGCGTGTATACAGGCCGGGAGATGCTGGCGAATCTCTATGTGCCGGACGGAGCTTATTTTGTGGTAGCGTGGAATAAGCTTTACAGAAAAGAATTATTCGAGGATATCCGATATCCGCTGGGCAGAATCCATGAGGATGAGGCGACCACTTACCGTATCTACGATAAGGTGAAGAAAGCGGCTTATGTGGATCGCTCCCTGTACGGCTATTTCGTGACGCCGGTGAGTATCACCCGGGGGTTCAATCCAAAACGGATGGACTGGGTGACGGCGGTAGCGGAGCGGCTGGATTTCTTTGAACAAAAAGGCTATACAGAGCTGATGGTGCCGGGACTTCAGGCGCTGGCGGATGGAAGTATCGATATCTGGTTTGGCTTACGGGATCAGCTTCCGGGCAGTGAAAAGCAGCAGGAGGAAATACGGACATTGATTCGCGAAGGTCTGCGGCGTGTGAAGAAGTATGGGAAGTTCCCGCTTCGGACGGAGATTGGCTATCGGCTGTTTCTGACCTGGCCGGGATTGTATCGGAAACTACTGAATCAGGTGAAGGATGAAAATGGAAAGCAGTAAGAGATTAAGCGTGATTGTACCGGTCTACAATGTGGAGCAGTATCTGGAGCGCTGTGTGGACAGTATTTTAAATCAGACAGTGAAGGAGCTGGAGATTATTTTAGTGGACGATGGTTCCACGGACAACTCCGGGTCCATGTGTGACGCTTATGCAGCGGAGCACGCCAATATCCGGGTGCATCATAAGTCAAACGGCGGCCTGACGACCGCCTGGAAAGCGGGACTGGAGCTTGCGACCGGTCGGTACGTGGGCTTCGTGGACAGCGACGACTGGATTGACGCGGATATGTATGAGCGGATGCTGACACTTGCCGAGCAGGAGGATGCGGATGTGACGGTCTGCGGGCTGGTCTTTGATTTTGAGGATCCGAAGATTCCGAAAAGAAATGAAATTTCGAATTTCAAAAAAGAAGTCTATGGACGGGCGGACTTGGAGGCTTTATTTCCAACGCTTATCAATGATGGCTACTTTTTCGGACGGACATTGCAGCCTGCCCGGGTGACGAAGCTGTTCCGGAGATCGCTTCTGCAGGCAAATGTGCAGTTCTGCGATGACAAGGTGGCGGTGGGGGAGGATCTGCAGATTACGTTCCCGGTGCTTCTGGATACGAAGAAGCTATGCGTGGTGCAGAATTTTTATCCCTATCATTACTGGATTAATAACAAATCAATTACGGGGCAGTATGACAGCTCTTATATTGAGAAGGTGAAGCTTTTAATCAGCCGGCTTCAGGCTATCAGCGACGCTAAGGGCGTCTATGATTTCACGGCGCAGATTCGGAATGATTTTCTCGGACTGGCTGTGCTGGCGGTGAAAAATGAGATTTATCGGAATTATAAGGCCGGGCGCCGGAATGTGGTCGCTAATGTGAAGCGGATCTGTGAGGACGTGATGGTACGTGATGCCATGGAAAAGCATACGATGGATAAGCTGTCGGCGTCGATCAAGCTTTACCTGTGGCTGATGCGGACGGGGCATTATAACCTGTGTTACTGGCTGGTGCTGGGGTTTTTTAAGGTGAATTATTATCTCGGGAGAGAGTATAAGAGACAGTAGAATATAGGACGGGCGAAGAGGGAATGTCAAGTGGAGAGACTTTAATAAGTTAAACTAATAAAACAAATTTTTAGAAAACTATTGACAAACCAGAAAAACGTGCATATAATACAAACAACATCAAACAGAGAAACCTGTGAAGAAGAGTAGTAACGGACAGATGTGGATCTACAGAGAGTTCCGGAGGGTGGAAACGGAGCGTGAAGCAGTCGGTGAATGGACTTCGGAGGGCGGCTTTGAACGAGTAAACGGTCAAGTAGAAGCTGACGGGACCCCACCCGTTATCCATCGGGGCACGTATGATGGTACGTGTAGCGAGTGGACATTTCGCAGGAAATGTCAATTTGGGTGGTATCGCAGAAGTATATAACGCTTTTGTCCCATGTATATGGGGCAGAGGCGTTTTTCGTATACCTAATGAGCCAGGCGTTTAGATGAAAAGCCGGGCCGGAGGAGGTGCTTGCACATCATCCAGTTTGGAGTTTCATCTAAACATGCGGCAAACAGCCGCGAGCCTGGGAACACGGAGTGTTCTCAGGATTTACCTGGCGGGGTAGAACGAATGATACTTTCCTCCAGACAGCCGCCTCCGGCAAAGCCGACTGTCACATCTGCCATCTAAATTAAAAAAGAATGGAGAAAAAATTATGAAGAAGATGAATCTGAAAAAACTGGTAGCTTTTGGTTGTGCGGCAGCACTGACAGTTTCCATGGCAGGATGCGGATCCAAGGCCGATACTTCCGCAGATGCCGCGGCAGACAGCACCGCAGCAGAGACGGAGGCGGATGCAGCATCCGGCGATACTGCAGAGTACAACGTAGCCATCGTAAAGCAGCTTGACCATGCTTCTTTGGATGAGATTGCAAATGCAGTGGCAGCAGAGCTGGATCAGATTGCAAAAGATAATAATGTGACCATCAATTACGAGATTTATTCCGGACAGAACGACCAGACGACCCTGAAGCAGATTGGCGACCAGGCCATTGCGGACGGCGTAGACGCTATTATCCCGATTGCGACTCTGGCAGCACAGGTTATGACCGTATGCGCCCAGGACACCCAGACACCGGTTGTCTTCGCAGCAATTTCCGATCCGGAGGCAGCAGAGCTGACCGGCATCGACTATGTGACCGGAACCAGCGACGCTCTGGATACCAACAAAATCATGGAAATGATGCTGGCCCAGAACCCGGATATTAAGAATGTAGGCCTTCTGTACTCCCTGTCCGAAGCAAACTCCACCAAGCCGATTGCAGACGCGAAGGCATACCTGGATAAGAAGGGCATTTCCTACACCGAGCAAACAGCCAATACCAACGACGAGGTTATCGCAGCAGCATCCGCGCTGGTAGCTGATAAAGTAGACGCCATCTTCACACCGACCGACAATGTTATCATGGCAGCAGAGCTGGCAATCTATGAGGACCTGGCAAAGGCAGGCATCCCGCATTACACCGGAGCTGACTCCTTCGTAAGAAACGGCGCTTTCGCTACCTGTGGCGTGAACTACACGGATCTTGGTTCCCAGACAGCTGACCTGGCATACACCGCTATGACAGAGGGTATGGACGGTCTGGAAGACTACTATGTAACAGAGGGCGGCATCATCACTGTTAATACAGAGACAGCTGATACTCTTGACATCGACCACTCCGTATTCAATGACCTGGGAACTGTCGTAGAGGTTCAGACTACCGAAGACTAATCACAGATTTTAAAATAAGAAGAGACAAAAAGCAGGACAGCGGCGAATTTTAGAAACGCGGCTGTCCTGCCCATCTCTATTTTGGAGGGATTCCTGTGTTACATATTTTACAAACAGCCCTGGAGTTGGGCTTTCTGTACGCGTTGGTGCCCATGGCCCTGTTCTTAAGCTTCCGTGTACTGGACATCGCCGATATGACCACCGATGGCTGCTTCGTGCTGGGCACTGCGGTGTCCGTCACCATGGCGGCAGCCGGACATCCGTTTCTGGCTATTCCGACGGCCATGGCAGCAGGCGTCTGCGCCGGCTTTGTGACCGCATTTTTGCAGACGAGACTTGGCGTGCCGTCCATCCTGGCCGGTATCGTCACCAATATGGGACTTTACACCATCAACCTGATGGTTATGAAATGGAGTGCCAATGTGAGCCTTCTGAAGACAGCCACCATTTTCACCCTGTTCCAGCAGACCGGTATCGGCGGACAGTGGTATGAGGCACTGCTGGCCGGAGCAGTGGTTATTCTGGCGGGCGTATTGCTGGTGCTGTTCCTGGGCACCCGGCTTGGCCTTTCCATCCGTGCCACCGGCGATAACATCGACATGGTGCGTGCTTCTTCCGTCAATCCGACCTTCACGATCACCGTAGGCCTCTGCGTGGCCAATGCACTGACGGCTCTTTCCGGAGCCATGGTAGGTCAGTATCAGAACACCGCCGATATCAACGGCGGAACCGGAATCGTGGTCATCGGTCTTGCCTGTCTCATCATCGGTGAGACCATACTGGGTCGCAAAAGCGTAGTCAAAGGCGCCCTGGCGGCTGTGATTGGTTCCATTATCTATCGATTCATCTACGCGATTGTACTGTATACAAAGATTATGCCGGTACAGGGACTGAAGCTTGTGACGGCTGTGATTGTGGCGCTGGCTATCGCGTTCCCGACGATTAAGAACTGGGTGGTATTTCAGCAGAAAAAGAGTGCCCGGAAAAAGACGTACGTAGCGAAAGGAGGCCGTTCGTAATGCTGGATATTCAGAACATATCGAAAACCTTTAACCCGGGAACGGTCAATGCGAAGACGGCTCTGTCCGGACTCTCTCTACATCTGAATCACGGCGATTTCGTGACTATCATCGGTTCTAACGGAGCCGGAAAATCCACTCTGTTCAACGCCATCGCAGGCGGGTTTTACGTGGATGACGGCGCAGTCATTCTGGACGGTGAGGACATCACCTTCCTGCCCGAGCACAAGCGCAGCCGCTTCATCGGGCGGCTGTTTCAGGACCCCTTAAAGGGCACGGCTCCGGGCATGACCATCGAGGAAAATCTGGCGCTGGCGTATCTGCGTAGCGCCAAGGGAACCTCGGCCTTTTCCCGTATCTCGAAGAAGGATAAGGAACTGTTCCGGGAGCGTCTGGCCCTGTTAAATATGGGCCTGGAAGACCGGATGAAGCAGCCTGTGGGTCTTCTCTCCGGCGGACAGCGCCAGGCACTGACACTACTTATGTCAACCTTGGTAACGCCGAAGCTGCTGCTCCTTGACGAGCATACCGCAGCCCTGGACCCGGCAACGGCAGAGAAGGTGCTACAGCTGACCAAAGACATCGTAGAGCAGGAACAGATCACCTGCATGATGATCACCCACAACATGCGCCAGGCCCTGGAGTTGGGCAACCGGACCCTGATGATGGCCGATGGCAATATCGTGCTGGATGTGGGCGGCGAAGAGCGAAAACATATGACTGTGGAAGACCTGCTGACCCGCTTCAAGGCAGGCGCGGGATATGAACTGGATAATGACCGGATCCTGCTTTCGGACGCAGCGCAGTAGCAGAAAAGAACAACACAAAATCCCCGAACCGTCTCTGTCATAACGGTTCGGGGATTTTTGTGATTAGGATCGGACATTCCCATTTTTATATGCAATCGGCGTTCACAGGGAGGAAAACCGAGGCATAGTAAAAAGATATTAGTGAAGCTGCGCAAGCAGAAAATCCAGGGTTACCTGATTGTATTTCTCCAGCTGCTCCCAGTGCTGCACATGTCCACCGTTTTGGGCCATATAAAGCTTTGCACCCGGGATGGCGTCGCACATAGCCTTGGTGACTTCAACCGGAACAAAGAGATCCCGGTCACCGCCGACAACCAGAGCCGGAGCTTTGACCTTGGGAAGCTCCTTTAAAATGTCAAAGCCCAGAATGGCGTTGCACTGTGCTTTATAGGCGTAGCCCGGCATCGGGTAGGGGGCAGCCATATCGGCCAGCTCAGAGTCCAACATATAAGTCTCGTCCGTTTCCTGGAATGGCTGCGCAAAGATCATCCATTGTCCCAGACGGCCAAAGGTGATGCCATCCAGCTGGCCGCAGGCCTCGCGCAGAATTTCGATGGCGCGCCGGAAGCTGACACAACAGCTGGGGAAGGTATTGGTCAGGATAATGGAGCGCACACGTTCCGGGTAATTCACCGCCAGATACTGGGTGATAGCTCCTCCCATGGAAATGCCATTGAAATGGGCGGATTCGATACCAACCGCATCCATAAATCCGATGGTGTCCCTGGCCATTTCTTCGATGGTATAGGAATAAGAAACGGGTTTATCAGACTGACCGGCACCCCGGTTATCCAGCGCATATACATGAAAATGTTTCTCATATGCAGCTATATGCGGAGCCCATTTGCTTCCCGGTGCGCCAAGGCCCATCAGGAGAATAAGAGGCTCGCCTGCGCCGCTTTCTTCATAGCTGATTGTAAGTCCATTTGCTTTGCATTGTTTAGTCACGTTCTTCTCTTGGCTCCTCTCCTGTATAAAGTGCTCTTAAATGAGTTCCGCATTCCGGCAGCTCTTTTTCCATACGTTCCAGAACCGGCTCGTAATCAAAATTAGTGAGCGGAAGATCTATGCGGGTGTTATTCAGGGCGCTTAAGCACATAGCCTCCAGAATTTCGTATCCATGGAAGGCGGTTTCGATGTTGCAGGAATGGGGCTTGGAGTCATCGTCCAGCCAGTCGGCGTACTCGGTGTAGTACGGAGTCTGGATCTGTTTTTCCTGATGATGGTACCAGCCTGGTTCCTTTCCGGTAATGAATTCGCCCTTGGTAGCCTTGCTGCATTCGCCCCAGAAACCATCGGTTTCGGCATAGCCATAACCGTTGGTCCCCCAGATAGTCAGACGGTTGTCGGAATCCGCGTACATTTCCGGATTGTGCCGTTCGGAAAAATAACCGCACTCCAGATATCCGCGGACGCCATTCTCAAAGAGAATTTCGCCCATCAGGAAATCCGGTGACGGATGATTATCCTTTAGAGTGGCCGGGCCGTGTACGTGACCAACAACAGATTTTGCGCGGCAGCCGCCGTTTGCCCAGATAATGTAGTCTACATAGTGGGTTCCCAGCTGAGCCATCCAGGGCTGTGTCTCCGCAAAGATCTTCTTAATTTGTCCGAAATCGCCGCGATCGGCCTTTTTCTTCAGTTCCTGCATCTGGGTCAGATATTTCTGCTGATGGCATACAATGGCCTTTACACCATTTTGTACGCACAGGTCTGTCATTTTTTTTGCTTCCTTCATGTCCTCAGCCATGGGCTTTTCGAAGGATACGGCTTTAATGCCATATTTCAGGGCCAGTTCTATCATAGAGAGACGGAGATTCGGGTAAGTAACGAATACAAAAACCTCCGGTTTTGTCTCGGCCAGCATTTTTTCCACATCTGTGTAAAGCGGTACGTTCAGCTTCCACTGTTCAGATACGGCCTTCATAACATTTTCGCGCAGATCACAGAGACCTACCACCTCATAACGGTCAGAATTCTCCATAATTCCTTTTAAATGTGTTTTGCCGCGGACACCCAGGCCCATAATTGCGACGGTATGTTTTTTGTTGCTCATGTAAAAACCCCCTGTTGATTGATAAAATTGTCATTTATTTTGATACTTTTATAATTTTCGGTATTAGCGGGCGATGCTCTTCATATATGCGCCGTCTGCCAGTACAACGCCGTCAGAATCCTGCTCTGCATCCGGAGATTCATCCTCAGTCATAATCCAACCCTGATATCCGGTATCTGCCAGAAAGTCTACGATGGACTTGAAATCACCGATTCCTTCGCCCATAGTAGCCCATACATGATCCGGCGTCATATCTTTAAAATGTACATGCTGCACGATATCGCGGTGTTCCCGGATAACCTTCAGCGGATCGATTCCTCCGTTGAGCATATGTCCTGCGTCCGGAGCGTAGCCGATCCCCTTGCTATAAAGAGTGTCAAACATAATATGGTAGTCGCTCTCATAGCGGAAGATAGAATTCTCGCCGGAGTTCGGATGGAAGACAGTCACGATGCCGGCCTCCGCAGCCCGCTGGGCGATGGCGGAAATACACTTCAGCTGATTTACCTGCTTTTCATAGAGATTGTGTTCCCGTACCGGATCGGCAGCCACATGTCCCAGCATGAGCTTAGCGGTTGGAAAATGAGTCAGAAATTCAATGGCTTCGTCGAGACGTTCGCGTTCGCCGTCGGTTTCCTCCGGAAGAAGCCAGTCCTCGTGTACAGCCAGGGCTGCAAAGGCGATCTGCTTTTCGTCCAGAAGATCCTTTAATTTCTGCCAATCTGTGTAGTAGTCCTCCAGCATGCAGATTTCGGCTTCCATTCCGGTGAAGCCTGCTTTGATAAGCGTATCTGCCATGTGAGGCACCTGTCCGTGAAATTTCTTGATGTTCATCTGCCAGGGATACGTCTGGCTTCCGTATTTGATTTTTGACATTGTAGCCTCCTGTAAAATGAAATGCTATTCAGTAGGATCTAAATCATATTCGATGCTTTCTGCAATGCTATGGATATAGAAAAGGTGAAGCGCCTCGGCCAGCATTGCTTCGTCGGTATTGACCGGAACCCAGATATCGGCCAAGTCTTTCAACTTTCCGCCGGCCTTTCCGGTAAAAATAATAGTTTTAATACCCATTTCCTTACATGTTTCTACTGCGTTGATGATATTCTTGGAATTACCGCTGGTACTGAAACCCCAGAGAATATCACCGGACTGTCCGAGAGCAGCTACCTGCTTGGAAAAGACAGAGTCATATCCATAATCGTTGGTAAGAGCGGTCAAAACAGAAATATCTGCTGTGAGCGCAATGGCAGGATAGCCCTTTCTGGTCCAGTTTTTCATGTGGCCGATAAAATCATTTGTAATATGGGAGGCGGTAGACGCACTTCCACCATTACCGCATAACATAATTTTATTCCCGGTTAAAAGTGCATTTTTGGTAGCTTCAGTGCAAGTCTGTACTGGAATTAACTGTTCGTCTGTTGTAGTAGATACGGCTTCAGCAAAGTGCTTTAGATTTGTTTTGAAAATTGAATTCATAAAAACCTCCGGATTTACCTTGAAAAAAGATGTGTGAACAAGTATAATTAGTTATACGTACAAGTTTCTTGTACTTATACTATATATGAGTAAAAGAAAAAAGTCAATAGAAATAAAAGAATATAAAGAAAGAGATATATATGATATAATGGGGCAAAAAGACTGCACAATAACAAGAAGCAGATGCGAGAAAATGTGTGGAAATAAAATGCGACGGAGGAAATATATGAAAACGAAGGAAATGTCGGCGAAGTATCAGGTTGTTTATAAAGAATTGAAAGAAGCAATAGTTTCTGGGCGTATTCCAGTGGGGGAAAAGGTACCCTCTGAGCTTCAATTGATGGAAAGGTATGGTTTCAGTAGACAGACGGTGCGTCGCGCGCTGGAGGAGTTGACTAGGGATGGGTATGTCACAAAGGTACGGGGCAGCGGAAGTTTTGTACGGGAACCTGCGCCAAAAGGGAATGGAAGAAAAATGGTGATGCTTATCGCACTGTTTGCTCAACAATACTTTTTCCCAGAATATATAGGGGGCTCTGAGCAGACACTCAGAGAAAATGGATATACGCTGAATGTGGGAATTTCTAATAACAGAACCGAGGAAGAAGCTGGATATTTAAGGGAAGCGATGAATAATGATTATGCTGGTTTAATTCTTATACCGGCTCAAAGTGCATTTTTACATTCGAATCTGTATCTTTATCGGAAGATTAAGGAGAAGGGCATGCCGTGTGTTACACTAGGAAGCTATCTTCCGTATTCTGGGTTTCCGTGCGTGGTAAATGATGATTTTGAAGGCGGGCGGCTGGCGACAAATTATCTGATTGAAAGGGGTCACAGAAGGATAGCGTGTCTGATGAACAGTGGGGAGTGTTGTGGAAGCCTGCGGTATGCGGGGTATCAGGCGGCTTTGAGTGAAGCGGGAATCGAGGAAGAAAAAGAATGGACGCGGTGGTACGTATATGAGAAATTCCGGGAATTTGTGGAGCAGGAAGAACTGGTAAAGACCTGCTTATCTGGAGTGACGGCGGTGTTTTGCTTTAATAATGAGCTGGCACTTGCGATTATAGAACTTTTACAGAAAAACGGAATTCGTGTACCAGAGGATGTATCTGTAGTTGGATATGATGGATCCTACATGTGCATGTTCGGACGGAAAAAACTGACTTCTGTGCGTCAGGATCCGTTAAAGAATGGGCAAATTGCAGCTGAAAAACTACTGCGAATGATAGAAAATGGAGATAGGGGAGAGAACATTTTTTTACAGCCGGAGATTTTAGAAGGCGAGACAGTAAAAACACTGGAGCGAGAAGAAAAAGAAGTCTGAAAAAAGATGTAAAATGAAGAAAAATACAAATTAGTAGGAAATGCTGGTACAAAAATCGGAAAAATATATTGACATATGCGAACAAGTATGGTTTAATAATGACAAAGATATACGTATAAGTTGATTGCGATAATTATTGGGCAAAGGAGGACAAAAGAGAGATGTCCTATTTTATGGGGATTGATTTGGGGACATCCAGCCTGAAAGCAGTCATCATAAATGAAACGGGAACGGTTGTAGAAATTTCCGGTAGCTCGTACTCTGTGATATGTCGAAAAAACGGATATGCGGAACAGGAACCAGAGAGTTGGTGGCAGGCGTTGAAAGCTGCTATAGGGGCTTTGAAAAAGAAAAACCCGCAAATCCTAGATGCCGTAGCAGCAATTGGATTTTCTGGACAAATGCATGGAACAGTATTACTGGACAAGGAATATCAGGTTTTGCGTCCAGCAATCATACATTGTGATGCACGCACAGAGGATGAGGTAAGAGAAATATACAGGTTGTTGGGAGCGGAAGCGGAAAAGATACTGATGAATCCCATAGCCACCGGAATCATGTTGCCAACTTTGTGCTGGGTGAAGAAACACGAACAGAAGATACTGGAAAAGACAAAATATACGCTTTTGCCGAAGGATTATCTAAGATTCCGAATGACAGGCACAATCGGAACTGATTATTCGGATGCTTCAGCCACCCTGGCTTTCGATATGAAAAAGGGAAAATGGGCAGAGCGGGTTTTGGAAAAAGTGGGACTGCCTGTGGATATTTTTCCACCATTTGGGGACAGCGCAATGATATGTGGAGCGATGACCGAGGAGGCAGCCAGAGAACTTGGATTAAAAAAAGGAATTCCGGTAGTTTTGGGAGGCGCTGATCAGGTCATGCAGAGTATCGGATGTGGGGCGGTCAGTCCCGGACAGGCCACAGCCAATATCGGAAGTGGAGGCCAGATTTGTATCCAGACCGGAGAAGCAGAAGCAAATCCGAAATTGGGAATTAACACGTTCCAGGGATATGCCAGAGATAGATGGTACGTGATGGGTGCGATGACGAGTGCAGGTTCGAGCTTAAGATGGTTGAATCAAATCCTGGATCAAAAGGATTACGATGAGATAAATAAACAGGTTTCTGAAATAAAACCGGGCAGTGACGGACTTATTTTCCTTCCATATCTGAGTGGAGAAAGATGTCCGAGACTAAACGGCGACATTAGCGGAGTGTTTTGGGGACTAAGTTATCTTACTGACAGAGCTCGTTTGACAAGAGCAGTGATGGAAGGCGTCACCTATGCTATGAGAAGTTGCCTGGATGCCTGCAAAAAGGCTGGGGCCGAAATTTATTCCATGACAGCAATCGGCGGAGGAAACAGAAGTGAGCCGTGGTTGCAGATGCAGGCAGATATGTATAATGTGGAACTAAAAACGACACTTCATCAGGAACAGGCCGGATATGGAGCGGCAATGATAGCAGCAGTTGGCATTCATTATTTTCCAGACATTCAGACTGCGAGTAAGGAAATGATTCGTTATAAAGACAGGATTATAAGACCACGAAAAGAAATACACGAATGCTACGAAGAGTATTATCGCTTGTACCAGGAGATTTATGAAAAAGGTCAGGCAACCTTGGAAGCAGTAACGCGACTGGGACGCAGATAAAATCCTATTTTTGAGATTCGCGGGAAGGAGCGGAAATATGGCGGAAAAAAGGGGGAGCAGCGACTATATTCTGGAGGTTCAGGGATTGTCGAAATCCTTTGGAGGTACGAAGGCGCTCCAGGACGTGGAACTGCATATCAGAAAGGGAGAGGTACACGCGCTGGTAGGTGAAAACGGCGCCGGAAAATCTACTTTAATGAAATCCATTATAGGGCTGCACAAATTTGATTCCGGAACCATCACATTTGAAGGAAATCCCTATAAGGTAAACGGACCGGCGGAAGCAATTAAACGGGGTATCACGATGATTCACCAAGAGCTGAATCCGGAGCCCCACCTGACTGTAGCAGAAAATATCTTCCTTCATAATGAAGACACAAAGGGCATCTTTCTGAAAAAGGATGCTACCAATAAGCGGGCGGAGAAGATTCTGAAGGAATTTGATTTTGATATCAGCCCCACACATCTGGTTGGAGACCTGACGCTGGCCCAGGCGCAGATGATAGAGATTATGAAAGCTGTGTCCTGTGACGCTAAGCTGGTTATTATGGACGAGCCAACATCATCCCTGGATAATGAGGAGACGGAGCGATTGTTTCAGACCATCCGGCAGCTGAAGGAAAAGGGCGTAAGTGTGGTTTATATTTCGCATCGTATGGAGGAAATATTCAATATCTGTGATACGGTTTCGGTGTTCCGTGATGGCCGTTTTATTGACTGCAAGCCCATCAGCCAGGTGACAGAGGAATCTCTGATTTCCATGATGGTAGGACGGGAAGTGAAGAATGTATTCCCGAAGACGGAATGTGAGATTGGGGATGTGGTATTTAAGGTAGAAGGTCTTACAGGAAAAGGCTTCCGTGATATCAGCTTTGAGGTAAGAAGAGGAGAAATCCTTGGTCTGACGGGTCTGGCCGGAGCAGGACGAAGTGAAACCATGAGGGCTATCTTTGGATTGGATCCACTGGAAGCCGGACATATTTATCTGGACGGTAAGGAGATTGTCAATAAGAATCCGCGCCAGGCTATTGAAAATGGGATTGCCATGGTGAACGAGGACAGACGGCAGTATGGGCTGTGTCTATATCGTTCCATCAGCGAAAACATCTCTCTTCCAAATCTGCCGGTACATCAGAAGGGATTACTTTTAAACAAGAAAAGAGAGAAAGAGGAAAATAAGGAATACGCGAATCTTCTGACGGTAAAGGCGGCGTCTCTCGATCAGGACGCAATTAACTTAAGCGGTGGGAACCAGCAGAAGGTGGTGCTGGCAAAATGGCTGATGACAAAACCAAAAGTGCTGATCCTGGACGAGCCTACACGAGGTGTTGATGTGGGAGCAAAATCAGAAATTCACTCTCTGATGTGTTCCTTCGCAGCACAGGGTATGGCCGTGATACTGATTTCTTCGGAGCTTCCGGAGGTAATGGCTATGAGCGATAGACTATTGGTATATCATGAGGGTAGAATCAATGGAGAATTGTTCCGGGAAGATATTGTGAGTGGCCAGATTACACAGGAGCATGTCTTGGCGAAAGAGTTTGGAAACTAGGGATTAGGAGGAGAAGGGTTTGAGTACAGGTAAAATCAGCAACGATAAGAGTTATCAGAGACAGCTCTTTATCAAGCGGTACGGAATTGTATTTGTCATGATTGGCATGATTCTTCTGCTTACAGTAATAACAGAGAATTTTTTGTCTTATAACAATATTTTAAATGTGCTTTCCACCATTTCCATTAATGGCTGTATTGCGCTTGGAATGTGTATTGTTATTACGGCAGGTGGTATCGACCTGACAGTAGGAGCGCTTCTGGCCTGGGGGTCTGTAGTAGCAGGCTTGGTTTTGAAGTCAACGCATAGCATACCATTGGCCTGTGTGACTGCATTGGTTACATGCGCAGTGATGGGAGTTGTTACGGGATTGATGATTGCGCAGTTTGATTTATTTCCGTTTGTAGCGACTCTGGCCATGCAGTTGGTGATCCGGGGACTGGCGACAGCCTTAAGCGGCGGAGCCTCTTTCCCGGTAGCGGTATCCGCATTTACTAAAATCGGACTCGGTAAGGTGTTTGGAGTTGTGCCAATTCCGGCGCTGATTCTTCTGGTACTGGCGGTTATTGCTTACATATTAATGCATTGGACCAAATTTGGCCGTTATGTCTATGCGATTGGAGGCAATCGCGACGCGGCAATTGCCTCTGGTGTGAATGTGTATTGGGTTACCGTATGGACTTATGTTATTTCCGGAATTTTTACCGGTGTGGCGGCTCTGATTATGACAGCGAAGATCAATGCATCCCAGCCGAATATTGGTACCGGATACGAAACAGACGCCATTGCGGCCTGTGTAATTGGTGGAACATCTTTTGCGGGAGGCGTATCGACTATTCCGGGAACAGTTGTGGGTATTGTCATCATTGGTCTTATTTACAACGGTATGAACCTACTGGGTGTCGAATCCTACTGGCAGACAGTATGTAAGGGTGTGTTGATTGTCCTGGCAGTGTTGCTGGATAAGGCGATGAACAAGAGAAGATAGGGAGAAGATTTGCTGCGGGGTGCAGTAAAGATAAAAAAAACAAGGAGGGTTTTACAATGAAAAAGAAAGTATTGGCAATGATTATGACAGTAGCTATGGCAGTTGGAATGCTGGCAGGATGTGGAGGCAAGACAGAAGAGCCGGCGGCAGATGCGGCTGCGACTGAAAGTACGACGACGGACACAGAAGCAACGACAGCTACATCTGGCGATATAAAGATTGCTTATATGGCAAAGAATGTAGTAGATGCATTTCATGTAGGTATGAATGGCTATGTGGGAGAGCAGCTTGATAAGCTGAAGGAAGAAGGATTGATTACAGGATGGCAGCTCTTTGATGCGACAACAGACCCGGCTATTCAGGTGAGCGAACTGGAAGACGCAATCAATAATGGTTTTAATTTCTTCCTTCTGCAGCCTTGTGAGGCGGCAGGATCTGACCCGGTTGTTTTGCGTTGCGCGGAAGAAGGCTTCCCCTGTGTAGTTATCAATTCTACCACAGAGTCTACGATGGAAAAGGCAACAGGTTACGCTGGTTCCGATGATGAGCTGGCAGGCGAGATGATGGGCGATTATATCAACGAAAAGGTTCCGGGAGCAGGGACTTATGTACATATGATGGGTGTGGTAGGAAGTTCCGCTCAGATTCAGAGAGGCGCCGGTATTGAAAAGACTATGACGGCAGATAAGGGCTGGACAAATGGCGGAGATTATGCAGCAGAGTGGCTGGCAGAGAAAGCGGTAGGATTTGCCACAGATGCGATTACTCAGTATGGTGATAAGCTGACTGCTATCGTATGTGATAATGATGACATGTCTTCTGCAGTTCAGGCGTATTGCAACTCGGTAAACAGAAGCGATATCGTATGTATCGGTGTAGATGGTAACGAAGGACCGCTTACCATGGTAAAAGAGGGAACACTTGGCGCAACCGTATATCAGGATGGTATCGGACAGTGTGATTACGCAATCAATACCATTACACGTGCGCTGCTTACAGGTAATACCGATGGTGTAGAGATGTTTAAGACAGATATTCCGTTTGTGCTTGTAACATCCGAAAATGTGGATCAGTATCTGAAATAATCAAAAGTGTCAATGATACAGACGCAAAATACGAGGGGAACTATCCCCTTGTATTTTGCGTTAAGAATCAGTTTTAAATAGCCGGGAAAGGGCAGAGAAAGAGATAAATGAAGGTAATAGGAATTGATATCGGAACGACGACCGTCAGTGCAGTGGTGCTGGAGACAGACGGACATGGCGGACAGAAGCTTTTGACATCCAGAACCATTGCCAACGGAAGCTTTTTAAAGGGCGCAGACTGGGAACGGATTCAGGATGCGGAAAAGCTGACAGATAAGGCTAAGGCAGTGCTGGATGAGCTTCTGGCGGCATATCCGGAGACGGAGGCCATTGGCCTGACCGGGCAGATGCATGGTATCGTGTATACAGACCGGGAAGGACGGGCTGTGAGTCCTTTGTATACATGGGAGGATGGAAGAGGCGATCAGCGGGAGTTTGACGGAGAGACGGCGGCTTCTTGGATTCGAAAAAATTGTGGGATTCCTGCGGCTACCGGATTTGGACTGGTGACTCATTTCTACCAGAGCAGGAAGAAACAGGTACCGGAGAGCGCGGTTTCCATGGGAACCATTTCAGATTATTTCGCTATGAAGCTGACGGGCCGAAAGAAGCCGTTGGTACATGCATCTAATGCAGCCAGTATAGGTTTTTATGATACAAAGCAACGTTGCTTTTGCGAGGATAAGATTCGTCTGGCAGAAATGGATCCGGCTATCCTTCCGGATACGGCGAATGAGATGGAAGCAGTGGGAAGCTATCAGGGAATTCCGGTGACTGTGGCCCTTGGAGATAATCAGGCCAGTTTTCTCGGTTCCGTAGGAATGCAGGAACAGGTATGGCAGCTGAATGTGGGAACGGGTGGACAGCTTTCCGTACTTTCCCATGAGCATTTTGAAACAGAGGGAATAGAAGCCAGACCGTTTTTGCATGGAGCCTGGATTCTGACAGGCGCTATCCTCTGCGCGGGAAGGGCTTATGCATGTCTGGAAAAATTCTTTCGAAGCTGCGCGGAGGCTCTGGGAGTAGAAGAATGCTCCTGCTATGCTATGATGGCAGAGCTTGCCGGGAAAGCAGCTGCGGATGCGGATGGTTTCCGGGTGACAACGCTGTTCCAGGGAACGCGGACCTATCCGGAATTGCGCGGTCATATAGAGGGGATCAGTGAGAATAATTTTCTGCCGGAAAATCTTACATTGGGTGTGATTCAGGGAATCGCGCGGGAATATTATGAGCTATATCAGGTGATTCATGAGGGAACAGGACTGGAAGCCAGAGTAATCAATGGTTCCGGAAATGGGCTGAGAAAGAATCTGTTTTTACAAAAAGCTATTTCTGATATGTTTAAAGCTCCGCTCATCCTGACAGATTTGCAGGAAGAGGGAGCTTCCGGAGCAGCGCTTAGTGCCGCTCTTTATTTGCATGAAAGTGCTGGAAGATAAGAAGGCTGAGCCACACAATTCCAGCCAGCATACTGATCCAAATCCCGGCCTTCATGCCGGGCGGATCGAAGCACAGCCGGATCTCATGCTCTCCGGCAGTCAGCCTTGCGCCCGCAAAGGCGGTATTGACGGTGACCAGATCAGTCTTTTCACCGTCCACGAAAAGCGTCATTCCCTTCTGCATGGGAATGGAAGTAACGAACCAGGTATCCTCGTCTGTCGAAGCGCGGCAGGCGAGGATTTCGTTTTTCTCTGTATCCAGTGATTCCACAGAATTCCAGCTTTTTTCCTGAAAGACCGAAGCGTCCAGAAGACCGAACCGGATATTTCTCAGGGTGTAATGTCCTTTGGGCAGCTTGATTTTTAATTTTGTAAGTTCCTTCTCGGCGGAAGCCAGGAACTGATACTGGAAGGCTTCATTTCCGTTGGGATAGGCAGCGCTGGGGGCAGACAGCTTATTTTTCACGCCGTTGATGGTGATGGTGACAGCCTTTCCGGTGTGGTTGACCACATCGAATTTCAGAAGCAGGAGCTGCTTCTGGATGGGCTGCTTGAAGGTCAGGGTGACGGTGCTGTCCCGGCTGACCTTCAGATCGTAGGAACGGTTCTTTATGTCTCCCGTGGTGGTGAGCTGTACTGTGGCCGGAATCTCTTTTGAAGACCACAGAGGTTGATAATAGCGGATTTCTGTGTGCCAGCCATCAGCATTTTTGGTAGAAACCTTTCCGGAAATGGTGGAAGCGTCAGCTTCGGACTCCGGAATTACAGTGGTACGGGTCAGGGCTTCGGCCTGTTCCCAGCCTTTAATCCGGTTGAACAGGGTATCGGTCATGGTGTCGGTGGTCAGATAGGCTGTCGGCAATACAGACGTATTTTCCGAAACTGCGGTTTTGCCGTCTTCCCAGAGCACCCGGTAGCCCGCAGGCACATGGGACGGGCTGGTCTCCAGATAGCGGACGCCCATGAAGTTCAGCAAAAACGGGTTGTTGGCGGTAAGGATGGCCAGTCGGTTGTTGATCTGCACCGGCGTTTTCAGGTAGTCGTAGTACACCTGAGAATATTCGTTGCTGTAGACCGACGAGTACATGGAGCTTTTGCTGCGGACCGATGAGGCCTCCCGGTTGCCATTGACTAACGGGTGAACCAGTGAATCGTAGCGGTACAGGGAGTCCGTATACAGGGCCAGCGCCGGTTTGTCGAGGGCGGCGTCCATATCGGCCTGGGTGACAAATTCTTCCTTCGAAGCCGAGCGCAGGAAAAAGAGGCAGGGTATAATCAGAAGACAGAGGAACGCAAAGCGTGACAGCAGGTAGCGAAGCCTGGAGCCCGGCATAGACGTGACGCCCTCGGAAGCCTCCGCCCGCTCCTCGCTGACCGCCATAGCCAGCAGCACTACAGCCAGCAGAAAGATGAAATCCGTCAGCACCAGCGTCCAGTAGCTCTTATGCAGGTAGCGGAAAATGACGGCAAAGAGCAATGGGAACGGCCAGAGCTGCCAGCGTTCCCGCCCATTTTTCAGATCCGACAGAATCAGCGCACAGTGGAGCAGCAAAAGCGGCAGAAAGGGCATCAGAATCTTCGCCCGGGCATAAAGGGTCGCGTTTAATAAATAGGAAATACCGCCCCAGAGGAACAGCAGAAGAAAAGTCAGGCTGATAGCCCGGTATTTTCGGATGGCGACGCCCAGTATTACCAGATACAGGACGATAAGGGTCACGCCCAGCCCGTAGGAGCTGTAAAGCAGGGATTGGAAATCTTCAAAAAAGGTGGCCAGTCCCGCGTCGCCTGAGGTCGAAGCGCGCCGGTGTTCCAGAATGGACAGGCCGGTGGGCAGAAGCAGGGCGAAGGCCATGAAGCCGCCCAGAGCGCAGGATACGAACCAGGGGCGGAAAAAATATTTACCGGACAGCCAGGCCCAGTACCAGCCGATGACCACGAAGCAGGCCGGTGCATAGTAGAAGCTGTGGAGGCAGATGAGCAGCATCCACAGCGGCAGCAGGGCCGGCATCCGCCGGGGGCTCTTTTTTACCGCCAGCAGGGCCAGCAGCAGGAACGGCATGTAATTCACGAACATCAGCTGCCGGTGTGTATGGAAAAAACAGGAAGCAGTCAGAAAGAGGACGCTTCCCATAAAAGAGTCAAAGCCGGACAGGTTATGCCGCCGGAGCAGCAGATAAAAGAGCAGGACGCTTAAAAGATAGCCGCCCAGTGCATAGGCAATGACGATTTTGTACATAGAAACTGCGGGCAGCAGGCACCCGAGCAGGATGTCCGGTCTGAGATACCCGTAATAAGAAAACTGAAAGCCATTGCTGCCGCCGCCCAGAGAAAGGTATGTGGGCAGAAGCGTCTTCTGTTCCAGCATGGCGGTACGGATGGTCTCCGCCAGGGCAGTGTGCTGGCTCAGCCAGTCGGTGGTGGAGCCGTAAACGCAGCCTGCAGGGAGCGACAGACGTATAAGCAGTGCAAAAAGACCGGTCAGAAGCACCGGATAAATCCATTTTCGAGTCATAAAATCTCCTTAGATGTCTGGTGATACAGGTCGCGGGCTACTCGCCTGCGATGATTTTTTCAATGCCATGCATATCCGCAGCTGTGTCCGTAAAGGAGCTCCAGTAGCTGCCGATAATCTTGTCGCTGGCGGCCAGGCAATAGAGATCCAGAAGAGCGTCGTGCATGCCGGCCACGGAATTGCGGTCGATGGTTCGGGATTGATTGCTGATGATTTTTCCCGGGAACCGGCTGCGAAGCAGCTCTTCCTCGCTCTGGTCGTCGGTGGCCAGGAAGAACCGGGTCTCCGGGTGCGCTGTCAGCTCCTTTTCCATCTCGGCAATAAACTGTTCCGTGGTGCTCTTTCCCATGGAAACCGCATTGTCGGTGCGGCGGATATGGACGCCTACACAGCGGGGCGCAAAGTCTCTGGTAAATGTGTCCACACGCTTCTGAAGCGTGTCGGTGGGCACAAAGAGGGAATAGTCCTTCGTCGGATCAAAGCGCTCGCAGGTGAAGATATAGACCCGCTTTTTCAATGCCCGATAAAAGTCGTCGTTCAGGCGGTCATCCGTCTTGTTATTGCGGATATCGTCGTCGCCGAAGCGCTGGCCTGCGGAAAGCTGGTAATAGAGCTTCCTGGGATCCTTCAGGGAATGGATGTTGATGAGTGTGATATCCGGCTCAAGGATTGGCTGAAACAGATCCTCAAAGGCGGCGTTCAGTTCCGGATTCAGATACCAGAGGATGACCAGCTTTTCCTTTCTGCGCTTCGCAAGCTTCATTGCGGAATTTATCACGCGCATCCTATTGCATAAACCGCCGGAAGGTTGTATTATTAACATAGTATACCCTGCCGTAGCTACGGACAGGTCATGCGACGGAAGCAGCTACGGTTGCCTTTCATTTTTATATCGATTGTAATAGGTAACGCGGATATTATAGCATTCTGCCCGAATGCACACAAGGGAGAACTTATGAAACCACAGAAAATTAAGAATCTGTTTTTACGACAGAGCTATCAGGACGCCTGGGAGGAATACGAAAAATCTCTGACCAGGAAATATTTTATTCACTGGGACTATGTGATTCTGACCGCCTCCAATAAGGAGCAGGCTGACGCTTACCAGACGCAGATTGACGCCAGACTGGAAGCGGGAAGACTGCCGAAGGAGACCATCTACCGGGTGCTGCCCGATCCGGACGGCAAGCGGGTAGGCAGCGGCGGAGCCACCTTCCATGTGATGAAATATTTAAGCGAGCAGGGCGAGGGCGCGGACTTTTTCAGGGGAAAACGAATCCTGGTGATTCATTCCGGCGGTGACTCCAAGCGGGTGCCCCAGTATTCGGCCTGTGGAAAATTATTTTCACCGGTACCCAGGGAACTGCCGGACGGACGGCGTTCCACCCTGTTTGACGAATTTATGATCGGAATGGCGGGTATGCCGTCCCGGTTCAGAGAGGGCATGCTGGTGCTCTCCGGTGATGTGCTGCTTTTATTTAACCCGCTGCAGATTGATTTTACATTCCACGGAGCAGCGGCCATTTCCATCAAGGAGGACGTGGATACGGGAAAGGATCACGGCGTATTCCTGGGTGACGAGAGCGGTTACGTGGCTAACTTCCTGCACAAGCAGAGCGTGGAGCATCTGCGGGAGCTTGGCGCGGTGAACAGTCAAAATGCGGTGGATCTGGATACCGGAGCCATTATGCTGGACTGCGATCTTCTGGAAAGCCTGTTCTCCCTGATTGGCGAAAACGGAAAAATCGTTCCGGAGAAATATGACCGCTTTGTCAACGAGCGGGCGCGCATCAGCTTTTATGGGGATTTCCTGTACCCGCTGGCGTCCCGATCCACTTTTGAGCAATTTTTAAAAGAGAAGCCGGAGGGTGAATTCTGCCCGGAGCTTTTAGCCTGCAGGAAAGAGATTTGGGAGGTCCTGCATCCCTATTCTCTGAAGCTTTTGTGCCTGTCTCCGGCTCAGTTTATCCATTTTGGAACGACCCATGAGCTGCTGAAGCTGGTGACGGAGGACATCGACAACTATGAGTTCCTGGACTGGAAGCGACAGGTTCTGGGTGTGGAGGAGTCGGAGGACGCCAACGCCTGCAGCAACAGCTATATCGAGAGAAATACGAAGATTGCGGAATCTTCCTATATAGAAGACAGTTATATCTACGACGGCAGCCAGGTGGGAGAAGTCTGCGTGATTTCTGCGGTGACCCTGCGGGGGGAGAAGATCCCGGAAAATACGGCACTGCATGGATTAAAGCAGAAGGACGGCTGCTTTGTGGTGCGCGTCTATGGCGTGCAGGATAACCCGAAGGTGACGCTGGAGGATGGCGGAGCCTTCCTGAACGGTACCTTGCCGGAGTTTCTGGTAAATGCAGGCATGCAGCCGGAAGACCTCTGGGAAAATGCGGAAGGTACTCATTACCTCTGGACCGCGAAGCTTTATCCGGTGTGTGAAACTATCGAGGAAGCTGTGGCAGCAGCCATGAGAATTCTGGCTATTGCGGATGGCACGGCGGACGCGGCGACGCTTATCTGGTATTGCAGCCAGAAACGTCTGAGCCTGCAGGAGAGCTTTGAGCAGGCTGACGTAAAGGAAATTACCGCATGGCAGGCGAAGCTTGGTACAAGAGTGAGAATTGCCAGATTTTTACTGATGCTGGAGGAGCGCAAAAGCATCGAAGAAACCAGGACGGTTTTTGGCGAGCAGGGTGTGACGGCTTCCCAGGTGGAGAAGCTGCGTGACATTGCGGAGCAGTCGGACTTCAGTATCCGCATGCGTATTTACTATTATTTATCGAAAATGACGACCGGTCAGGTCAGCGAGGATTTGGAAAATCAGTGTTTCCGCTACCTCTGCGACAGCTTATATGAGGCCAGCATCGGCAAGACCCCGGCGGAGGAGCCATACCACATCACAAAGGATGAAGTGAAGGTGGAGCTGCCCATCCGTGTGAATTTCGGCGGCGGCTGGTCCGATACGCCGCCTTACTGCAACGAGCATGGCGGCACAGTGCTCAATGCGGCGGCGAAGCTGAACGGTATTCTGCCGGTGATTGTGACCGTGAAAAAGATAGACAAGCCCTGTATTGCGCTGGCAAGTACCGATTCAGGTGCTTACGATGAATTTACGGATGTGAAGGCATTGCAGAGCTGCCGGGATCCCTTTGATACCTATGCCCTTCACAAAGCTGCGCTTCTGGCCTGCGGCATCGTGCCCCTGAACCGGGAGACAACGCTTAAGGAGCTTCTTGGTAAGCTTGGCGGCGGTCTGTACCTGTCCACAGCGGTTATGGGAATTCCCAGAGGTTCCGGTCTTGGCACCAGCAGTATCCTGGCGGGTGCCTGTGTGAAAGCTATTTTCGAATACATCGGGAAAAAAGTGACTGAAAATGAATTATATACTCATGTGCTCTGCATGGAGCAGCTCATGAGCACCGGCGGCGGCTGGCAGGATCAGGTGGGCGGCCTCACCGACGGTATCAAGCTGGTGACGACCAGGCCGGGGCTGATGCAGAATATCGAAGTCCAACATCTTCAGATTCCGGAGGAGGCGCTTCAGGAGCTGAAGGACCGGTTTGTACTGATTTATACGGGGCAGCGCAGACTTGCCCGGAATCTGCTCCGGGAGGTGGTCGGCGGCTATATCGGCTCCAATCCCAATTCCCTGCAGGTGCTTTATGAGATTCAGCAGGTGGCGGTTCTGATGAAGTTTGAACTGGAAAAGGGTAATGTCGACGGGTTCGCAGAGCTTCTGGAACGGCACTGGGAACTGTCCAGACGTCTGGACGGCGGCAGCACCAATACCTGTATCGATCAGATTTTCCTAAGCTGCGAGGAGCTATTAGAAGCCCGGATGATCTGCGGCGCCGGCGGAGGCGGCTTCCTGCAGGCCATTCTGAAAAAGGGCTGCACGAAGGAGCAGCTCCGGGAGCGGATCCGCAGCGTGTTCCAGGACAGCGGCGTGGACGTATGGGACTGTGAGTTAGTATAAGGAGTATCATTTTGAAAGTATTACAGATTAATACCATCTGCGGAAGCGGAAGCGTGGGCCGTATCACGGTGGATATCGTACATGCCCTGGAGGAACAGGGAGACGAGGGAATGGTGGCCTTTGGCCGCCGGACCGGGCCGGAGGGAATCCCCACGTATAAATTCGGAACGGACCTGGACATGGGCTTCCATGTGCTTCATACCTTTTTCCGGGGGGAGCACGGCTTTGCTTCCAAAAAGCAGACGGGCAGACTGATAGAAAAGATCAAGGAATATGATCCGGATATCATTCATCTCCACAATATCCACGGCTTTTACCTGGACGTGGAGCAGCTGTTTTGGTATCTGAAGCAGGCCGGGAAGCCGGTAGTCTGGACGCTCCATGACTGCTGGAGCTTTACGGGACATTGCGCCCATTTTGATTATATCGGCTGTATGAAATGGAAGACAGGCTGCGGAAGCTGCCCCCAGTACCGTAGCGTCTATCCCTATGCGTTATTTAAGGACAATACAGCCTCCAATTACCAGAGAAAAAAGGCAGCCTTTACCGGCGTGCCTTCCCTGACGGTGGTGACCCCCTCCCGGTGGCTGGCAGGCTACGCAAAAGAGTCCTATCTGGGAGAGTATCCGGTGCAGGTGATTCCCAACGGGATCGCCCTGGATAAATTTCATCCGGTGGATCAGGGACTCCGCAGGAAACTGGGCTTCGAGGGAAAATACATTCTTCTGGGCGTGGCAAGTATGTGGGAGGAACGGAAGGGTTATGCTTATTTTGAACAGCTGGCGGATCGGCTGCCCGATGACTATCAGATTATTTTAATCGGTTTATCGAAGCGGAAGATGAAAAAGCTGCACCCGAAGATTCACGGAGTTATGCGTACCAACAGCATGGAAGAACTGGCGGAGTACTATTCCATGGCAGACGCCTATGTGAATACCACCCTGGAGGATACCTTCCCCACGACGAATCTGGAGGCCCTGGCCTGCGGAACCCCGGTTATTACCTTTGCCACCGGAGGAAGCGTGGAGTCTGTGGACGAAAGCTGCGGTAAGGTGGTTCCTAAGGGGGATGTGGAAGCCTTGGAGGCGGCGGTGAAGGCCATGCGGTCAGAGCCGGATAAGCGGGAGGCCTGTCTTGCAAAAGCGTCTCATTATGATAAGAACGAGCGGTTTCAGGATTATCTGAAGCTGTACGCGAAGCTATTACACGAGGAGTAAAATTATGGAAAATCCAAAGGTTTCGATCATTACGACGACCTATAATGATAAAGAAAATCTGAAAAAAATCATTGCCCAGGTGAAGAAGCAGGATTATGACAATATCGAGTATGTCATCGTGGACGGCGGTTCCACCGATGGCACCCGGGAGGTCATTGCGGAGGCAGAGGCATATTTCGGCGATCGGCTGAAATGGATTTCCGAGAAGGACAAGGGAATCTATGACGCCATCAACAAGGGAATCCGACTGTCCACCGGCGATATCTTAGGCTGCTGCTTCGACCAATATGCAGGCCCGGACGTCATCAGTAAGATGGTGGCCATCATGGAAAAGGAGGGCACGGACGGCGTACACGGCGACCTCTATTATATGGAGGGCGACAAGGTGGTGCGCTACTGGCACCAGGGCCAGGGTAATATCCGCTGCGGCTGGATGCCCGGTCATCCGACCCTGTATCTGAAGAAAAGTGTGTATGACAAATACGGCCTTTATAAGACCGATTACCGGATTTCCGCGGATTATGAGTTTATGATCCGGATTCTGAAGAATAAGAAAGTGAAGTTATCTTACTTGCCGGAGGTGTTGATTTACATGTCCCACGGCGGCACCAGTACGAACAGTCTGGGAGCGTATCTGGCCGGAATGAAAGAGGGGCATCGGGCGCTTCGCGAGAATGGCGTGCGGTTCGCGTGGTTCATGGATTTGTGCAGAACGCTTCGTGTACTTGCACAGTTTATAAAAAAGATGTAAAATGTGACATACACTAAGGCATGCGAAGCGGCATCGAGCTGCATGCCTGGACGATCTATAAAACATAAGGAGACACACAGATGAAATGTCTGGTCATCATCCCCGCCTACAATGAAGAAGAAAACATTGTGCGCGTGGTGGAAAACCTGAAAAATAATTACCCGATGTATGACTATATCGTCATCAACGACGGATCCTCCGACAGCACGGCAAAAATCTGCCGGAAGAACGGCTATGAGCTGGTGGATCTGCCGGTGAACTTAGGGCTGGCCGGAGCCTTCCAGACGGGTCTCAAATACGCCTATCGGAATGGCTACGATTACGCCATCCAGTTTGACGCGGACGGACAGCACCGTCCGGAATTTATCGGCCCCATGCTGGACAAGATTCAGGAGGGCTACGATATCGTCATCGGTTCCCGGTTTGTGACCGAGAAGAAGCCCCATTCCTTACGGATGCTGGGCAGCAACCTGATTTCCATGGCCATGAAGCTGACCACCGGCCGCAGGGTCAAGGATCCCACTTCGGGCATGCGGATGTTCAATAAGAAAATGATAGCGGAATTCGCCCTGAATATGAACTACGGCCCGGAGCCGGATACGGTATCCTATCTTCTGAAGCAGGGCGCCACCATCGCCGAGGTTCAGGTGGAGATGGATGAGCGGATCGCAGGCGAGAGCTATCTGAACCTGACCAAATCTATGATGTATATGTTACGGATGCTTCTGTCGATTCTGCTGATTCAGAACTTCCGGAAGCGCAGGGAGGTGAAGGTTTCATGACACCGGTATTTCGCATTGTGCTGATTGTGGTATCACTCCTCAGCACCTATTATATTTTGAAGAAAATCCGTCAGTCCAAGCTGCAGATCGAATATGCGATCTTCTGGATTGTCTTTGCGGGCGTGCTGGTTATCATCAGCCTGTTCCCGTGGCTTGTGACCCTGTTTACGAGACTTCTGGGTATGCAGCTGCCGGTAAACTTCGTGTTTATGGTGTTCATCTTCATTCTGCTGCTGAAGCTGTTTATGATGACCATTGAGCTGTCTACCCTGGAAAATAAGGTAAAGGACCTGACCCAGGAGCTGGCTCTGGAGGAAAAGGAGCGGGCGGACGAACTGAAAGAAAAGGAGAATTAGAAACGTGGAAACAATATACGAGATTACCAGAAATCTCTGGGAAAAGTATGTAAACTGGATGAAAGACGAAAAGAATATGGCGAAGTTTCTGGTATGCTGCTTTGTACTGAGCCTGCTTCCGATTCTGGCATTGAGCTTCTTCAACCATCCGGTTATGGACGATTTTAACTATGGTATTCTGACCCGCCATGCCCTGGAGGAGAATTCCGGACTGGCTGTGATTCCGGCAGTGCTGCGGGCGGCGGTGCAGAGAGCGGAGAACCTGTGGCATGAGTGGCAGGGAACCTACAGCTTTGCGGTGATTGGAGCCCTGCGGCCCTCGATTATCTCTGAACGCCTGACCTTCATCCAGACCTTTATTCTGGTGGGCGTCATGGTGATTGGTTTTACTTATTTTATCGATGTCATGCTGCACCGAATCTTAGGTATGTCGAGAGCTGTGGCTGTCAGCGTGTCTGTGGTGGTACTGACGCTCTGCATCCAGTATGTCCCGGTGGGACTGGAAGCCTTTTACTGGTGGATTGGAAGCGTGGGATATACAGGATTTTTCTCCATGCTGCTGATTCTGATGGGGCTGATTGCCGACGGTATGCATAAAAAGCAGATTTCCGCAAAACGTATGGTGGGAATGATTCTGATCCTGATCCTGCTGGGCGGCGGCATGTATCCCAACGCGCTGCTGACAGCGGTATTGATGTTCCTGCTGTTCCTGGACGCGATCGTGGAAAAAAAGCGGTATCCGAAGAAGCTTCGGATTCAGCTGGGTTCCCTGTTTATCGTATACCTTCCGGCCTTTTTCCTGAATGTATTGGCTCCGGGCAACTATCGCCGCCAGTCCAATTTCCAGCCCCGTACCCCGATGGAGGCTATTTACAAGTCCTATACCAAGTCTCTGGACTATATGTTTAACGAGGCCACCAATGTGGTGATTGTGCTGGTGATTTTCGCTCTGTTCCTGGTGATGCTGTGGCAGCTGAAGAATACGAAGTTTTCCTTCCGGTGCCCGCTGATGTTTACCCTGGTAAGCTACAGCCTGGTGGTGGTTATGTGGGTTCCGGCCATCTTCGCCGTGCGTTTTATCTCCGGCGGCCGTTACTATAATATCTGCTTCTACGGTGTGATTCTGTTCTACGCGTCCAACGCCATTTACTATGCCGGATGGCTCAGACGGCAGTATGAGAAATGCGCGCAGGAGGTACAGGAGCTGCTGCGGAAAGCCACTCCGGTACTGCTGGGCGTGGCAGGCGTATGCTGTGTGGTCGTGGGAATGTGGAAGCTTAACATTGTAAACGATCTGGAAGAAATTACCTTTGCGACGGCGTTGAAATCCATGGTATATGGAGAGGCACAGGTATACGACAAGGAAATCCGCATGCGTGAGAAGCTTTATCACGATCCGGATGTCAAAGAGGTTGTAGTAGAAGAGGTTACCTACCGTCCGGAGCTGCTTTATTTCGGCACACTGACGCCGGATCCGGACGACAGCCGGAATCTGGCCATGTGCGATTATTATCATAAGGATTACATGATAAAGCATGTAGAAGAGGAAGAATCGTCTGGGGAGAATAGCGACGCTCAGACTGAGGATACAGAAAACGCAGACAATACAGAAGACGCTGAATCAGCAGAATAGGAGAAAAAAAATGAAAAAGATTATTGTGACAGGATGCAACGGACAGCTGGGACGGGCAGTGAATCAGCAGTATGCAGGCAGTACCGAGTATGAACTGGTAAATACCGATGTGGCAGAGCTGGATATCACCAAGGTGGATAAGGTACTGGAGCTTGCCAGAGAGGTAAAGCCCTACGCTATCATCAACTGCGCGGCTTACACCAATGTGGACAAGTGCGAGGTGGAGCAGGATCTGGCGTATAAGATCAACGCCATCGGAGCCCGCAACCTGGCTATCGCGGCAGCAGATACCGGAGCAAAGCTCATGCATATCTCTACCGACTATGTATTTCCGGGGGATGTATCCGCCCATCCACTGACGGAGTTTGACTCAGTAAGCCCCAAGAGCATGTACGGCGCAACCAAGCTGGCAGGCGAGAATTTCGTAAAAGATTTCGCAAATCAGTACTTTATCATCCGTACCGCATGGCTGTACGGCGACGGTCACAACTTCGCAAAGACCATGCTGAAGCTGGCGGAAAATAACGATAAGATCGGCGTAGTCATGGATCAGGTGGGAACCCCCACCAGCGCGGTAGAGCTGGCCAAGGCTATCAAATATCTGCTTCCGACCGACAATTACGGTCTGTTCCACGGTACCTGCGAGGGCGACACCAACTGGGCCGAGTTTGCGGCTACCGTACTTCGCCTGGCAGGCAGCAGGACTGAGATCGAGCCGATTACCTCAGAGGAGTACAAGCGCCGCTTCCCGAACTCCGCAGACCGGCCCGCATACTCCATTCTGGAGAACTATATGCTGAAGCTGACCACCGATTTCTCCTTCGCTTCCTGGCAGGACGCTATTGAAGTGTACATGAAGGAACTGCTGGCGAAATAACATTTGCACATAAGAGAAGGAGAGAAATCTGATGACAGGAAATGATATTTTATATCTGGTAATTCCCTGCTATAACGAGGAGGCTGTACTGCATGAGACCGCGAAGCAGCTTCTGGTGAAAATGAATTCCATGTTCGATCGGGGCATGATTTCCCGGGAGAGCAAAATCATGTTTGTAAATGATGGCTCCAGGGATAAGACCTGGGAAATTATCCGGGAGTTACATGAGTCTAACCCCATATATTCCGGTGTGAAGCTGTCCAGAAATAAGGGTCATCAGAACGCGCTTCTGGCCGGCCTGATGACGGCGAAGGAAAAGGCGGATATGGCCATTTCCCTGGACGCCGATCTGCAGGACGATGTGGACGTCATTGACAAGATGGTGGAGAAGTATTATGAGGGAAATGACGTGGTATACGGCGTCAGAAGCGCCCGGGATACGGACACCTTCTTTAAGAAATTTACTGCCGAGGGCTTTTATAAGATCATGCAGGCTATGGGCGTGGAAATCGTATTTAACCATGCAGATTACCGTCTTATGAGCAAGCGCGCCCTGGAAGGATTGTCTGAGTTTCGCGAGGTAAATCTGTTCCTGCGCGGTATCGTGCCACTCATTGGGTACAAGTCGGACATCGTCACCTACGAGCGTCATGAACGTTTCGCGGGCGAGTCCAAGTATCCGCTGAAGAAGATGCTTGCTTTTGCCACCGATGGGATCACTTCCTTCAGCATCAAGCCGATCCGTATGATTACCACCTGTGGTTTCCTGATTTTTGCCATCAGCCTGATTATGCTGATTTATTTCCTGGTGGTGCATTTCATGGGCAGAACCGTACACGGCTGGACCAGCACCATTGTGTCTATCTGGGCCATCGGCGGCCTGCAGCTTCTGGCTATCGGTATTGTGGGTGAATATATTGGAAAAATTTACCTGGAAACCAAGGCGCGCCCCAAGTATATTATTGAGACTGTACTGGATAAATAATTAGGAGAGTTTTATGAACAGCTTTTTGAAAAAGCGTGGGCTGAACCGGATGGATCTGTGCTATCTGGCGGCTCTGACGCTGATTGGCCTGGGTATCCGTGTCATCCTGCGTGTGGTGATTACAGACGACTGGCTGATGTACTGGGATCCGTGGATTTCTGATTTGAAGGAGATGGGATTTTCCTATCTGGCTACGGATCGCTATGATTATACACCGACCTTCGTTTATATTCTCTGGGCCATCAGCAGGCTGCCCATCAACCCGATGACGGCCTATAAGGGCCTGCACTGTGTGTTGGACTTTGTGGCGGCGGGCATTCTGGGAAAAATGATTTGGAAGGTTACCAGAAGCAAGCGCAAAGGCATCCTGTCCTACGGCCTGTTTCTCGTTGTGCCCACCATCTGGGCCAACAGCGCCCTGTGGGCCCAGTGCGACATTATTTTTATGACCTTTTTGCTGCTGTGCTTTTATTACCTGTTTGAGGACCGCCCCTGCAAAGCCATGTTTTTCTACGGGATGGCCTTTGTGTTTAAACTCCAGTCCCTGTTTATTTTCCCGTTCCTGGTGATTCTGTGGGTGAATAAAAAGGTGGATCTGAAACATTTTCTGTGGATCCCGGCGCTGTATTTCTTAAGTATCGTGCCGGCCTGGATTGCGGGACGGCCACTGATGGATCTGATCAATATCTACATGGCCCAGGGAGCCCAGGATGTCTGGTCCCTGTCCATCAAATGGCCGAATATCTATCAGATCATCGGAAATCAGTTCTTTTTGCTTGAATACACTTCGGCGGGCACGTGGCTGATTCTTGGTATCCTGATGGTCATCCTGTATGCCATGGCTCAGAAGCGCTACCGGATTACCAATGAATTCATCGTGCAGATGGCGCTGTTTTTCGCGATTCTGACGCCCTGGTTCCTGCCGCACATGCATGAGCGGTACGGCTGTGTGGCGGATATTCTGGCGATTATCTATGCCATGATGAATACGAAGAAATTCTATTTCCCATTGGTGCAGATTCTGGTGTCCTTCAATTCCTATATGGCTTACTTAAGCCATCTGGGTTCCGACGAGCCGACCATTTACTACGGCGTGTGGGCCATTGCAGAGCTTGGGCTGCTCGTCCTGGTGGGCCTGGATATCTGGCATTATATGCGGAATCCGGAGAACCAGATCCCTATGGAACAAGAGACTGTGAAGAAGGAGGCCGCGTGATGGATGAATTTTTGAGAAACTTCATTTCCAGAAAATGGAATGTGCGCGGCGTGACCTTTACCTTTCTGGATCTGCTGCTGGCAGTATGTATTACCGGTACAGGACTGGCGCTCCGCTCCACGGTCATCGAATATACGCCGACCGACACATGGAAGCTCTGTGCGGTTGTGCTGGAATTTGCGCTGGCGGTTCTGTGCGGCGCGATTGTACACAGTTATACGGGAAGCCGGCTGCGGGCTTTCCTGACCTACGCAATTTTGGCGATTTATCCCACGGCGGTGGCGAACGGCTCCCTGTGGAATATTAACTGTATTTATTATGTGATTCTGTTTTTCCTGGGTCTCTATCTCTACAGTCGGGGAAATGCGCTGCTTGGAACCGGAAGCATCCTGGCGGGGCTTCTGATCGCGGTGTTCCGCGTCCGTTCCTGGTGGATGACGCTTGACGTGGCCTATCCGGTGTCCTTGAATCGGGGGTGGCCGAATTTCTACGAGATTATCGGGAAAAATGCCTTTGTGGAGCTTTACGATAAGGTATCCCTGCTGATTCTCGCTGGTATGTTTTTAACTGGAATTTACTGGTTTGCTGATAAAAAGGTGAAGGTAACGAAGGACATGGTGCTTCGCATCTTCCTGTTTGCAGCGATTCTAGTGCCTTATTTTGCGCCCTATATGCCGGCCTGGGCCGGGTATACGGCGGATGTGGCGGCGCTCATCTACTTCATGCGCTGGCCGAAGCGGTTTTATCTGCCGATGCTGCATCTGATTGTGTCCTACAGTGCTTACGCGTACGCCATCAACGGCGAGACGAAGCTGCCGATGGTGGTATTTTCTGTACTGCTGCTGGCGATGCTTACGAATGTGGGCGTGGATCTTTATCGCGCGGCTGTGAAGGGCGAGTAACATTCCCCTATAGGAGAATAGAATGGTTTCAAATATTATGTTGACCCTGGCATTTTTAGTTGGCGTGGCGGCAGTCTACTACCTGGTTCCAAGGCGGTTCCGGCAGTGGCTGCTGCTTCTGGCAAGCATGCTTTTCTATGTGAGTGCCGGTCCGTGGATGCTGGTATTGTCCGGCGGAAGCGCACTCTGGAGCTTCTATGCCGGGGCAAAAATCGAACAGGCGGAGACGAAAGAAAAAAAGAAGGTCTGGCTGTGGGCGGGAATTCTGCCGATACTGGGCGTTCTTTTTGTGTATAAATATTTCAATTTTTTTGTGGGTTCGGTGGCGGCACTGCTGGCACTGGCGGGACTGGGCGGAAGCGCGCCGGTTCTAAGTCTGGCGGTGCCAATGGGGATCTCCTATTATACCTTTAAAATGATAAGCTTTTTGGCGGATATTTATCTGGGAAAACGGGGTGCGGAGCGCGGCCTGGAGGGCTGCGGCGCTTATCTGACGTACATCCTGTTTTTTCCGCAGATTCTGTCGGGACCGATTGAGCGGTCGGAGCATTTTATCGAACAGCTTCATGAGGGACCCACATACCATGCGGAGCTGTTTTCCGTGGGACTTCAGCGAATAGTGCTGGGACTGTTTAAGAAAATCGTAATTGCGAACCGGCTGGCGGGGTACGTGGACGCGGTCTTTGGCGCGCCGGAGAGTTATCCGGGACTGGCCTGTGTGATGGCGGCGTTCTTTTATTCATTCCAGCTGTACTGCGATTTTTCGGGGTACTCAGATATCGCCATCGGTATGGCAAATGTGCTGGGAATTGACAGCGGTCAAAACTTTGACTGTCCCTATTTTTCCCGGGGCATCAAGGAGTTCTGGAGCCGGTGGCATATTTCCCTGTCCGGCTGGCTTAAGGATTATATCTACATTCCGTTGGGCGGCAACCGGGTAAGCCCTGTGCGCCACCGGCTAAATGTGCTGGCGACCTTTCTGGTCAGCGGTCTCTGGCACGGAGCGAACTGGAGCTTTGTGATCTGGGGCGGGATGCATGGCCTGTGGAATATCATAAGCACAAAGAAAGAGGAGAGCGTGCCTCTGGCGCGCAGGGTGCTTGAGACACTGATTACCTTCTGCGGCGTAACCTTAGCCTGGGTCTTCTTCCGGGCTGAGAGCTTCGGAAAGGCACTGGGGTTCCTCACGCATGCAGTTACCTGCTTTTCCCTGTCCTATGTGGACATCCAGAATTCTATTCTGCCCTTCACCGGGGATAATACCTGCGCCGCCTATTTCCTGACTGCCTGTGGCTTTCTGTTCCTGTTATTCCTCTATGAGAGAGGGCAGGTGTATGGGAAGAAGGAGAAGCGCGAGGGCATGGTGCTGAGTAGTGCGTGGCTGGCCGTGATGCTGGTGAGCGTGGTGCTGTTCGGAGTGTTCGGGGCGTCGGGATTTTTGTACGCGAATTTCTAATAGAGAATTGAAAAATAGATAGGAAAGTATCTGTCCACCTTTTTATAATTGAAAAGTGGATAAATTTTATAGGATAAGTGAGAATATTTATTTATGAAACGAGTATTAAAGACCGTGGCAGTTGCCTTCATAATAGCGCTGATCCTGATTTTAATTAAAAATGAATACGCCCGCTGTCTTCCGGCATCTACCTACGGCATGCAGGCAGCCATCCGGAAAGAACGTGTGGATAACCTCTTCATCGGTTCGTCCATGTTCCGGCAGGGCCTGGATATCGATGTGCTGGAGGCGGAGCTTCCCGGCAGCAGCTACATCCTGTCTTATAATGGCAACCAGCCGGCGCTGATGGCCCTGGAGCTGCAGTATATGCTGGAGCAGGGGCTGCAGGTAAAAAATCTGTACATCGATCTGTATCCCTACACAGCGGCAGCCGATCCCTGGATCAGCGACACCAAGATTTTGCTGGACACAGATCTGAAGTTCAAGGCAAAGGCCTGGCGGCTGATGAGAAACAGCACCGACGTGAGCTTCGGGGACTTCTATGAGTTCTTTGTGACGGCCAACAACGAGCAGCTTCTGACCTATCCTCTGAACAATAAGATTGTGTCGTCCCAGTTCCGGGACGGCGGCAGTCTGATTCGCCAGCAGGGCAGGACAAGAGAAGAGCTCTATGCTCTGGGAACCCTGGGAAGCCGGGACGGCGTGAACCGCACCCAGGCCGAGGGCTATGGAAAAATCGTGGAGCTGGCAGAAGACTATGGCCTGAACCTCTGGTTTCTGGAGACGCCCAAGTATGAGCGGATGTATGCGGATGAGGATTATCAGAAGTTATACGCGGAGGCTCTTTCTATCGTGCAGGAGCTGCAAAGTGGGTGGACCGGAGAGGGCAGCTTTGCGATTCTCTGCGGGGAGGAGCTGGATTTTGATATTTCGGAAGCTGGAGGTTATCAGGATTTGATTCACCTGTCGGCGGAGGGACGCGAGAGCTATACAGCCTTACTCTGTGAGAAATTAAAAGCGACAGAATAAAAATTATCAAATGATAGAAGCGAAGTTATGTAAACTAAAATTACCGCAGGGCATTGGCGGAGACAGAATGGAGGAAGCAGCTTGAAAAAACTGGACTATATCGACGGACTGAAAGGAATCGGCGCGCTGATGGTATTTTTCTGCCATTTTGTCTTCGCCTTTTATTACGCGGCCTACAGCCTGACCGGAGATGCAGTGAACACCAATTCCGGCATCGAGATTACCATCGGCAAAACGCCTCTGAATCTGCTCTACAGCGGGAATTCGGCGGTCTGCTTATTTCTGGTGTTCAGCGGCTTCGTGCTCTGCCTGTCCTATTTTCACACAAGGGATAAAGGACGGCTGAAGTCCGCGGCCTGGAAGCGTTATTTCCGGCTGATGCCGATGATTTTGATGATCAATACCGTGATCTTTGTCCTGATGAGCCTGGGATGCTATCGCAACGACGAGGCGGCCATCCTGACCAAATCGACGGTGTGGTTCGCGGGCTTTAATCAGTTTCAGCCGAACTTCCTGCAGATGCTGGGCGAGAGCCTGGCCGGCTGCTTTCTGTTCGGCACCAACAATTATAACGGCGTCCTCTGGACCATCCCTTACCTGTTCTCCGGCGCGCTGGTGGTCTATCTGGCGGCTTATCTGGTGGGGGAGAATCCGTTTCGGTATGTGGTTTATCTGGTGATGCTGCTGGCAGCGGTGAAGACCGACATTTACTTTGCGGGTATCTTCCTGGGCTTCGCGGCGTCAGACTTTTTCTGCACCCGGCAGAAGGGCATGGAGCTGTGGCGGCGGTTCTGGCTTCTGCCGCTTGGCAGCTTTGTACTGGGCGTGTACCTGCTGTCCTATCCGTCCATCGGTTCGGACATGAGCGGCACGATTTACGGCATATTGCCATCGGCCTATACAACCCTTTATCACCTGGCGGGCGCGGCGCTGTTGCTGGCAGGCGTACTGGGACTGCCGGGACTGCAGAGGTTCTTCGGGGCAAAGCCCTTCCGGTTCTTAGGTAAGGTGTCATATTCCCTGTATCTGCTGCATTTCCCGGTGATTGCGACCTTTTCCTGCTGGCTGTTCTTAAGCCTTTACGGGAAAATGAGCTACGGGCTGCTGACAGCTTTAGATTTTGTCTGCACGCTGGCGCTGGTGCTGATACTCTCGGCGCTTAGCCGGAAATATCTGGAGCCGGTGAGCGGGCGGCTGACCGCCGGAATTTCGAAGACATTTGCAGACAGGAAGAAGGAGTGATGGAAATGGAGAAAAAACGAATCGCATGGCTGGATGCGGTCAAGGCCGTCGGAATCCTGGTGGTGCTGCTGGTACACACGGGGCGCTCCTTCGGGCCGGTAAGCTTCTACGGCGGCATGTTCTATATGCCCATCTTTTTCATCACGGCGGGCATGACCTTTTCCTATAAGCCGGAGGAGAGCTTTGGAGCTTTTGTAAAGAAAAAAGCGAAACGTCTGCTGCTTCCCTATTTCGGTTACAACCTGTTTCTGTTTGTGTTTTTCTTTTTGCGGGGAAATGCGGACGGGCAGACCCTGCTTGGCATCCTCTATTCCCGCAACTGTCTGATGCCCATGGATTCCGCCACAAATGTATATTTTATGCAGATTCTGAACGCGCCCACCTGGTTTCTGACCTGCATGTTTGTGAGCTATATCCTGTTCTGGATTCTGATGCGGGCAGCGAAGGGTGATTCCCGAAAGGCCTTTGTGGGAAACGGAATTTATCTGCTGATAGCCATTGGCCTTCATTACGCGTGTCCTGTACTGCTGCCTTGGAGCATCGACTGTGCCTTTTATGCTGTGACTTTCCTGATCATCGGCAAGCTGGCGGCGGTGCAGGACTGGGTCGGAAAGCTTTTGAAAAAGCCGTTTTATCTGTTCCTGGTGGCCGCAGCCTTTGTGCTTGCAGCCCGCTGGAATGGAAGCGTCAATATGTCCGTGGGGGATTATGGACGGAGCATGGCCCTGTATCTCTTCGTGGGAACGGCTGGCTCGCTGATTGTGATGTCTCTGTGCAGCGCCCTGTATGAGACGAAGCATACGAAGTGGCTGCAGAGACCGCTGGAATGCATCGGACGGCATACACTGCCAATTTTGTGTCTGCACCTGTTTGTATATTCCGTCATTGGAATGGTGTTTGGTATGCTTGGCATCACGATGTAAATGAATGGATTTCCGGAACTCAGATTGAGAATTATAACTAAGAATTTCGGCAGAATCCTGACTTGTGTATTTAATCCATATGCAGTAAGATGAAGATATAGAAATGAAAAAAGGAAAATATTTACAATACATTTTTGCTAAGCTCTGCTTACCAACCACAGCAGCAGAGAGACAGGAGGTATCTTATGAACTACCACGTAAATGAATATATAAAAAACACCGTCCGGGTCTTCCCCATGCAGAACCGCTACGGCATGCACCGCTATGATATGAATGAGAACCCGGAAGGACTGCCGAAGGAATTTGTGGATTCCGTGCTGAAGGAGATTACGCCGGAATTCCTTGCGATCTATCCGGAGCCGGACCGGTTCCTGCATAAATACGCGAAATTCATCGGCGCGGAGTATGAAAATGTCCTGACCACCAACGGCTCCGATATGGCCATCCGCTATCTTTTGGAGACCTTCGGCGAGGTGGGCAAGGAGGTCGTGACTGTGGATCCGTCCTTCGAGATGTATTGGGTCAACTGCTGTATCCTGGGCTATAAGCATGTGCCGGTGGCCTACGAGCCGGATCTGACCATCAAAATTGAAAACATTCTGAATGCGATCCATGACAATACCCGCATCGTGGTGCTGCTGAATCCCAACAACCCGGTGGGAAATGTGTATACCGAGGAAGAGCTTCAGCAGGTTATCGCGCGGGCGAAAGAGGTGGGCGCTATCGTTATTATCGACGAGGCGTATCATTATTTTTATCCGAACACCTTCATCGAACATGCCCTGAAGGATGAAAACGTGGTGGTGCTGCGTACCTTCTCCAAGCTGTTCTCCATCGCGGCCTGCCGTCTGGGCGTCATCATCAGCAATCCGGAGATCATTCATTATGTAAAGAATGCCCGACTGACCTTTGACGCCAATTCCATTGCCCTGCTGTTCGCAGAGCGGATTCTCGATCACCCAGAGATGGTGGACGAGCTGATTCGCATCGAGAAGGAGGGCAAGGCCTATACGCTGGAGGAGCTTCAGAAGAAGGGCTACGAGTGCCGCGACTGCCGCGGAAACTTCATTTTCATAAAGCCTCATCACAACGCGAAGGAGATAAGCGAGCGGTTGGAAGAGGAGAAGCAGGTGCTGGTTCATCCTTACGGAAATGAGCTTCTGAAGGATTATCTGCGCGTGTCGGTGGGCTCAAAAAAAGCCATGCAGATATTCCTGGACGCGTTTTTCCAGGTGGATGCGGACTAAGGTTGCAGGGGGATTTTTATGACGAAAGTTATCACATACGGAACCTATGATTTGCTGCATTACGGCCATATCCGCCTGCTGGAACGGGCAAAGGCGCTGGGCGATTACCTGATTGTGGGCGTGACCGCCGAGGATTTCGACAAGACCCGGGGTAAGATCAATGTGCAGCAGTCCCTGATGGAGCGCATCGAGGGCGTGCGGGCCACCGGCCTGGCGGACGAAATTATCATCGAGGAGTACGAGGGTCAGAAAATTGACGATATTCGCCGCTATCATGTGGATATCTTTGCCATCGGTTCCGATTGGCGTGGAAAATTTGATTATCTGAATGAATATTGTAAAGTGGTTTACCTTGACAGAACGGAGGGCGTGTCCAGTACGCAGCTTCGGTCGGAGAAGCACGCCATCCGTCTGGGACTGGTGGGGGATGCTTCGGACCTTCAGAAGTTCCGGAAGGAGAGCGGCTATGTAAACGGCGCAGTAATTTCCGGCGTCTGCGGGGATGACCGGAATGAATTTCGGAAGCTTCTGGAGAAGTCGGACGCCATGTATATCCTGTCACACCCGGACGTGCATTATCAGCAGATCCGGGCGGTCCTGGAGGCCGGGAAGCATGTGCTCTGCGAGTCGCCCATCGCGCTTTCTGTGCGGGAGTGCGAGGAGCTGTTCGCCCTGGCGAAGGAGAAAAAGTGCGTGCTGATGGAGGCCATCAAGACCGCTTATTCGACCGCTTATTACCGGTTACTTTTGCTGGCTAAGAGTGGTCGTATCGGAAAGGTGGTTTCGGTGGACGCCGCCTGCACCCGCCTGGAGGACGAGGCGAACGTCTACCCGGGCCAGTTCAACCGCAGCTGGGGAAGTCTCTGCGACTGGGGACCCACGGCGCTGCTGCCGGTGTTCCAGCTTCTGGGCACCGACTATGCAGAGAAGCAGATCATCACCCACTATGCGGACGAGGCGAAGGCCTATGACGCATTTTCCAGAGTGAATTTCGTATACTCGGACGCCATGGCCTCCATCCAGGTAGGCAAGGGCATCAAGTCCGAGGGCGATCTGGTGGTTTCCGGCACGGAAGGATACATCTACGTCCCGGCTCCCTGGTGGAAGACCGACTACTTCGAGATTCGCTACGAAAATCCCGCCAACAACAAGCGCTACTTCTACCAGCTGGACGGCGAGGGCATCCGCTACGAGATCGTGGCCTTCCTGAAATCCATCGAGGATGGCCGGGATAATTCCTATGTAGGCCGGGGAGTGTCGAAGGCGATAGCGGGGGTTGTGGAAGATTTTTATCGGAAAAAAGATGTGCGGGAAATCTGACAGATAAAAACAGGAAAGCGGCTGCATCCTTCTGGATATGGCCGCTTTCCCGCGTTAGACATTCATTTTTTCAAGAATCAGATCCACCACCGCTTTCGACGCATGTCCGTCATCATAAAATCCCAGCATATCGCAGAATTCCTTACACCTCTTCTGATAATCCTTCTCATCAAAATGCTCGATCTGCTCCATGAGCTGTTCATTTGTGAGCGCCAGTGTAAAGGGCAGCTCCTCCAGCTGGAAATAATAGTCCTTGGTGCGCTTCATTTCCTCGTAATCCTCGGCGTAGAGGAAGCCGGGCTTGCCGATCATGGGGAAGTCGAAGGCGCAGCCGGAGTAGTCGCTGATGATGATATCGGAGGCCACCAAGAGCTCCTGCATATTCTCGTAGGGGCTGGCGTTCAGAATGCGGTCTGTATAGGTCAGCGGGTAGTCTTTATAGCTGACATTGGGATGCATCCGTACCAGAACGGCCCAGCTGCCGCCAAAGCGTTTCTCAAGCGTGGACAGGAGCTGGCTGTAGTCCAGGTTGTACATATCGGTCTTGCGGCTGTCCCGGTAGGTGGGGGCGTAGAGGGCCAGCTTCGTGCCTTCAGGCAGGCCGAAATGCTGATGCACCTTTCGGATATAGGGCGCGGGATCTTCAAAATAAATGTCATTTTTCGGGATGCCCTTTTCCAGAATCGGACCATCATACCAGAAGGCTTCCCGGTAGGATTCGCTCTCCCAGCGGCAGCAGGCCAGCAGAAGATCCATGTTTTTCGAGTCTATTTTCGCGTAGGCTACATACTCCTTGGAGAGGGCTTCTTCGCAGTCCTTTTCCACTTTTTTAAGGCCCAATCCTCCGTGCCAGGTCTGGATATAGAACTGGCCGGGCCGCTTTTTGAAATAATAGAGCTTTCTCGTATCATCGATCCAGGTGCCCGCTGTGGCCATATGCCAGGCAAAAGCGGCTGTATTGGGCCGAACAGGTGTAAGGCCTTGGGGCAGATCGTAGTTCGAGGCAGATACCCAGTAAAGCTTCCAGCCAAGGTTTCGTTTTAAGAATTCCTGGGCGATAAACTTGGGGTTATCGCCGTAGCCGCCGCCGTTGAAATTGCTGAAGACCACCTTTTTACGATCCAGGGGAAAATGTATGAAAATATTCCAGCAGATTTTCATCATCAGCCGGTGTGCCCACAGATAAACGGGCAAAATCAGTTTTTTTATCACAATAGACACCATCCTGTTTTAATTTCTCTTATTTTATCATTAGTTTGGCGGATTGTGAAGTAAAAATAGAATTGCAAACAGGAAGAAAATAGGATATAATAAATTCAAAATTTCGATCCGTCCTGTATCCGGGCGGGATTCCCAATGAGAAAGAATGCAGAAGTTTGCGTATTTTAAATTACAGAGTTGACAGGCGTAGAATGAGGAGGACAGGGAATGACCAGAGAACAGTATGAATCATTGCCGCTGGCTGAGCTGAAAGGTATTGCGAAAACCAGAGGAATGAAAGGAACGTCCACATTGAAAAAAAGCGATCTGATTACGCGGATGCTGGAGAAGGACGAGGAAGTGAGCCGGCAGGAGCAGATTGCCCAGACGGAGAAGTTCCAGAAAGAACGGCAGGAGCGCTATGAGCAGCGTCAGGAGCAGAGAGAGCAGCGGGAACGTGCGGAACGCACAGAACGAACAGAACGCACAGAACGGCCAACACGTTATGAGCGTCCGGAACGGAATGAGCGCTACGAACAGCGCACCTACGAGCGCCCCTCCTATGACCGCAGTGCAGCGCCACAGACCCAGACCACGGTTCAGCCCCAGCAGGAGCAGTCCACCAATCTGGATAGCGGCCAGGTAGCCAACGGTATTCTGGAGGTGCTGGCAGACGGCTACGGCTTTATCCGAAGCGACAACTATCTGCCGGGTGAAAACGACATTTACATCAATCCGGCCCTGATCCGCAGATATAACCTGAAGACAGGCGATATCCTCTGCGGGAACATAAAAGTCCGCTCCCAGACCGAGAAGTTCGCGGCGCTTCTGTACTTAAAGACTGTCAACGGACTGCGCCCTGAGGAGGCGGCCAGAAGACGGAATTTCGAGGATCTGACTCCGATTTTTCCGAATCGGCGGATCCATCTGGAGCGCCCGGGCGGAAGCACCGCCATGCGGATCGTCGATCTGATTTCTCCCATCGGAAAGGGACAGAGAGGCATGATCGTGTCCCCGCCCAAGGCTGGTAAAACCACTCTTCTGAAGGATGTGGCCAAGTCCGTGACCCGGAACCATCCGGACATGCAGCTGTTGATTTTGCTGATTGACGAGCGCCCTGAGGAGGTTACGGATATCAAAGAAGCTATCGAGGGGCCGAATGTGGAGGTGATTCATTCCACCTTCGACGAGCTGCCGGAGCACCATAAGAGAGTAGCGGAGATGGTCATCGAGCGCGCGAAGCGTCTGGTGGAGAGCGGCAAGGACGTGGTCATCCTGCTGGACAGCATCACCCGTCTTGCCCGGGCCTACAATCTGACGGTTCCGCCCAGTGGCCGTACCCTGTCCGGCGGTCTTGATCCGGCGGCTCTGCATATGCCCAAGCGCTTTTTCGGCGCTGCCCGCAATATGCGCGAGGGCGGCAGCCTGACGATTCTGGCCACAGCACTGGTAGAAACCGGAAGCAAGATGGACGACGTCATTTATGAGGAATTCAAGGGAACCGGTAACATGGAGCTGGTGCTGAACCGGAAGCTGCAGGAGAAGCGCGTATTCCCGGCCATCGATATTCCAAAGTCCGGCACCCGTCGGGAGGATCTGCTTCTGACAGCTGAGGAGCTGGAGGCCATGGATATTATCCGGAAAGGCCTGAACGGCCTGAAGCCGGAGGAGGCTGTGGAGAATATCCTGAACATGTTCGCCCGTACCAAGAACAACGCGGAATTCGTGCAGACCGTGAAAAAGAACAAATTTATCTAAAATGTGTATTGAAAAAAGTACAACCTTTTTTCAAATCCCCCTCTTGACTTTTGAAAAAAGAGGACTATAATGCAAGCATACTGTTTCATAAGTCAAATGCAATGAACAGGACAAGGATTTTTTTCAGAATGCTTTTCAGAGAGTTCCCGGTCGGTGTGAGGGAACAGGCAGGAAAAAGATTCATCCCCTGCAAGCAGTTCAGATGAAAATGTCACAAGAAGTAGTCGGAACCGGAAGCCCGCCGTTATCGGGGCACATGTTCAATCGGGAAGCAGCCGGGATACAAAAGAGACCGGACAGAGCCGAGGATATGACTGAGAGGCTGACAGCGATCGAGTCAGCAAGAGAAGTGGTAACGCGGAGGATTTGAAAGCCTTCGTCTTCTTCAGAGTAATCTGAGAAGGCGGAGGCTTTTTTGTATAACAGGAAATTCCGATGGAATTCCCTGCTATACAAAAAACAGGATCGCACTGCGGCGGAGAGGTAGTATGTCGCTAAGGCGACCCGCCGCAGGCGGAGAATCCTGCTTTGCAGGATTCTATTTGAATTTGATAATGAGACAGGCAAAACCAAAGACGTAAACATAAAAGACATCGAGGAGGAGTAACATTATGAACACGCTTGTTATCGTAGTAATCGCAGCAGTATGCCTGCTGGCCGGCTACACCTTATATGGCCGCTGGCTGGCGAATAAATGGGGCATCGATCCGAAGGCTAAGACCCCGGCTGTACTCAAAGAGGATGGTCAGGATTATGTACCCACCAACGGCTGGGTGGTATTTGCCCATCAGTTTTCATCCATCGCGGGCGCAGGCCCTGTGACCGGAGCTATTCAGGCGGCGGCCTTTGGCTGGCTTCCGGTATTGCTCTGGATTCTCATCGGCGGCATTTTCTTCGGAGCCGTCACAGATTTCGGAGCCCTGTATGCCAGTGTCAAGAACGAAGGAAAATCCATGGGACTGCTGATTGAGAAATATATCGGCAAGACCGGACGGAAGCTGTTCCTGCTGTTCTGCTGGCTGTTTACCCTGATTGTCATTGCGGCCTTCGCCGACATGGTAGCCGGAACCTTCAATGCCTACACGGTTACCGAAGAGGGCACAACGGTCCTTGCGGAGCTTGCAGATGTAAATGGCGCAGCCGGAAGCATTTCCCTGTTCTTCATGGGCTTTGCGGTAGTATTCGGACTGCTTCAGAAGAAGTTTAACCTGGACGGCTGGAAAGAGGTTGTTTTAGGACTGCTGTTCACCTTCGCGTCCCTGGCTCTCGGCATGAATATGCCGCTGATAGCAGGTAAGAGCACCTGGCTGTATGTGACCTTTGCTTATATTTTCCTGGCATCTGTATTACCTATGTGGCTGATGAAGCAGCCCCGTGATTATATGACCACCTTCATGTTCGTGGGCATGATTCTCGGCGCGGTAGCAGGACTTCTGGTGGCTCATCCGAATATGAACCTGCCGGTCTATACCGGTTTCCAGAATGAGAAGCTTGGTAACCTGTTCCCGATTCTGTTCGTTACCGTAGCCTGCGGTGCGGTATCCGGTTTCCACAGCCTGGTATCCTCCGGAACCTCATCCAAGACCATTGAAAATGAGAAGGATATGGTAAAGGTTGGTTACGGCGCCATGGTTCTGGAAAGCCTTCTGGCTGTTCTGGCTCTCTGTGTGGCAGGCGCTGCAGCATCCGCAGACGGAACCGCGGCGGTGGGAACTCCGTTCCAGATTTTCTCTAACGGCGTAGCCGGATTCCTGGAGATGTTCGGTCTGCCGGTTTATATCGCCCAGTGCTTTATGACCATGTGCGTATCCGCCCTGGCGCTCACCAGTCTGGACGCTGTAGCCCGTATTGGACGTATGTCCTTCCAGGAGCTGTTCAGCGTAGACGATATGGAGCATGCGGAAGGCTGGAGAAAGCTGCTCTGCAATAAGTACTTCTCCACCGTAGTTACCCTGCTGATTGGTTACCTCCTGACTCAGATCGGCTATGCGAATATCTGGCCGCTGTTCGGAAGCGCAAATCAGCTCTTAAGTGCACTGGTACTGATTACCCTCTGCGTATTCCTGAAGGTGACAGGCCGTGAGAACCGGACCCTGTTCCCGCCCCTTATCGTGATGCTTTGTGTAACATTTACGGCACTGGTACAGAGAGCTATCGCCATGGTAAAGGCATTTTCAGCAGGAACCGGCGTATTCATGGTAGAGGGACTGCAGCTTGTGCTGGCAATTCTGCTGATGCTGTTGGGTGTGATTATTGTATACACTTCGGGCAAGGAGCTTTTTAATAAGAAGAAAGGCACCGAGGCAGCTTAAAAACTAGAGAATCTTCTATATAGAAGGAACAGACAGAATCCTGCGGACGGACAGAGAATAAGTGTCAGTCCGCAGGATTTTCCTGTTACAAAGTATTTATTTTCAAAAATATAATTTTCCGGCTTGTAATCCGCCCGAGCCTGTGCTATAATCTAGAAGCTGTTGTATGTGCAAAGACGTGTGCGTTCAGCTCAACTGCAGGGACTTGCAGGGATAGCCCGGGGTAGCTTGCTGCGGAAACATCGGAACAGCATTGGCCGGGAAACAGCAACCAGAAGTTCACAAAATAAATTTGAAGAGGTGAAAATCATGAAGGAAGGAATCCATCCGGAGTATTATCAGGCAACCGTAACCTGCAACTGCGGCAACACATTCGTAACAGGTTCTACAAAGAAGGACATCCACGTAGAAATCTGCTCCAAGTGCCACTCATTCTACACAGGTCAGCAGAAGGCTGCTGCAGCTCGTGGACGTATTGATAAATTCAATCGTAAGTACGGTATTACAAAATAATAGCAATAAGTGTGAGCACGGGGTGAGGTTGGAAGATCTCATCCCGTTTTGCATACAATAGGAAATGCCTATATATGGAGGAAAAAGTACACATGAGTACGACAAGATATTCAGGAATCGGCGGACAGGCGGTTCTGGAAGGCATTATGATGAAAAATCAGGATGTCTATTCCGTGGGTGTGCGAAAGCCGGACGGAGAGATCGAGGTGCATTTGAGTACCTATGAGGGCATCGGTAATAAAAGGCTGAAGCGGCTTCCCATCGTGCGGGGCGTTATCAGCTTCGTGGATTCCCTGGTGCTGGGCATGAAATGCCTGACCTTTTCTGCCAGCTTTTACGACGAGGAAGAGACCCAGCCGTCCAAAGCGGATCAGTTGATAGATAAGCTGTTTGGCGAGAAAGCTGAGAAGGTAGTCATGGATCTGACTGTGGCATTTTCCATTGTCATGGCTGTAGCGATCTTCATGGTTCTGCCTTATTTCGCAGCGGCGCTGCTTCGCAGGGTCATCGTATCCGATACCCTGCTCGCGCTGATCGAGGGAGGCATTCGTCTGTTGCTTTTTATCGGTTATATTCTGCTAATCTCCCGGATGAAGGATATTCAGCGGGTGTTCCAGTATCACGGCGCGGAGCACAAATGCATCAACTGCGTGGAACACGGACTGGAGCTCAATGTGGAAAATGTGCGCGGCAGCTCCAAGGAGCATAAGCGCTGTGGAACCAGTTTTATGCTGATTGTTATGATTGTCAGCATCATTTTCTTCATCTTTATCCGTGTGGAATCCCCGATTCTCCGCGTGGTATTCCGTATCGCGCTGGTGCCGGTGATCGCGGGCGTGTCCTATGAATTCATCCGTTTGGCCGGAAGAAGCGAGAATAAGCTGGTACTGGCGTTAAGCCGTCCCGGTATGTGGATGCAGGGACTGACCACCAGAGAGCCGGACGACGATATGATCGAGGTGGCTATCGCCGCTGTGGAAGCGGTCTTTGACTGGAGAACCTGGCAGGGCAGAGAGCCGCTGGAGAAAGAAGCTGAGACAGTAGACGAGGCGGAAGAAGCACAGCTTCAGGCCGGTGACATGGAAGAGCTCCTGGAAGAGGATGAGGAAGCATCCGCAGAGACCTTTGACGGGGAGCCGAAAGAAGTGGAAGAGGTTCTGGAGGAAAAGGCATGACGCTCCGGGAGGCCTGGAACCTTGGTAAGAAAAGACTAACCGCAGCAGAGGTACCGGATGCGGATCTCGACGCCTGGTATCTACTGGAATGGTGTACGGGCGTGAGCCGCAGTCATTATCTGGCGTATCCGGACGAAATCATTTCCCATGATCAGGAGGAGCAGTACCGGGCGTCGCTTGTAAAGCGGGAACGGCGGATTCCCCTGCAGCAGATTACCGGCGAGCAGGAATTTATGGGGCTTTCCTTCTATGTAAATGAGCATGTGCTGATTCCCAGACAGGACACGGAGATTCTGGTGGAGGAGACAGCGAAGTTTCTGAGGGACGGGATGCAGTTTCTGGATTTGTGTACCGGATCCGGCTGTATTCTCCTGAGTCTGCTGCATCTAAAACCCGGCGTGGAAGGTACAGGCGTGGATTTATCGCCGGAAGCCCTGAAGGTGGCTGAGAAAAACCGGGAGCGGCTGGGAGCGAAAGCAGCGCTTATTCAAAGCGATTTATTTGATAAGATAGAGAGCGCCTTTGATGTAATCGTGTCCAATCCCCCTTATATAAAAAGGGCGGAGATCGAAACCCTGATGGATGAGGTGCGGCTCCACGAGCCCTATATGGCGTTGGATGGACATGAGGACGGACTGTATTTTTACCGGAAAATAGCCGAAGAAGCGCCGAAGTACTTACGGGCGGGCGGCGGTCTTTTCCTGGAAATCGGCTGCGATCAGGGAGCGTGTGTGGCAGAGCTTCTGCGTCAGCAGGGCTTCGCAGATGTAAAGGTAGTAAAGGACCTGGCCGGACTTGACCGGGTCGTGGAAGGTTTTAATAGATAAGATTTTAATGGAGGAACAAGCATGTTTGACAAGTTGGATGACCTGCTTCTGCGTTACGAGGATATCATGAACGAGCTGAATGAGCCGAACGTGGTCAGTGATCAGGAGCGTTTCCGGAAGCTGATGAAGGAGCAGAGTGATCTGCAGCCTATCGTCGATGCTTATAAGGAATACAAAAAGTGTAAAGAGACTGTGGAAGAGAGTCTTATGATGCTGGAAGAAGAGAACGATGAGGAAATGCGCGAGATGCTCAAAGAGGAGCTGAACGAAGCGAAGGCCCGCATCGAGGAGCTGGAGCACACCCTGAAGATTCTGCTTCTGCCGAAAGACCCCAACGATGACAAGAACGTTATTGTGGAGATCCGCGCGGGCGCAGGCGGAGACGAGGCTGCCCTGTTCGCGGCTGAGATTTACCGTATGTATGTGCATTACGCAGAGAGCCGCCGCTGGAAGGTAGAGCTGATGGAAGCCGACGAGATCGGCATCGGCGGTATGAAGAGCGTGACCTTCATGATCAACGGTCAGGGCGCGTACTCTGTGATGAAATACGAGTCCGGCGTACACCGGGTACAGCGTGTACCGGAGACCGAGTCCGGCGGAAGAATTCACACGTCCACCATTACCGTGGCCGTGATGCCGGAGGCAGAGGAAGTGGATGTGCAGATCGACGAGAAGGATATCCGTATTGACGTCATGCGTGCGTCCGGTAACGGCGGACAGTGTGTCAACACCACTGACTCCGCGGTACGTCTTACCCATTACCCCACAGGAATCGTGGTATACAGCCAGACCGAGAAGTCTCAGCTGCAGAATAAGGCGAAGGCGTTCGCTTTGCTTCGTGCCAAGCTGTACGATATCGAGTGCCAGAAGGCCCACGACGCGGAGGCAGAGGCCAGAAGAAGCCAGATCGGTACCGGAGATCGTTCTGAGAAGATTCGTACCTATAACTTCCCCCAGGGCCGCGTGACCGATCACCGGATCGGACTGACCCTGTACAAGCTGGATAAGATCATGAACGGAGATATCCAGGAGATTATCGACGCCTGCATCGCAGCCGACCAGGCAGCAAAGCTGGCGAAGATGAATGAGGAATCGTAATTATTTATGAGTCAGAAATCCCGTAGTCTTACCATAGATGCCACCAAGGGCATGGCCATTCTGCTTGTGATGGTGGGCCACGTCCTGGTGTGGAACCATATGGAGGACGGAATTATTTACGATGTAATAAAAGTCATTCAAATGCCGCTGTTCATTCTGGTCAGCGGCTATTTGTGCGGAATGGGGCGGAAAATTTCCAGCCTTTCCGCGTACGACGCGAAGCTGAAAAAACGGGCACTCAGCTATCTGACGCCCTTCTTTTTCTGGATCGTGCTGCAGCATCCTCTGCATCCGGCGGCGAATATTGTGGAGACTCTGTTCGGGCTGGATAAGGGGTTGTGGTTTCTGATGACGCTGTTTCTTCTGACGCTGATGGTCTATACGGCAGAGCTGGCGGGCGCAGTGGCAGAGCGGAGCTTTGGCGCTTTGGGCGGAAAAATTGTGTTTTGGGCAGTCTATCTGGGACTGGCGGCGGCGGTTCTGCTGGAGACACTGGTGGGCGTGGAGTTTTTAAGTCCGGGACTGACCCGGCTTTATCTGCCATTCTATCTGGCCGGTTATCTGGCCGGAGAGCAGAAGGAACGCCTGAAAGCTTTGCCGGAAATGGTGAAAAACGCAGGCGGCGCGCTGGCGCTTGTGGGACTTCTGACCATGGCGGTACTGCTGGATCTTCAGGATGTGACCACGCTTCTTTTACTGGGGCGGCAGATCATTGCTTCCTTTCTGGGCTGTGCGGCGGTCTGCTGGCTTCTGTGGAAATGCGGTCCGAATCGGTTCAAAAAGTTTCTGGCCTGGCTGGGCGGCTATACCCTGGAGATTTATGTGGTGCATTTCCATTTCGCCACGGTGTTGAACCGGGGACAGGTGTATGCGCAGTATTCGGCGAGATGGTTCCTGTTCGTGCTGGCGTCCTTTATCGCCATGAGTGCCATCACGGCGGCGATTATCGCAGTTACGAAGCGGGTACGGCTGCTTGATTTTCTGCTTTATGGGAAATGGCCTGCAGAGGGCCGGTTTTTCGGAAAAGTGCAGGAATAAAGGGAGGAAAGTATGGGATTTACTTCGCTGGCCTTTCTGGTCTTTTTTCCAATCGTATGGCTTGTATATCTAATGCTGCCCGGACGGTTCCGGACAGTGTGGCTTCTTGCGGCCAGTTATGTTTTTTTAGGGACCTTTGGGACAAAGTATCTGGCGGTGCTGATCGGGTCCACACTGGTGACCTGGGTGGCCGGATTGATACTGGAAAAATATGGAATAACAAATGGCGTAAAAAAAGCTGAGGCAGAATCAAAGGCAATGCCGGAAGCCGGAAAAAGTTCTGCTTCAGAGCAGAAAAAAAGCAGCCTGGCAACGGGCGTTTTTGTGGCAGTCGTGGGATTCCACGTGGCGGTCCTCTGCTTTTTCAAATACAACCGCAGCAATATCGCCCTGCCCATCGGTATTTCCTTCTATACCTTTCAGGCCATCGGCTATTTAACCGACGTTTACCGCGGAACCGTGCGGGCCGAGCATAATCTCCTGAATTTCGCCCTGTTCCAGGCTTTTTTCCCAAAGCTGGTGCAGGGGCCCATCGAGCGCAGCGGCAATCTGCTCCGACAGATTCAGAATATAGGTACGCTCCCGGTGCGGGATCCGGAGCGTATCCGGCGAAGCGCCCTGTTATTGCTCTGGGGTCTGTGCGAAAAGCTGTTGATTGCGGATCGCATTGCCATTCCGGTTAATGCGGTGTACAGTCAGTTTGGGGCCTTCGGCGGCGTGGAAATCATTCTGGCGACGGCGCTTTACGCTTTTCAGATTTACTGCGATTTCGCAGGCTATACGGATATGGGGAGAGGAATTGCCGGACTGTTGGGCTTTGATTTGCTGGTGAATTTCAAGCGGCCTTATCAGGCGGATTCCGTGCAGGATTTCTGGCGCAGGTGGCATCTTTCCTTAAGCAGCTTTCTTCGGGATTATGTGTATATTCCGCTGGGTGGCAGCCGCAGGGGGCGCTTTCGCAGAGCCGTCAATATCCTGATTACCTTCGGGGTCAGCGGTATCTGGCACGGAACCGGCTTTCATTTTCTGCTGTGGGGACTGTTGCATGGCATCGGACAGATTTTCGATATTAAGAATTGGAAAGTGCCGCGCGCAGTGAAGCGTGTACTGATATTCCTGTTCGTTGACGCCACCTGGATGGTGTTTCGGGTGAATTCCCTGGGAGATTTAAAGGGAATGCTGAGGGTGATTCTCACGAATTTCCGTTTGCAGGATTTTGCGGGTATGCAGCTTGGCAGTTTCGAGTGGGTGCTGTTGGTGTTTGGTATTCTGGCTGTGATAGCGAAGGACGTGCTGAATGAAAAAGGCTTCGCGTTCCAAAGCTGGATTCTGGAGCGAAATGCAGTGCTGCGGTGCCTGATATATACGGCACTGCTTGGGGCTGTACTCATCTTTGGCGTGTACGGCGCGGCTTATGATACCAGCGGATTCCTGTATACACAGTTTTAAGTAACAGTTCGGTTTTGCGAATGACGCGACCGAACGTCCGTTATTGATCAGAAAGGAGGCTTCAGTTTCCGTGAAAACAAAAAAACAAGCCCTGTTCGGATGGCTTTTGATGATAGTGGCAGTCATAGCCCTGCTCTGCGGTCTCATCAGACTCTGTAATTACCTCCTGATGGACGACAGTCAAAGTTACACAAGGCTAACTATGCATGAGCTCTATGAGCGCGCCGACGCAGGCGAGGAGATCGATACCCTGTTCCTGGGAAGCTCCCATTGCTACCGGGCCTACGACCCGGAACTCTACGAAGAACTGACCGGAAGGACAGCATACAATCTGGGTTCTTCTTCCCAGAATTACGATACATCCTACTACCTTCTGCGGGAGGCGGCCAGACTTTACGACCTGAAAACCGTCTATCTGGATATGTACTACAAGTTCCTGTTTATGGACAGCGAAGACCGTGACCTGGTGCAGGCCAATATCATTTCCGACTATATGCGGCCTTCTTTGAATAAGCTTTCTTTCCTGCTGACTACCACGGAGGCGAAGAATTACACGAACCGCTTCTTTCCCTTCCGGCGCAGCTGGCAGGAGCTTGGAGACTTCGCGTACGTACGGGAAAATCTGGCGAAGAAGCAGGCCGAAAGCTACCGGAAATACGAGCCGGTGACCGTGGAGGCAGACCAGTACGCAGGTCGGGGCTTCGTTTGGTCTGACGCGCGATTGGACGTGGACGCCATTACCTGGTGGGACAATTTCGGCAAAGTGGCCGATGACATGCAGCTGGATACGACGTATCCTGTTTCTTATATAGAAAAAATCGTAAGCTTTTGCCGGGAGCATGATATTCGTCTGGTATTTGTGACAGCGCCGAGCCTCAATCAGTATCTGGAGGCCATTGGTCCCTACGATTCAGCCCATGCTTACGTGCAGAAGCTGGCGGAGCGTTTCGGCGTGGAGTATCTGGATTTCAATCTGGCGAAGACGGAGTACCTGGAGCTGACAGCTGACGATTATATCGACGTGGATCATCTGAATGGAACAGGCGCGGAGAAGCTGACCCTTCTGTTGACTGAAGCGGATGGAAAGCCGATTGACGAATATTTCAACGCGTGTTATGATGATAAATACGAGTAATGTATTTTATAAGGCATAGATCTGCCCATTTCCAGGAAAGAGAAAAGCAGGTCTGCCGCAAAGGATAGAAAGTGAGGCGGCTGTAAAATGAAAGTTATGGCAAACCGTATGGATAGAGGCTTCTTCCGGTATCAGGAGGAATTTGAGTCAAAGGCCCTTGAGGTGCTTCGCTCCGGCTGGTATGTGCTGGGCAATGAGGTAAAGAGCTTCGAGGAGGAATTTGCGGCTTATACAGGCGGCAATCATTGCGTGGGTCTGGCCAGCGGCCTGGATGCACTGTGGATCGCGTTTCGTCTGCTGGGTATCGGTAAGGGCGACGAGGTCATTGTCCAGGGCAATACCTACATTGCCAGCGTTATGGGTATCACCATGAACGGCGCGACCCCGATTTTCGTGGAGCCGAATCCGTATTACAATATCGATGTATCCAAGATCGAGGAGAAAATCACTGAGCGCACCAAGGCGATTCTGGTGGTACACCTCTATGGCCAGGCTTCTAACATGGCCGAAGTCAAGAAGCTGACAGAAAAATACAATCTGAAGCTGGTGGAGGACTGTGCCCAGTCCCATGGAGCCTGCTTTGATGGTCAGATGACCGGAACCTTCGGAGATGTGGGCTGCTTTTCCTTCTATCCTTCCAAGAACATCGGCGCTTTTGGTGACGGCGGCGGAGTGGTTGTGAAGGACGCGGGACTGGCTGAGGATTTCCGTGTGTACCGCAATTATGGAAGCGAGAAACGCTATTACAATAAGGTAGTCGGAGCTAACTCGCGTCTGGATGAATTACAGGCAGGACTTCTTCGTGTGCGTCTGCGCCATGTGGAGGAGTGCGAGGAGGAGCGCCGCCAGATTGCGGCCAGATATCTTGCAGAGATTCAGAACGACAAACTGATTCTTCCGGGAGTACAGGAGGGAGCCACCGCCGTATGGCATCAGTTTGTAGTCAGAAGCGAGCAGCGCGACGAGCTGAAAAAATATCTGGAGGAAAAGGAGATCGGAACGATTATTCACTATCCGATTCCGCCCCATCTGTCAGAGGCTTATCAGTATCTGGGTTATAAGAAGGGCGATTTCCCCATTACCGAGCAGTACGCGTCACAGGTACTTTCTCTGCCTATGTACAACGGCATGACAGAGGAAGAACAGTCTTACGTCATTGACGCAATCAATGCGTTTTAAGAATGACGCATTTTAATAAATCTGGGAGAGAAAATATGAGTATTAAAGATCAGTACAAGATTCTGGAATTCGGTGATCTGGGCGATGAGCGTGGAAAGCTGGTGGTTGTAGAGGGAGCACAGGATATTCCTTTTGACATTCAGCGTGTTTTCTACATCTATGGTTCTGACAGTGAAGTAGTCCGGGGCCAGCACGCCAACCGCAATTCTGAATTCGTTCTTATCAACGTGAGCGGGTCCAGCAAGGTGCGCGTGGACAATGGCTTTGAGGAGGATATCATCGAGCTGAACCGTCCCCGTATGGGACTCTATCTGCCCACCATGCTCTGGAAGGATATGTACGATTTCAGCGCGGATTCCGTATTATTAGTATTGGCTAACACCCATTACGACGGCCACGAATACATCCGTGATTACGATGAATTTATCAAAGAAGTGGGAGGAACCCGCAGACGATGAGCAAGCTTTCAATTATCGTTCCGGTATACTGGAACTCCGATACCCTGATGCTCCTCTATGAGGACATGAAAGAGAAGATTCTGCATAAGCTGGAGGATTACGAGATTGTCTTCGTGGACGACGGATCCGGCGATAATTCCTGGGAAATCATGAATCAGATCCGCGATATGGATGACAAGGTCAGACTGGTGAAGCTTTCCAGAAACTTTGGCGAGCATTCCGCCATTCTGGCGGGCCTTTCTGTCTGCACCGGCGACTGTGCTGTGACCAAGCAGGCAGATCTGCAGGAGGATTCCGAGCTGATCCTGCAGCTTTACGAGAAATGGAAAGAGGGCAATAAGGTGGTTCTGGCGGTACGAGCCGACCGCGACGAGGGCGCCATTCAGAAGTTTTTCGCCAACCTCTACTACACCATTACCCGGAAGCTGATTATGAAAAATATGCCCAAAGGCGGCTTTGACTGTTATCTTCTGGATCGTCAGGTCATTGAAGTGCTGCTGATGCTGGATGAGAAGAATTCCGCATTAACTCTGCAGGTGCTTTGGGTAGGCTTCAAGACCGAGAAGGTTTATTTCCACCGGAAAGCCAGAGAGATCGGGGAGTCCCGGTGGACCCTGTCGAAGAAAATCAAGCTGGTTGTGGATTCCATGATGAGCTTCTCCTATTTCCCGGTGCGCTTTATGACCGGACTGGGTGGTGTATATGCGGCAGGAGCTGTTATCTGGGCGATTGTACTGATGGTACAGCGGCTGACCGGCGTGGAGGACGTACCGGGCTGGACGTCCATGATGGTATTGATGCTGTTTTCCTTTGGTGTGACCATGGTAATGCTGGGAATTCTGGGCGAGTATATCTGGAGAGCCTTCGACGCGGCGAGAAACCGTCCGCCCTTCCTGATTGACCAGATTCGCGGTTTTGACGACGAGGAGAAAGAAAAAGAAAAATAGCTATGGACAAGATTTCAATTATTGTTCCCTGTTATAATGAGCAGGAAGCGATTCCTATCTTTTATGACGCGATTGCGAAGACCGCAGGGGAGATGCCTCAGGTGCGGCTGGAAGTATTATTTGTAAATGACGGTTCCCGGGATGCAAGCCTCATGGAAATGAAGAAGCTGGCAGAGCGGGATGACCGTGTGAAATATGTGAGCTTTTCACGGAATTTCGGAAAAGAAGCAGCCATGTACGCCGGTCTGTCCTATGCGGACGGCGATTATGTGGCCATTATGGATGTGGATCTGCAGGATCCGCCGAGCCTTCTGCCGGAGATGTACCGGATTATTACGACGGAAGACTATGACAGCGTGGCGACCCGCCGCGTGACCAGAAATGGGGAACCGCCGATCCGTTCCTTCTTTGCAAGACGCTTTTACGCGCTGATGCACCGGCTGTCCAAGACGGATATCGTGGACGGAGCCCGGGATTACCGGCTGATGACCCGGCAGTTTGTGGATGAGTTACTTCGGTTAGGAGAATATAACCGATTTTCCAAGGGACTGTTTGGCTGGGTCGGCTTCAACACCAAGTGGCTGGAGTATGAAAATGTGGAGCGAAGCGCCGGGGAGACCAAATGGTCATTCTGGAAGCTGCTGATATACAGTATTGAGGGCATCGTGGGCTTTACGACAGCGCCCTTGGTAATGGCTGCGTTTCTGGGAGTCTTTTTCTGCATTGTGGCGTTTCTGGCGCTGTGTTTTATTATCATTCGAACAGTGCTCTACGGAGATCCGGTGTCCGGCTGGCCGTCTATGACCTGTATCATCATTTTCCTGGGCGGTATCCAGCTGTTCTGTATCGGAATCCTGGGCGAGTATCTGGCGAAGACCTATATGGAGACCAAGCACCGGCCCATATTTATCTGTAAGGAGACAAACATTGAGCGGAATCAGAAGTAAAAAGAAGCTTCTTCTCATAATTCCGGCAGCAGTTATCGTCGCTCTGCTGGTCTGGAATGTCATGTTACAGATGGAGCTTAAGAAATATAAGCCTCAGGTGGAGGCCTATCTGCCGGAGGATGTCTATGTGGCAGTGGGAAGCACTGTGGAACTCTATGACGATGAGGTCGTCTGGTCTGGTCTGCGGGATGGTTATGTCTGCAACTGGGACTGCGAGATCGGCGAGAACCTGGAAGATCGGTTCTCCGTGACTGGCAAAGAGGAGCAGGTGGGTGAATATGACCTGACTCTGACTGTATTTGATTATAATGTAAATGAAGTGATAACCCTGAAAAGCACCCTTCATGTGGCAGAGAAGCTGGAGGGGGAATATTCGCTCGTAAATATCGGCGACAGTCTTTCGGACGGACGGGAATGGTATCGGACCATCTACCATCTGTCAGGGGACCAGCTCACTTTTGCGGGCACAAGAGGCTGGACGCGGTACAGCCATGAGGGACGGAGCGGCTTTTCGGCCCAGGATTACCTGGAGCCCACCAAGTTCTATTCCGATGGCAATGACGAAGGAGTCCAGCCCTTTTACGATCCGGTTCAGAAGATGTTCGACTGGAAATATTACAAGCTGTCCACGGGCATTGATCCGGACGCTATTCAGATTTTCCTGGGAACCAACGGCCTGAAAGATGACCCTGCTGATACCGTGAACGCCATCGCCCGGATGGTGGACAATATCCGTCGTCACGACCCGGATATCCCCATTTATCTGGTGAATACCCTGTACTGGGGCGACCAGGAGAAAATAGGAACCATGGTGAAGCAGGATGGCACCGCTTTCCTGCCGGGTGAATTTAAAAATCGATCCGACAAGCGTGTCATAGATCTGGCGAAGGCCATGGCAAAGAAATTCAAAGGCAAGAAAAATATCGTGCTGATTCCCCTTGGATTCATGCACAACAGTGACGCCAATTTCGAAGAGGGCGACGCCCTGCATCCGGGCGCGGCGGGGTATGACCAGTTTGCGGCGGTGATGTACAGCGTATATTGCGGAACACTGAAAGAAATGCTGAAATAAATCATATTTAAAATCATAAATGAGAGCTTTGCTTTATGATTTGGGGGAAGTATATGGTTGCTTGGAAAAAAATGATAAATAGATTTACAGAATTTTACAGACTCTTGCTCGGACTGTTTGAAAAATATTACTGGATCTTTTTTGCGGCAGGCGCTTTGGTGCTTGCCTTTTACTGCTTTCGCTGTCTGGACGTGCAGTATGTAGACTCCTGGGATGAGGCCCGCCACGGCGTTAATGCCTATGAAATGATCCAGAACGGCGACTATATTCAGCATACCTACAACTACCGGGTGGATGACTGGAATCTGAAGCCCTCTATCAGTTACTGGGGCATTGTGCTGGGGTTTAAGCTCTTTGGCTACAGTGTCTTTGGCCTGCGATTTACATCCGCGTTTTCCTATCTGCTGGCCGGAATCGCCTGCGCCCTGTTCGCCAGGCGTTACAGCAAAGAGACCTCGCTTCTGGTACTGGGCTTTTTCTGCGCCAATGAACGACCACTGTCGGCCCATCTGGCCCGGGCAGGTGACGCGGATTCCATCTATCTTCTGTTCTTCACGCTGGCTATGCTGGCCATGCTGTCCGTAAAGAAAAACCATAAAAACGTATACCTCTGCGGGCTGATGTTCTCCCTGGCCTTTCTGACCAAAAGCTGGCATGCCGGTATGATTATGGCCATTGGCGGCATCTGCCTGCTGGCAAATGGGGAAATGCTGCGGTTCAAAAAGAAAGAATGGGGCGGTTTCCTGCTGTCTGTTTTTGTGCCGTTGCTTTTATGGTTTGGCTGGCGCTTCACGAAAGACGGCCTGTTCTTCCTGAAAAACATGATAAAAGTGGATCTGCTGGCCCGTACCGGAAGCGCCAACTTCGAGGGACATCAGTTTCCGTTCAGCTTCTACTACGATATGGTATTCGGAGCCGAGGGCTTCATCTACCGCTGGCAGCTGCTGATCTGTGTAGTCGGAATCCTGTGCGGCCTGTTATATATGTGGCGAAAAAAAGCCTGGAATCGGATCCTGCTGGAGCAGGGCGGCGGTATCCTGCTGTGGTTTCTACTGCCGTTCCTGGGCTTTTCCGCCATCGGAACGAAGCTCATCTGGTACTGCTACCCCTGTACTGTGCCGCTGGCACTGGGAGCGGCGGCGATACTGGGGGGTCTGATCCGGCTGCCGTTAGCCGGGGAAGAGAAAGACGTCACAGAATCTGAAGGTGAAAAATCATCTGAAAATGACGGTAGAAAAACGGAGCAAAAATGTGGACAATTCTCCGGGATTCGTACCCTGGTGGGGATAACAGCCACAGTCGCCAGTTTCGTGCTTGTCGTAATATACATGAAAAACGCGTACTTCCACGTCATCCGTGAGGCTCACGGCGACCCCTTCCAGCTCTTTATCCGGGAGAGCGTCAGCCGGGACGCGTCATACGCCGGAGAGAAAGCCTACGTCTACGTCCCCGGCGAGGATCCGGCTGCCATCGGCGACTGGGAGCAGAATATGCTGTTCGTAGCCGAGATCAGCGGCGATTTTCACTGCCGGGACGGCGGCATCGAGGCCTTTCTCAGCGAAAAAGGCGATGCGGTCCTCTATGTGGACCGGCTGGATTATGAGCAGAATATAGAAAAATTCCAGGGGGTGGAAGTGCTCTGTGAAAACGCAGAGTATATACTGTTAGGTCACTGACAGAAAAGACAGGAGATAAATGAGGGGGGAACAGCATGTTCCTGAAGAAGGTATTTTGAGGGAACGACCTTACCGGTCTACGCAGAAGAGGAAGAAAGAGCCTATCTGATTTCCCAGACAGCAGATGACTGGCGGGGAGATATCGAAGTGTCCGGAGAATACCAAATAGCATTTTCGGACAAGGAGAAATTCCCGGAACTGGATGAATGTATTCAAAATGCACAGGCGCTAGAGTACATCGTGTACAATTATGAAACTTCGCAGTACGGTGCTGACGGAGGAATATCTGCAGGAGCTGATAGAGCAATTATACGGAATGCTGGAATATAACAGGGTACTGGAACGGGAGAATGCCATATGGGATAAAGCCATCGGGCGGGAGCAGACGGAATTTGTGAAGGCGTTTGTGGAGCGAAGACTGCAGTGGATGGATTCGTATTATTGCGGATTATGATAGACGGACGGCAGGGGGCAGAAAAAATTTCCACGTTCGAGGCGACTTGGCCTCTCCTTAGGAAAGTTTTTCTGCCCCCTGCCTGTTGGTTTATACGAACATCTTCCGACTGAGTACCGTAACCCCGACAGCCAGCATGATCATTCCCGCGCACAGCACCAGATACTGCTTCAGGCTAAAGTATGTCGTCACCCGATACTGATATACCGCAAAGGCCAGATCCCCATTCTTGACGGTCTCGCCGCCCACGCTCAGCTGTCCATCCGGATACAGATCCCAGTTTCCGGTGGTGTAGGACAGAAATTCCAGACTGTTCTCATCCTCGATATACCCCGGCCAAATCTCCAGTGTATAGGCTGTCTCGCCGTTCGGCACGATATCTTCCAACTGAAATTCGTACAGAGCCGTTTTTGTTACCAGCCCTGCCAGAAATCGGTCATTTTCATAGACCACATGACCGCTGCCGTCTGTAAGCCGAACGCAGAAGGCCGACTGATTATAATCATCCAACGGATTGATAACCCGGATGGAGATGCGGTTAAAAGGCTTGTCGGTAGTAAAGGTCTGCACATAATTCTGGTCGTAAGAGGTCACATAGCCGTCGTATCCGCCTGCGTATTGATACTGGTCAATGGCATAATCATAAGCCTCGATGGGTGTATCCACCAGCTCTTTTTTGGCGAAAACCAGAAGCAGCGCCAGCAGCACCGTACCGGCAGCCGGAGTGATCCAGAGACGATCGGATACGGTATAGTCGGGAAGCGCTTCGGTAAATTCTGCCACGCCGTCTGCCAGCAGCATCAGACACAGGTATGTAAATCCGATACTGTACAACGGATTCGTCTCCCAAAGAAGATGGAACGCCATACCGCCAAGCAGAGTCAGCTGTACCAAAAAGAGCTGCGGTCTTTTCTTTTTACGCCAGAGCCTTACCAGTGCGTTCGCTGCCCCCAAGCCGATGACCAGCATCTCCAGCGTCCGGAAGGCCTGGGTATAGATGAGCAGCAGTCCGCTCTTATTTCCAATGAGATAATCATAGACCTTCCCATAGGAAGCGTAGCTGTCCTCGGCCTGGTAGCTGTCGGTGCCGTCCACCCAGGTGTTCAGAAGCTTGCGGCCTGAAAGGGCTACAAGCCCTAAAGGTCCAGCCTCTTTGATGCGCTCTTTCAGAATTGCCAGGTCAGCTGCAGTTTTTTCTTCTTTAGTCTCAAAGCTTACGGTATAATTCTCATCATTCTGGTCAAAGGAGCCGTCCCAGCGTGCACTCATCATGACCCAGTGAACCGCCGGAAATCCGATGTTTTTGTAATCGAAATTTACATAGGTATTCACAGCCGATGAGAAAAGTCCCAGGGACAGGGCGGCAGTCACCGCGAAAGCGATAAACGGAACAGACAGTGTCCGGAGTGTTTCACCAATCAATCCGGCCAGTCCTTCCTCCCGTCTGCGCCAGCTCCTAAGCGCGCTGTCAATGCAAAGAGCAATCAGCGCGATGGCCGCCGTAGCCCGCAGCTTAAACCCGAAGACGGTCACGACGCCAAGGAGCGCGAAAAGAAGCGTGAGACGGCCTTTTCGGTAATTTGAAGCCGTGGTGAGGACCGAATGTACCACGGTCCTGCGATGAAAAGCATCCAGGGCCTTCTGAATCCGGATGCCCAGATACACAATTCCCATTAAAAACGGCATGGAACAGTTGGCCGTATAGAAATACCCGGCCCACACATAGGACAGCGGACACAGGACGCAGACGCCGAGAAAGAAGACTGCTTCCGTCCGGCCTTTCAGTTCTTTTAAAATCAGATACCCCAGTACCACGGAAACCAGAATGCACACGACATTTACCAGCTGTACCGCCAGCATAAAGCCGCTTTCCGGCACGCCGACGTCCTGTAAAAGCTTCAGAAGCCAGTAAGTCAGAATGGTCAGCGGATAGTTATTGGTGTACCGGGCAAAGTATCCGGTTTCATAAGTGCCGGAGATGGTGTGCGTCCGCAGCATTTCGATGGCCATATCGAAGATTTTTAAGGGATCATAGCGAAGCTGGGGACGAATCACAGCCAGAAAACCGAGCTGCCCGACAGCCAGTATCAGAAAAAAGGACAGCCCCAGACGCTTCTGATTTTTCTCAGACATGCCATTTACCAGGCGGTATAAAAGCACCAGCGCCGCCAGAAGCAGCGCGACAAAGGCCAGGATAAACAGGACCTGGACGGGCGCGTGACTGAGATTCCGCAGAAAAGAAGCGTCCCAGCGGAAGAAAGCGAAGACACCGATATAGAGACTGAACAGGGTCAGCAGAAACAGAGAAAGTGTATACATAAAAACCTCCGGTCTGAAATCATTTTATGCAATAGTAAAGAAAGCATTTATCTTATTTAAATAGAATAGCGCAAAAGCGGGGAGGGGTCAACCAGTTTACGTGTGCGGATAAGGGCATCCCAAACCAGAGCGAAAAAAGAATGCATCTGTGCGATACATGTGATAAGATAAAGGACGAAACTGGACAGAAGCTGACAATATACTTCTGTTTTCAGAAAGAATAAAAGGGAACAGGAGCACACAGCCATGCCGATATCACGCATCTATCTGGCCCCCATGGAGGGCGTCACTACCTTCATCTACCGCAATGCCCACGCAGCCGTCTACGGTCCGCTGGACAAATATTTCACCCCGTTTCTGGAGCCACATGAGAAGCGCAGCATGAAAACCAAGGAGCGAAACGAGGTGCTGTCACAGCACAATGAGGGACTGTACGTGGTGCCGCAGATTCTGACGAACCATGCAGAAGGCTTTCTGGAGCTAACGGAGACCCTGCAGGAAATGGGGTATCAGGAAATCAACCTGAACCTGGGCTGTCCGTCCAAAACCGTAGTCACCCGGGGCAAGGGCGCAGGCTTCCTGGCATCCCCGGAGGAATTGGAAGGATTTCTGGACATGGTTTTCAAGGACCTTCCCGGGGAAATGAAGCTGTCGGTGAAGACCCGCATCGGCATGGAAGCGGACGAAGAGTTTGAAAAGCTGTTAGCTGTCTATAACCGCTATCCGCTCTATGAGCTGATTATCCATCCGAGATTACAGGCTGATTATTATAAAAATACGCCGCGGAAAGAAGTCTTCCGCTACGCTCTGGAGAAGAGTAAAGCGCCTCTCTGCTATAATGGAGACTTATTTACGGAAAAACAGATCGCGGAGTTCGAGAAAGAATTCCCGCAGGAGGAATGCGTAATGCTGGGGCGCGGCATCATCCTGAATCCGGGACTTCCGGTTACCTTGCGGGGCGGGGATTTAAGATGGGATGAGAAAACCTGTCGGGAAAAATTCCGGGAATTTCAGCAGCGTCTGGTGGACGGCTACCGGGCGTTGGATATCGGCGACCGGAACGTCTTATATAAGGTAAAAGAGCTTTGGTTTTATCAGAGCCACCTCTTCGAGCATGCGGAGAAGTACAGCAAGAAAATCAAAAAGGCTCAGAATCTGGAAACCTATCTGGAATGTGTCCGGGAGCTGACCGACTGCTGCCGGATCGCACCGCCGGGGAGCTTGGGAAAAGGCTGAAATAAAATAAACCTTGTGTATTTGCCAGATTTTGATATAATAAGGGCAAAGTATCACTCAGCAGGCGCAGTGCGCTCATTTTCAGGCAAATGGATCCTTCGTCTGCACAACTGACAGTGAAAAAGGAGTAGAATATGGGAAAGTATTTTGGAACCGACGGCTTTCGCGGAGAGGCCAATGTAAAACTGACCGTAGAACACGCATTTAAGGTAGGAAGATACCTGGGATGGTATTATGGAAGAGAGCATAAGGCGAAGATTGTGATCGGTAAAGATACAAGAAGAAGCAGCTATATGTTTGAGTACGCCCTGGCAGCAGGCATCACAGCCTCCGGCGCGGACGCGTATCTGTTACACGTGACCACGACCCCCAGCGTATCCTATGTGGTACGGACCGAGGGCTTTGACTGCGGTATCATGATTTCTGCCAGCCACAACCCGTTCTATGATAATGGAATCAAGGTTATCAACGGCCAGGGTCACAAGCTGGAGGCCGAGGTAGAGGAGAAGATTGAGGCGTATATTGATGGCAAGACCGAGGAGCGCCCGCTGGCCACCAGAGAGGACATCGGAAGAACCATCGATTTTGCGGCAGGAAGAAACCGCTATATCGGTTATCTGATTTCTCTGCCGACCCGTTCCTTTAAGAACATCCGGGTGGGCCTGGACTGCTCCAACGGCAGCTCTTCCGCCATCGCCAAGAGCGTATTTGACGCCCTGGGAGCCAAGACCTATGTGATCAACAACGAGCCGGACGGTACCAACATCAATACGAACTGTGGTTCCACGCACATCGAGATCCTGCAGAAATTCGTGAAGGAGCAGGGACTGGACGTGGGCTTCGCTTACGACGGTGACGCGGATCGCTGCATCGCGGTAGACGAGAACGGCGAAGTGGTGGACGGCGACAGGATTCTTTATGTGTGCGGAAAGTACATGATGGAGCAGGGCGCGCTGAAGGACAATACCATCGTTACCACCGTTATGTCCAATCTGGGACTTTACAAGGCCTGCGATCAGGTGGGACTGCGTTATGAGAAGACAGCAGTCGGTGACAAATATGTCTATGAGAATATGTCCCAAAACGGCTATCAGCTGGGCGGCGAGCAGTCCGGACACATCATTTTCAGCAAACACGCGACCACCGGCGACGGCATCCTGACTTCCCTGAAGATCATGGAGGTCATGCTGGAGAAGAAGGCTTCTCTGGGTACTCTGGCAGGCGAAGTGAAGATTTATCCTCAGCTGCTGCAGAACCTGCGGGTACAGGATATGGACGCGACTTTGAACCATCCGGATGTGCAGAAGGCCATCAAAGAGGTGGAGGACCGTCTGGGAACCGAGGGACGCGTTCTGGTCAGAAAGAGCGGAACCGAGCCACTGCTTCGCGTCATGGTAGAAGCTTTGAGTGACGAGCTCTGCGAGGAGAGTGTACTGCATATCATCAATGCGATGAAAAGCGTATAAATAGGGAGAAAATCATAGGGAGGATATCACAATGAAGAAAACAGCACTGGTTGTTATGGCAGCCGGAATCGGAAGCCGTTTTGGCGGCGGTATCAAGCAGCTGGAGCCGGTAGGACCCAGCGGAGAGATCATCATGGATTATTCCATCCATGACGCTCTGGAGGCAGGATTCAATAAAGTCGTATTCATCATCCGTAAGGATCTGGAGAAGGATTTCAAAGAGATCATCGGTAACCGTATCGAGAAGATCACCGAGGTCGAGTACGCGTTCCAGGCTATTGACAATCTGCCGGAAGGCTTTTCTGTACCGGAAGGACGTACCAAGCCCTGGGGAACCGGCCAGGCAGTCTTAAGCTGCAAAGGACTTCTGGAGGAGCCGTTTGTTGTTATCAACGCGGACGATTACTACGGAAAAGAAGCGTTCGTAAAGGTACATGATTATCTGGTGGCCGATCATGAGGATACCGGAAAATTTGATTTCTGTATGGCAGGCTTCATCCTGGGCAATACCCTGAGTGATAATGGAGCGGTTACCCGTGGCATCTGCCAGGTTAAGGACGGCTTCCTGACTGACGTGGTAGAGACAGGCGGCATCGTGAAGTACGAGGGCGGCGCAGCCGTACCGGGCGAGGGCGACAAGCTGGTTCCGGTAGATGCGGACAGCTATGTATCCATGAACATGTGGGGTCTGACCCCGGAGTTCCTGGACGTGGTAGAGACCGGATTTGCTGAATTTCTGAAGAATGTGAAGCCGGGCGATATCAAAGCGGAGTATCTGCTGCCGGGTATCATTGATGAGCTTCTGAAGAGCGGCAAGGCAACCGTCCGCGTGCTGGAGACCAAGGACAAATGGTTCGGAGTTACATACAAAGAGGATAAGCAGTCTGTAGTGGATTCCTTCAAGAAGCTGATTGCGGACGGCGTATACAATGAGAAATTATTTTCATAAGCAAGGCTAAGGGCGTCCGCGTGGCGCCCTTAAATTAGGTAGAATATGAGTAAAACAAACAACAAAAAGGTAAGCATTTTTTCTTATTATGGACCCTATAAGGGTCTTTTGGCGTTAGACCTGTTTTTCGCCACTCTGGGTGCCAGTGTAACGCTGGTTATGCCGTTGATCGTCCGGTATATTACCGGTACCGTCATTTATGAGGAGAGTGGCGCAGCCTGGCAGACCATCGTACGGCTGAGCGTGCTGATGCTGGTACTTCTTCTGGTAGAGCTGGGCTGCAATTTTTATATCACGTACTGGGGGCATCTGATGGGCGCACGTATGGAATACGGGATGCGCAATGACATTTTCGGGCATTATCAGAAGCTGGCCTTCACCTTCTATGACAACCAGAAGGTGGGTCAGCTCATGTCCCGGGTCACCAATGATCTGTTTGACATTACAGAGCTTCTGCACCATGGACCGGAAGATATTATTATCTCTCTGATTAAAATTGTGGGAGCGCTGGTGATTCTGGGGCATATCAATATGCGCCTGACGATTCTCACCGCATGCTTCCTGCCCTTTATCCTGGCCTTTGCCCTGTATCTGAACAAGCGGATGAAGCGGGTCTTTAAGGAGAACCGCGTAAAGATGGCAGATATCAACGGACAGATTGAGGACAACCTGTCCGGTATCCGGGTGGTAAAATCCTTTGCCAATGAAGACATAGAGATGCGAAAATTCAAGAAAGGAAATGAGCGTTTTCTGGCTACCAAGCGCCGCAGCTATCTCTATATGGGGACCTATCAGTCGGTACTGAACGCTATGCTGACAGCTGTGACGATTGTGGTAGTACTGGCCGGCTCCAGACTGATTGTAGATGGCAATATGGCCATTCCGGATCTGATCACATTCCTTTTATATATTGCAAACTTTACGGAGCCGGTAAAGAAACTCATTAACTTTACCGAACAGTTCCAGAATGGTTATTCCGGCTACACCAGATTTCGGGAAATCATGGATATCGAGCCGGATATTGCGGACAAAGAAGGCGCGAAGACGCTTACAGATGTGTGTGGAACGGTGGAGTTTCGGGATGTATCCTTCCGGTATGAGGACGCCACGGAGAAGGTGCTGGATCATGTGAGCCTTAACGTGCCGGCAGGCAGCTATGTGGCCCTGGTGGGTTCTTCCGGCGGCGGCAAGACGACCCTTTGCAGCCTGATTCCCAGGTTTTACGATGTGACCGGCGGAAGTGTCTGCATTGACGGAAATGATGTCCGCGATGTAACCCTTCAGAGCCTGCGTGAAAATATCGGTATCGTGCAGCAGGACGTCTATCTCTTTGCCGGAACAGTCATGGATAACATTCTCTACGGCAGGCCGGATGCTACCCGGGAAGAAGTGATTGAGGCGGCCAGGAATGCCAATGCTCATGATTTCATTATGGAACTGCCGGATGGTTATGACACGGATATCGGCCAGCGGGGCGTGAAGCTCTCCGGCGGTCAGAAGCAGCGTCTCTCCATCGCGAGAGTATTCCTGAAGAATCCGCGCATTCTTATTTTCGATGAGGCCACCAGCGCTCTGGACAATGAGAGCGAGCGCATCGTGCAGGAATCCCTGGAAACCCTGGCGAAGGATCGGACCACCTTCGTCATAGCGCACCGGTTATCTACGATACGCAATGCGGAGCGCATCCTGGTGCTGACCGAGAACGGCATCGCGGAAGAAGGAACCCACGAGGAGCTGATGGCCATGCACGGGGCCTATGAGAAGCTCTACAATATGTAAAATCTGAGCAAAAGAAAAAGCGCGGGATTACTTGAACTTCGCGCTTTTTTGCGATAGAATAGATATTCAGGAAAAATGAGTGGAATACTAAGAGGAAAGAAAAAGATATAAAAGGGAAAGATTTATGGAATTAAAAATGAAACGTCCGGAGATGGAGGACCGGGAACTGTTGAATCGGTATCTGTCCTATGCGGATACCAGAAGCTGTGAGATGGTCTTCGGCAATATTTATCTGTGGTCCCGGTTTTATAATACGGGCTTTGCCATCGTGGAGGACAATCTGGTGTTCGGCGAGGTAGACGGCGTCTATTCTTATACCTTTCCGGTGGGACCGGGAGATAAGAAAAAGACTATCGATGCGCTGATGGAGCATTGCAAAGAAAATGGAGAAAATTTCCAACTACACAACATTACGAAAGAGGATTTTGCGAAGCTGGAGGAACTGTATCCGGGCCGCTTTGAGATCAAGTATGACCGGAATTACGCCGACTATGTCTACGAGACCGAGAAGCTGGCGAAGCTCTCCGGCAAGAAGTATCACAGCAAGAAGAATCATGTGAATAAATTCATGAGCCTCTACGAGGACTGGGCCTACGAGCCGATTACCAAAGACAACGTGGAGGAGTGCTTCCAGATGATCCTGGAGTGGCGGCATGAAAACGGCTGCGACGGGGACGAGGAGAAGAATGCGGAGATCTGTGTAGCGCAGAATGCGTTGCGGTTATATGACGAGCTGGGATTCCGGGGCGGCGCGCTGCGTGTGAATGGCAAAATCGCAGCCTGCACCATCGGTGAGCCTGGCAACAAGAAGGATACCCTGATTGTCCATATTGAGAAGGCTCTGACCGAGGTGCAGGGAGCCTACACAGTCATCAACCAGCAGTTCGCCCTTCATGAGGGAGCGGCTTACCGGTATCTGAACCGGGAGGAGGATCTGGGCGAAGATGGTCTCAGGCAGGCAAAAATGTCTTACAAACCGGTATTTTTAATTGAAAAAGGGGTTGTAAGAGAGAAAGGTCTATTGTAAGATAGGAATATTCTTAGATTGCAAAAGAGGAGTCAGATTATGAAAGCATGGGAAGCAAATGTCCGCAAAGTCGTTCCCTATACACCGGGCGAACAGCCGAACCGACCGGGCATGATCAAACTGAATACCAATGAAAACCCGTATCCGCCCGCGCCGGGCGTGCTGAAGGCCCTGGAAGAGCTGGATACCGGCCGCCTGCGGCTCTATCCGGATCCGGCAGTGTCCGAACTGGTGAATGCGCTGGCAGAATATTATCATAAGGATCCGTCCTGCATCTTCGTTGGCGTGGGTTCCGACGATGTGATTGCCATGGCGTTCCAGACATTTTTTAATTCGGAAAAGCCGATTCTGTTCCCGGACATCAGCTATTCCTTCTACAGTGTCTGGGCGGATCTGTTCGGAATCAAGTATGAGCGCCCCGCTCTGGATGCAGATTTCCGGATTGTGAAGGCGGATTATTTTAAGGAAAACGGCGGCATTATTTTTCCGAACCCCAATGCGCCCACCGGTATCTATATGGAACTCGACCAGGTGGAGGAAATCATTTCCGGGAATCCGGACAGCATCGTGATTGTGGACGAGGCTTATGTGGATTTCGCCGGCCCTTCCGCCATGGAGCTGGTAGACAAGTATGATAACCTGCTGGTGGTACAGACCTTTTCCAAGTCCCGTTCCCTGGCCGGTATGCGGATTGGCTTCGCTGTGGGACAGCCCAGGCTTATCAAATACCTGAACGATGTAAAATATTCCTTTAATTCCTACACGATGAATCTGCCGAGCATCAAGCTTGGCGCGGCTGCCGTGAAGGATGAGGCTTATTTTAGAGAAACTGTGGGCAAAATTGTGGCCACAAGAGAACGCGTGAAGAAGGAGCTTACGGATCTTGGCTTTACCTTCCCGGACTCTCAGTCTAACTTTATTTTTGCCACACATAAGAGCTGGCCTGCAAAGGAGCTCTTTGAGGAACTAAAGAAAGAAGACATCTATGTGCGTTATTTCGCGTCCCCGCGAATCGACAATTATCTGCGGATCACCGTGGGCACAGATGAAGAAATGGATGCATTGCTTGCATTCCTGCGAAAGAAAGGAAATTAATTTATTATGACAGAAACACTGGTACAATGGTTTGTGCAGAATCTGGGCGGATCTGCGGCGAAAGAGCTGATTATTTTTATTATTTCCATGATCCCGATCCTGGAGCTCCGTGGCGGCCTTCTGGCAGCCGGACCGGCATTTTTAAATGTGCCCATGTGGCGCGCGATTCCCATCTGCATCATCGGCAATCTGATTCCAGTGCCGTTTATTCTGCTTTTTATTACGAAGATTTTTACCTGGCTGAAGGGCACGAAGCATCTGAAGCCCTTTGTGGAAAAGATGGAAAACCGGGCCATGAACAAGAAGGAGCAGATCGAAAGATACGAGTTTTGGGGACTTTTATTATTTGTAGGCATCCCACTTCCGGGTACCGGCGCATGGACCGGCTCCCTGATTGCGGCCCTGCTCGGCATCAAGTTTAAGAAGGCGTTCCCGGCGGTTACGCTCGGCATTCTGCTGGCGTCCTTCATTATGACGGTGTTGTCCTATACCGTTATCGGCGGTATCTTTGCTTAACAATTGTGGTGTGATTGCTTTTGACGAGGTGATTTGAAAATGCTGCATTTAGAGAAGAAACTGTTTTTTATCTATAATCCCCATGCAGGAAAAGAAAATATCAGAGGAAAGCTGTACGGTATCATTCAGGCCATGTCCGACGCCGGTTACGCGATTACCATTTACCCGACCCGCGCGCCTCAGGACGCTATAGAGCAGGTTCGGGATTTGCCGGACGATTACGATCTGGTGGTCTGCAGCGGCGGCGACGGTACTCTGGACGAGGTCATGACCGGTATGATGCAGAGAAAGCATAAGATTCCGGTGGGCTATATTCCGGCGGGTTCCTGCAATGATTTCGCCAGATCCTTACAGATTCCCAATAATATGGAGCAGGCGGCAGAAATCGCCGTGCGGGGTGTCAATTATTCCATTGATGTGGGTTCCTTAAATGACCGCAATTTCATCTATGTGGCGGCCTTTGGCATCTTTACGGATGTGTCTTACACGACGAAGCAGGAAATGAAGAATGTGCTGGGCCATATGGCTTACGTGCTGGAGGGCATGAAACAGCTCATGAATGTGAAGTCCTACAAGCTGAAGGTTACCAGCGAAGAGGCCACCTTTGAAGGGGATTTCCTCTTTGGGATGATTACCAATTCCAAGTCGGTGGGTGGCTTTAAGAGTATCATCGGAAAAAATGTGATTTTCGATGACGGGGTCTTTGAGATGACCTTTATTATGCGGCCAAAGAATCCCATGGAGCTGCAGGAGATTCTGGCGGCGCTGCTGATCGAACAGATTGATACCAAGTATATGTATTCTTTCCGGAGCTCCCGGGTGGTGATTGAATCCGAGGAGTCGGTGCCCTGGACGCTGGATGGTGAGTTCGGCGGCGAGCACACGCATGTGGAGATTACGAACAACCAGAGGGCGGTGGAGATCCGCATGCCGGAGGAGGTTCGGGATACGCTGGTGGCTGAGGAAGAAGAAGGATATTAAAAATAAATAGTGAACTGCCAAGAATAGCCTGGGTCCCCCCTTGGAAACAACGCGGATTTTGCTAACGTTTCCAAGGGGGACCCAGGCTATTCTTGGCAGAGATATACGTTGTGGATTGGTAAAAGGATGATGGTGATTCGTAAATAGGGCGGTATGAAGGTATAGGGATTTACTTCATATAGTGATAAACGGATAGTAGAAGAAATAATAAAAAACAGGGGTTTTTTATATCGACAGCAGAAAAAAATCGTGTTAAAGTACTAGGTAAAGAAATTTTTTGTGAGATATGGTAACTGACAACAAAGAGAATACGGGGAGAGGATTATGGAAGGGAAGACGAATATTTCCGAGATTTTCGGCGAAAATGTGTTTAATGATACGGTGATGCAGGAACGGCTGCCGAAGAAGATTTATAAGGAGCTGAAGCAGACCATCCGGGAGGGTAAGGAGCTTGACCTGGCGGTGGCTGATGTGGTGGCCCATGAGATGAAGGAATGGGCGCTGGAGCAGGGCGCAACCCATTATTCCCATTGGTTCCAGCCTCTGACCGGCGCGACGGCGGAGAAGCATGACGCGTTTCTGTCCGCGCCCAAGGCGGATGGGAAGGTACTGATGGAGTTCTCCGGTAAGGAATTGGTAAAGGGTGAGCCGGACGCGTCTTCCTTCCCGTCCGGAGGCCTGCGCGCCACTTTTGAGGCGAGAGGTTATACGGCCTGGGACTGCACTTCTCCGGCTTTTGTGAAGAAGGATGAGGACGGTTCCCGGGCAATTCTGTATATCCCGACGGCGTTCTGCTCTTATAAGGGTGAGGCTCTCGATCAGAAGACGCCGCTGCTTCGTTCCATGGAGGCCATTAATAAGCAGTCTTTACGCCTGCTCAGACTATTTGGCAATACGACCTCCAACCGTGTGACACCGTCTGTAGGTGTGGAGCAGGAGTATTTCCTGGTGGATCGGGAGAAGTATCTGAAGCGAAAGGATCTGATTTTTACCGGTCGGACTCTGTTTGGCGCCATGCCGCCGAAAGGACAGGAGCTGGATGATCATTATTTCGGTGTTATCCGTGAGCGGATTGCGGATTTCATGGAGGATGTAAATAAGGAGCTGTGGAAGCTGGGCGTGTCGGCCAAGACCCAGCATAATGAGGTAGCTCCGGGGCAGCATGAACTGGCTCCTATTTATGCGGAGTGTAATGTGGCTGTGGATCACAATCAGCTGATCATGGAGACGTTGAAGAAGGTGGCTTATCTTCATGGCCTGCAGTGTCTGCTTCATGAGAAGCCTTTTGCCGGGGTCAATGGTTCCGGTAAGCACAATAACTGGTCGCTGACTACCGATGACGGCATCAATCTTCTGGATCCGGGTAAAACGCCCCATGAGAATATCCAGTTTCTGCTGGTGCTGACCTGTATCCTGAAGGCCGTGGATGAGCATGCGGCCCTGCTTCGGGAGTCTGCTTCCGATGTGGGAAATGATCACCGTCTGGGCGCCAACGAGGCTCCGCCTGCGATTATCTCTGTTTATCTGGGCGACCAGCTGGAGGATGTGCTGTCTCAGCTTATCAGTACGGGTGAGGCGACCCACAGCATCAAGGGCGGCCATCTGCACACTGGTGTGCGGACCCTGCCGGATTTCGCCAAGGACGCCACCGACCGGAACCGTACTTCCCCCTTCGCGTTTACCGGTAATAAATTTGAGTTCCGTATGGTCGGCTCCCGTGATTCCGTGGCAGAGCCCAATGTGGTGCTGAATACCATTGCCGCAGAGGCATTTTCCGATGCCTGCGACGTGCTGGAGAAGGCGGACGACTTCGATATGGCCGTTCATGACCTGATTAAGCAGTACGCTTCTGAGCATCAGCGCATCGTATTCAACGGAAATGGTTATTCCGATGAGTGGGTAGAGGAGGCAGAGCGCAGAGGCCTGCCGAATATCAAGACCATGGTAGACTCCATTCCGGTGCTGAGTGAGGAGAAAACCGTACAGCTCTTTGAGAAGTTTGGCGTTTTCACCCGTGCCGAACTGGAATCCCGTGCGGAGATACAGTATGAGGCCTATTCCAAGGCAATTAACATTGAGGCGCGTTCCATGATTGATATTGCCAGCAAGCACATCATCCCGTCTGTGCTGCAGTATACCACCGCATTGGCAACCTCTATCAATCAGATTCGTTCTGCCTGCGCCGAGGCCAACATCAGTGTGCAGATCGAGCTTCTGAAGGATTGTTCTTCTCTGCTGGCCGCCACGAAGGCTGCTCTGAAAGCCCTGACCGAAGTAACCGAGAAGGCAGCAGCCACGACAGAAGGACGGGAGAGAGCTGTCTATATTCTGGAAAATGTAGTTCCCGCCATGGCAGCACTCCGCCAGCCTGTAGACAAGCTGGAGATGCTGGTAGCCAAGGATATGTGGCCGATGCCGTCCTATGGGGATCTGCTGTTTGAGGTATAAAAACAGTTGATGCTGATAATTAGAAATTATTAGCTATAATCAAATAAACATGAATAGGAGTATATAAAAGCGATTTTGTCACAGGTAAAACACTGGCAGAATCGCTTTTGTGTTGTGTGCCCGGCGGCGCACGTTTCTAACCGGTGTAAGTCCGGAATCCGTCGGTAGTGGGAAGGATATAGCTAAAGGCAAGCGGGGATTTTGTGTCAGCTTAATTTATGTTTCATTCTCCAACTTCTTCAAATACTCATAAATCTCCAACGCTACATAAATATTATAAAAATGATTGTGATCAGACAAGTCCAGTCCCGTGATTTCCTCTATTTTCTGCATGCGCAGAATCATGGAATTCCGGTGATAATTCAGAATTTGAGCGGTCTGTGTCAGGTTTCGCATTTGACGATAATAGGTGAGCAGCGTCAGATAATAATCCGTATGATTTTGCAGGTCATAGAGGAGAAGCGATCCTATGGTGTCTTCCACGTAGCGGCGGAGGAGTTCTACATCTGAAATCTCATATAGAAGGCGCTGAAAGCCCAGCTTGGAATAGTCGATGTAGGGAAGCTCTTCCGGATACAGATTTTCGATATAGATGGCGCGTTGGGCTTCAATATAGGAGCGGGGTGCCTGTTCCAGCGTGAAAATCAGAGAACCCTTCGCCACGCGGATACGAGCTCCCGGATACTGCTTTTCCAGCTTCTGAACGATAGAGAGAAAAAGCTGTGTGCTCTGGGTGGTGGGGCCGGAAGGGGAGACAGGGAGAATGACGGCGCAGGATTCCTGATGCTCCACCAGCCAGTAATTCGTGAGCTCTCCAGAGAGAAAAAAACGGATTTTAGAGTAAAAGCCAGAGAGTAGAGCGGCAGGATCCGCTACCTGTCTCTGCTGCACCGGTAATTTAAAATAATCGGGCAGATTGCAGAACTGAAACAGATACAGGCAATAGCTCTGACGGGGATTAATACCGTTGATGTAAGCCTGCGTAAGAAGATTGGGATCTTCGGCAGAGGCTTCTTCAAAAAGAAGTTTTTTCCAGAAGCTGGTTCCCCGCTTTTCCTGAAGATTGGACTGAACGATATAGGTAATGATATCGCGGGAAATATTATTGATATTTTCCGTAATGGACAGGGAAAATACGGGAAAAGCAAGTCGATCTGCTTCCAAGGCGACAGAATCAGGCAATTGCGGAAGCAGATCCGGATCCAGCAGAAAGATAAGCCCGGCCAGTCCGCATAGTTCTGCCTCCTGGATGGCAGAAAGCAGCATATCCTCCGAGGTATCGCGCCCTGCCGGATTATAGAAAATCAAATCGCCATAATTAACCCAGTTACCGAAAGGCTGGCTCAGAATAAAATAAACCCAGTTCATAGGGCGTGACAATCCCTTTTTCCCGCCCAGTAATTGAAGATTACGAAGAGATGGGATAGATAATAAATCACGGCAATGCGTCATTTTTGACCTCCTGAACACTGTGCAAACTGCACAGTCTATACTGTGAGTATAGTGTACCACATGCATCTTGTAAAGGCCAGTTTCATTTTTTATAATTAGAAAAGCAGTGAAAACAGAGATTACGTCGCTGCGACACTATGTATAGTAATGAAAACAGAAAGGTTTTTACATGAAGAAGAAATGGATAGGGGATTTCCTTGTGATTAGCCTGGGGTGTCTGATGATAGGAGTGGCGTTCAACGGCTTTTTTGACCGCTATGGGATGGCTCCGGGCGGATTGTCGGGGTTGTTTGTGATTATCAATCACATCTTACATATCGACCTGTGGATATCCAATCTGGTATTTAACATTCCTCTTTATATTGCGGCCTACAAGATTTTGTCAAAAGAAGAATGCCTGAAAACCCTGTGGGGAATTCTGGCTTGTTCCCTTGCTTTTAAGGCAACTGCCTTTTTGTCGGGATGGGATACGGTCAATAATCCCTGGGTGGCCTGCGCGCTTGGAGGAATTCTTCTGGGAACGGGAACCGGTATTATTTTTTCCGTAAAAGGAAGTACGGGAGGAACCGGTCTTCTGGCGACAATTCTGGAACGGTATATAAAGAGAATCAGCATTCCAAAGATTATGGGAGTGGCGGATGGCATCATTGTATTGCTGTCGGTGCTCTCATCCGGCGAGTGGATGACCGCAGTATATTCGGCTGCGGCGCTTGGAATCGTGGTATGGGTCAGCGATCGTATCATTGATCGGTGCCGGAAACAGGAATAAAAAATGAGGAGAAATGAATATGAATGAAAATGAAAAACTTCCGATGCGAGTGAAAGTGTGCTATGGAATCGGACATCTGGGTAATATGCTGCTGTTACTGATGAACGCGGTATTTCTGCTGTTCTTTTATACTGATGTGATTGGAATATCAGCCAGAGTGGCCACGGTTATTATTTTGATTGCAAGAGTCTGGGATGCCTTCAATGATCCGATGATGGGCGTAATTGTAGATAAAAAACAGCATGCGGGCGGAAAATGCCGCTATTTCCTGAAACTATTCGCGGTTCCGGCGGGCATATGCCTGGCCTTGAGCTATTTTGTTCCGTCTTTAAGCGGTTCTGTAAAGCTGATTTGGGTTGCGGTTACCTATATTCTGCAGGGAATGGCGCAGACGGCGGTATCCGTTCCGCTTTTCACCATGATGGCGCGTCTTTCCACCAATCAGGTGGAGAGAGCAAAGCTTGGCCAGTACCAGTCTTTTGCCAGCATCATCGCGAATCTGGCGGTTCCGGCTGTGACACTTCCTTTTGCGAAGGCTGTTGGAAGCGGAAATCTTCAGTTCGGTTTCTCAGTGGTAGCGATTGTATATGGTATTATTTTTGCAGTTTGTTTTCTGGTATGCTGGGCCGGAACCGCCGGATATGAGCACGAGCCGGATATCAAAGAAGAACAGGCGCCCAAAGTATCGGTCGGTGAGATTTTGAAGGCGTTATTCAGCAATAAGGTAGCGCTTCTGGTAGCCCTGTGCTATCTGATGTACTGTGTATATAGCACGTTGATGGGTAGCTCCCTAGTGTATTATCTGACCTATAATCTGAAAAATACAGACTTGATGTCAGCGTATTCTGTGCTCAGCACGGTAACAGGTTTTGCACCGATTTTTATGATGGTGGTTCTGGTAAAGAAATTTGGAAACGCAAAAACCACAATGCTGGCCTGCGGCGTAGTAGTACTGGGACAGCTGGCGCGTCTGATTTCCCATGATTCTGTGATTGGCTGTCTGTATTTCGGCTGGTGCATGGAGGGCGTGGGCGTGGCGCTGTTTGCAAGCATGGTCCGCCAGTGTATGCTGGATGCAATTGTGTATGGCGAATGGAAAACAGGCGTTTCCAATCAGGCAATTCTGATGAGTATTCTGACCTTTGCTCAGAAGCTGGGACAGGCAGTGGGCGGAATCGGAGCGGCGGCTTTGTTGGACTTCTTCGGATATGTTCCAAACGTGGAGACACAGGCACAGTCTGTATTGAATGTATTCTTTACGGAAAATGTGACTCTGCCGTTACTTATTTTCCTACTGACCATTGCGGTGATGTGTGTGATTGCGGGATATGAGAAGCAGATACCGAAAATGAAGGCGGAAATTGCAAAGCGGGAAATGGAGATGGCAGAATGAAAAAAATAGATGGATTAACTCCGGAGATTATAAAGCGGTCGGATGGACAGCCCTGCAGTGGACTTCTTTCGGTGGAGGGCCGCGAACTTTATGTGGAGACATATGGCCGCTATGGAAAACCGGCGATTCTTTTTCTACATGGCGGTCCGGGAACCAGCTGTGTAGAGCAGCAGGAGATGGCAGTACTGCTTTCGGAGAAGTACTTTGTGGTGTCCTTCGACCAGTATGGCGTATTTCGCTCCGGAGACATTGCGGACGATGAAATCTTCGGTATGCGGGAGCATGTCGAGCAGATGGAGCAGATGCGGAAACTTCTTGGAATTCAGGCATGGATTCTGTTGGGACATTCCTATGGCGGCATGCTGGTCTGCTACTATACATACTTACATCCGGAAAGTGTACTGGCATCCCTGTATGAGAATCCAGGCTGGAATTTTATTCAAAACGCAAAAGGAATCGCGCAGCATTATATCGACGCGTACTATCGTTTTCATCCGGATGAAAAGGAAGGGCTGGCTGCTGCGGAGGCGATTATCACAAAAGATTATACTGGACGGGAAGGAGAGTCTGTCTGGGATATTTTAAAAGCGCAACGGTATGTAAAAGATAAAAAAGTTACGATGTATATGCATTCCATCGAGCCGCATCAGTATTTTGACCTGTTTGAAAAATGCCACAAAGAACTGGAAGTGGATGAGGACTGGGTGGACGCCAAAGAGCTGCGTCATATTGAAAAGCTGGTGGAGGCGGGTGATATGTTTCTGGATCATAGACCGGAGATAGAGAAAAATCAGGCTCCTGCACTTCTCCTGAATGGAAAATACGATCCCGTATGTACGGAAAGAGATCGCATGTATTTTGCAAAGCATGCGCCCCATGGAAAAATCGTGCTGCTGGAAAATAGCGCGCATCATCCGCGGGTGGAACAGAAGGAGGAGTATCTTCAGGCAATCTTTGATTTCCTTCGGGATGAGGGACTGGAAGCATGATAGACAAGAAATATATGGATCGTTATGCAAAGCTGCTATTAAAATTCGGCGTGGCTTTTCAGAAGGGACAGAAGCTGGTGCTGGAGATTCCGGCAGAGGCAAAAGAACTTGCGGAGTCAATTCAAAAGGAGGCGGCAGAACGGGGAGCACGGAGTGTTTCCCTGTTCTACGTGGATGATACAGAGGATGCGGCACTTCTTTTGCGGGATCAGATTGCGTTTGAAGCAAAAATGAAAGATTACCGGGAAAAGCTTGAGAAGGCGTTAGAGGGAGACAGTGTCTCTTTGGCTTTTGTTTCCCCGGTGCCGTCGGTGGCCCGGATCTTGAAAGCCGAACAGCAACAGGAATATTCAGAGTGGAAAAATGATTTGCGGAATGTGGTTCGCAAAGCGATTAGAGGCAGACGGATTCAGTGGTGCTACGCCTGCTGCCCGAACAGTGACTGGGCGATGCAGGTATATCCGGAATGTTCCAGAGAGCAGGCGCTGGAGAAGCTGTGGGAGAAAACCGTAGAATTCTGTTATCTTGACCGGGAAGATCCGGTGGAGACGTGGCTGTCCTGTTATGATAGCCTGTATCGGCGGACAAAGTGGCTGAATAGTCTGGCCCTGGAGAGCATTCATTTCTGGAACCATACGGGTACGGATATTACCGTTGGATTAAATCCGCGCTGTATCTGGGAGGGCGGCCTGGAGCGGGAAAGCTACGATGGAACCTTTTATCAGTGTAATCTGCCCTCCTATGAAATCTGCACAACGACTCATAAGACACGAACAAATGGCAAGGTGTCTGCCTCCCGGCCTCTGTATATCCATGGCAGCAGGGTGGAAAATTTTACGTTGAAATTTCAAAATGGCCGTTTAGTAGAGATACAGGCAGAGACCGGGAAAGAAATACTGGAAACGGTATTGAGTAAGGATGAAGGATGCCATTATCTGGGAGAAATTGCTTTTGTGGAGAAAGATATACCCATAGCAAAAAGCGGGATGGTATTTGGAAATACCCTGTTGGATGAGAACGCCGCCTGCCATATGGCTCTTGGTTGTGGCTTCCCGGGAAATATAGAGGGAATTGATTCCAAGGATCTGATACAGGTGGAAAAAAGCGGTGTGAATCTGTCGGATGTACATCTGGATTTTATGTTTGGAACGGACGATCTGTGTGCAGATGGGTATTGTGAGAATGGAACGGTTGTAAAATTGTTTAGAAATGGGAAATTTTATTAAACCTGATTTCTATTATGCAATTTTACAGAAAATAATAAAATAAATCGAAAAAAACCCGTAACATTGCAAAAAAATGAAAGTTTTATGATTTTACACTTGATTTTTGAAAAAAAGCGGTGTAAGGTATTAGCATATTTGAAAGCGATGTGAACGAGGGCGTTCCGGTTATAGCCGGAGCGCCCTCTTTTGATCGCACTGTGACGAAAAGGTATCATGTCGCCAGGGCGACTCGTCGCAGGCGGAGAATCCTGTAAACAGGATTCTATTACAAGCAGAAAGGTGGAGTCTATTATGAGTGAATTTACGAATGTAGCGGAAATCTTTGGTTCCAATGTATTCAACGACGCGGTGATGCAGGAGCGTCTGCCGAAGAAGGTGTACAAGGAACTGAAAAAGACCATCGAGGAGGGCAAGGAGCTTGATCTGGCCACGGCCGACGTCATTGCCCATGAAATGAAGGAATGGGCCATCGAGAAGGGTGCCACCCATTACACCCACTGGTTCCAGCCGCTGACCGGCGTGACCGCTGAGAAGCATGATTCCTTTATCAGCGCACCGGATAAGAACGGCAAGGTGCTGATGAGCTTCTCCGGCAAAGAGCTGATCAAGGGCGAGCCGGACGCGTCTTCCTTCCCGTCAGGCGGACTTCGCGCTACCTTCGAGGCCAGAGGCTATACCGCATGGGACTGCACCTCTCCCGCATTTGTAAGACAGGATGCGGCAGGCGCGACCCTTTGCATTCCGACTGCGTTCTGTTCCTATACAGGTGAGGCGCTTGACCAGAAGACGCCGCTCTTACGTTCCATGGAAGCCATCAATGCAGAAGCGCTGAGACTGCTTCGTCTCTTTGGAAATACCACATCTAAGAGAGTAACCCCGTCCGTAGGACCGGAGCAGGAGTACTTCCTGGTAGACAAGGCGAAATATCTGCAGAGAAAAGACCTGATTTACACCGGCCGTACCCTGTTCGGAGCCATGCCGCCCAAGGGACAGGAGCTGGATGACCATTACTTCGGCAATATCCGTCAGCGTATCGCGGCCTTCATGAAAGAGGTCAACGAGGAGCTGTGGAAGCTGGGCGTCACAGCCAAGACCCAGCACAACGAGGTAGCTCCGGCACAGCATGAGCTGGCTCCGATTTACGCAGAGTGCAACGTGGCTGTAGACCACAACCAGATCGTGATGAAGACCCTGAAGATGGTAGCCTGCCGTCACGGACTGCAGTGCCTGCTTCATGAGAAGCCCTTCGCAGGCGTCAATGGTTCCGGTAAGCACAACAACTGGTCCATCACCACAGACGACGGCATCAACCTGCTGGATCCGGGCACCACACCCCATGAGAACATTCAGTTCCTGCTGGTACTGGCCTGCATCCTGAAGGCGGTTGATACCCATGCAGACCTGCTCCGTGAGTCCGCGGCAGATGTCGGAAACGACCACCGTCTGGGCGCAAACGAGGCGCCGCCCGCTATCATCTCCGTATTCCTGGGCGAGCAGCTGGAGGATGTGGTAGAGCAGCTGATCAGCACCGGCGAGGCGACACACAGCCTGAAGGGCGGAAAGCTGGAGACCGGCGTTAAGACCCTGCCGGATCTGACCAAGGACGCCACCGACCGTAACCGTACTTCACCGTTTGCGTTTACCGGCAACAAGTTTGAGTTCCGTATGGTAGGCTCCAAGGACTCCATCGCGGCTCCGAACATCGTGCTGAACACCATCGTGGCAGAGGCGTTCGCGGAGGCCAGTAACGTACTGGAGAAGGCAGACGACTTTGAGATGGCTGTACATGACCTGATTAAGAAGTATCTGACCGAGCATCAGAGAATCGTTTTCAATGGAAACGGTTACTCCGACGCCTGGGTGGAGGAGGCAGAGCGCCGCGGACTTCCGAACATCAAGTCCATGGTAGATGCCATCCCGGCCCTGACCACCGACAAGGCCATCGGTCTGTTCGAGAAGTTCCACGTATTCACCAAGGCCGAGCTGGAATCCCGTGCGGAAATCCAGTATGAGACCTACGCAAAGGCCATCAACATCGAGGCAAAGGCTATGATCGATATCGCAAGCAAGCAGATTATTCCGGCAGTCATCAAGTACACCAAGTCTCTGGCAGACACCGTGAACTCTGTAACTGCAGCAGGCGCAGAGGCAAGCGTACAGAGCGAGCTTCTTGCAGAGACCAGCGGCCTGCTTTCTGATACCAAGGTAGCCCTGCAGAAGCTGATTGACCTTGACAAGAAGTCCGAGGAGGTTCCGGAGGGAACCGAACTGGCACACTATTTCCACGAGGAAATCGTACCGGCTATGGCCGAGCTTCGCGCTCCGGTTGACGCTCTGGAGATGATTGTCGACAAAGAGATGTGGCCGATGCCGTCCTATGGCGATCTGATGTTTGAGGTATAAGTAGTACATAATATAGGAAAGAAAGGGAGCTTCGCCGTCAGGCGAGGCTCCTTTTTCGGGCTGTTTCGCACATTTCCCTTGCGTCCGTGTACGCCCTTTGCTATACTTAAAAATAGCGCACAGACGCGAATTGTATAAAGAAAGAGGTGGGAAAATGGTAGAATTAGATCAGTTTAAATACACACTGAACGGCTATCAGGGACCATTAGTAGAATTGAGGGATTCACTTTGACCTGGCTAACAAGGCAAAGCGAATCGAGGAATTAGAGAGAGAGATGGAGGCTCCCGGCTACTGGGATGACCCGGAGAAGTCCCAGGAAGGCATGAAGGAGCTGAAAAACTTAAAGGACGAGGCAGAGGATTATCACGCCCTGGAGCAGCAGTACGAGGACATTGAGACACTGATTGAGATGGGAAATGAGGAAAATGACCCGGATCTGGTGCCGGAGGTCCAGGCGGAGCTGGAGGCCTTTGCAGCCAAGCTGGATTCCATGACCATCAAGACCCTGCTGTCCGGAGAATATGACCGAAACAACGCAATTCTGAAGCTGAACGCAGGCGCGGGCGGCACCGAGAGCTGCGACTGGGCGGGCATGCTGTACCGCATGTATACACGCTGGGCGGAGCGCCACGGCTTCACAGTGGAAGTGTTGGACTATCTGGACGGAGACGAGGCCGGTATCAAGTCTGTGACCTTTCAGGTCAACGGTGAGAATGCTTACGGTTATCTGAAGTCCGAGAAGGGCGTCCACCGTCTGGTACGTATCTCCCCGTTCAATGCACAGGGTAAGCGTCAGACATCCTTCGTATCCCTGGACGTCATGCCAGATATCGAGGGTGATATCAATGTGGAAATTCGTGACGAGGATCTGCGTATCGATACGTATCGTTCCAGCGGCGCGGGCGGCCAGCATATCAATAAGACATCATCGGCCATCCGTATCACCCATCTGCCTACAGGTATCGTGGTACAGTGCCAGAATGAGCGTTCCCAGTTCCAGAATAAGGACAAGGCCATGCAGATGCTGAAGGCCAAGCTGTATCTCCTGGAGCAGCAGAAGAATCAGGAAATGCTGTCCGGTATCCGCGGCGAGGTTAAGGACATCGGCTGGGGCAACCAGATTCGATCCTATGTAATGCAGCCCTATACGCTGGTGAAGGATCACCGCACCGGTCAGGAAATCAGCAATGTGAACGCGGTCATGGACGGCAATATTGATCCGTTTATCAATGCGTATCTGAAATGGATTACGGTGAAACCGGAAGAAGAATAGAATATGCGCATTTTCAGATGTAGGAAATTCGTAAGAATTTTCTACATCCTTTTACTTGCAATCTTAGCTGTAGTGTGATACGATTCTAACAGTTTAATCCACGACAGACACACAAGTGTTTCTGGATAACGAACATGGAGGGAAAAGATGTCAGAAAAAAGCAAATATTTTGTAGTCACACAGAAGGCAGTCCCCGAGGTACTTCTGAAGGTGGTAGAGGCCAAGCGTCTTCTGGACTCTTCCAAGGCCATTACCGTGCAGGAGGCCACAGACCGGGTGGGTATCAGCCGGAGCTCCTTCTATAAATATAAGGATGATATTTTTCCCTTCCATGACAATTCCAAGGGAAAAAGCATCACCTTTGTATTGCAGATGGACGACGAGCCGGGACTGTTGTCCCTGGTACTGAAGACCATCGCGGATTATAAGGGCAATGTCCTGACGATCCATCAGACCATTCCGATCAACGGCGTGGCTTCCCTGACCCTGACGGTGGATATTCTGCCGACCACGGGGGATGTATCGTCCATGATCGATCAGATAGAGAGCCAGCCCGGCATCCATTATCTGAAGATCTTAGCAAGTGAATAGAGGTTCACAAATAAGATTAACAAAAGGAGCAAAAGACAAATGATTCAGATAGCAGTTATGGGCTACGGCACCGTAGGTTCAGGCGTGGTAGAGGTCCTGAGCACCAATCAGGCATCTATTGATAAGCGAGTAGGCGAAGAGGTTCGCGTCAAATATGTACTGGACCTGCGTGATTTCCCGGGCGACCCGGTAGAATCCGTTCTGGTTCACGATTTCGAGACCATTGTAAATGATCCCGAAGTAAAAGTAGTGGTCGAGGTTATGGGAGGCGTGGAGCCTGCGTATACCTTTACCAAGCGGTGTCTGCTGGCTGGAAAAAGCGTATGCACATCCAACAAGGCCCTGGTGGCAGCCCACGGTGCGGAGCTTCTTCAGATTGCGAAAGACAAGAACCTGAACTATCTCTTCGAGGCCAGCGTAGGCGGCGGCATTCCGATTATCCGTCCTCTTCAGACCTGCCTGACCGCAGATGAGATCGTGGAAATCAGCGGTATCCTGAACGGAACCACCAACTATATCCTGACCAATATGACCTACGGCGGAGCAAGCTTTGATGACGCGCTGAAGGACGCCCAGGACAAGGGCTATGCGGAGCGCAATCCGGAAGCGGATGTGGAAGGCCACGACGCCTGCCGGAAAATTGCGATCCTGACTTCTCTGGTAAGTGGTCAGAGAGTGGATTTCGAAGATATCTATACCGAGGGCATCACGAAGGTAACCGCTGAGGATATCAAGTATGCCGATAAGCTTGGACGCGTGATCAAGCTTCTGGCCATGAGCAAGAAAGAAGCAGACGGCAAATATTATGCTATGGTAGCGCCGTTCCTCATCGACGCAGCCAACCCGCTTTACAGTGTAAACGGCGTGTTCAACGCTATTTTCGTAGAGGGCAATATGCTGGGCGATTCCATGTTCTATGGAAGCGGAGCAGGCAAGCTCCCCACCGCCAGCGCTGTGGCAGCCGATGTGGTAGACGCATGCAAGAACCTGAACGAGAATCTGGGCTTCTACTGGAGCGATGAGAAGCTGGTTCTGGGCGACACCGGAGACGACAAGAGACGCTTCCTGGTTCGCGTGGAGGGCGACGCTCAGGCGGACAAAGCGGCTATGGAAGCCCTGTTTGGACCGGTTGAGGTTGTAGACGCAGACCTGGCAGGCGAGTTCGGTTTTGTGACGGTCAGCTTAAATGAAGCAGAGTACGCGGAGCGCGCCGCGAAGAGCGACAAAATTCTGAACCGCATCCGCGTGGAGGGATAGAAGGCCATGAAGTATGTGATTGTACTTGGCGACGGTATGGCTGACGAGCCCATTGAGGCTCTGGGAGACAGGACACCGCTGGAATACGCCGAGACGCCGACCATGGATGTATTGGCGAAGAAGTCCGAGATTGGACTGGCACACACCATTCCGGAAGGTATGAAGCCGGGCAGCGATACGGCGAACCTGTCGGTACTGGGATATGACCCAAAGAAATATTATACCGGACGTTCCCCGCTGGAGGCTTTGAGCATCGGCGTGGATATGAAGCCTGACGATATCGCCCTTCGGACCAACCTGATTACCGTATCCGACGGTGACGAGCCTTATGAAGAAAAAACGATTATCGACCACAGCTCCAGCGAAATCAGCACCGAGGACGCGGCGATTTTACTGGACGCAGTCCGCAAAGAGCTGGAAAATGACAGGTATCATTTTTATGTGGGAACCAGCTACCGCCATCTGCTCATCTGGGATAAGGGAAGCGTGGTAGAGCTGACACCGCCCCACGACGTGCTGGGACGGAAGGTGGGCGATTACCTGCCGTCTGATCCGGTTCTCCGGGAAATGCAGAAGAAGAGCTATGAGATTCTCTCCAGGCATCCGCTAAATGTCAAGCGTAAGGAGCAGGGCCTGAACCCGGCCAACTCCTGCTGGTTCTGGGGCGCGGGTACCAGACCGGCCTTAAGCTCCTTTGAGGAGAAAAATCACAAAACAGGCGCCATGATTTCCGCGGTTGATCTCTTAAAGGGCATTGCGGTGGGAGCAGGCATGAAGAATATTGAGGTAGAGGGGGCCAACGGTCAGCTTCACACCAACTATGAGGGCAAGGCTCAGGCAGCCGCGGACGCGCTTTTAAAGGATGGCTATGATTTTGTCTATGTCCATGTGGAGGCTCCCGATGAAATGGGCCACCAGGGCAGTGTAGAGAGGAAGGTTCAGGCTATCGAATATCTGGATCAGCGTCTGATTGCCCGCTTAAAAGAGGCTCTGGACGCCTCCGACGAGGATTATAGGATGATGATTCTGCCGGATCACCCGACCCCGATCTGCGTGCGGACCCACACCAGCGATCCGATTCCCTATCTGCTTTATGACAGCAGAAAGGCCTTCGAGGACGGCGCGGGCGTCTACAATGAGAAGGCGGCAAAGGCGGGCGGCATCGAAGTGATGCATGGCTACGAGCTGATCGACAAACTGTTTGAGGAGAAAAAGTAATGCTGATAGTGAAAAAATTTGGCGGAACCTCTGTAGGGGATAAGGACCGCATCATGAATGTGGCAAGAAGATGCGCAGAGGATTTCAAAAAGGGCAACGACATTGTGCTCGTCCTTTCCGCAATGGGTAAGACTACGGACGAGCTGATTGCCAAGGCGAAGGAGATTAATCCGGATCCGCCCAAGCGCGAGCTGGATATGCTTTTGACCACAGGTGAGCAGGTTTCTGTAGCGATGATGGCGATGGCTTTCGATACCATGGATATCCCGGCGGTATCCCTGAATGCGTTCCAGGTCCGGATGCACACCACCCGGGTACATGGCAATGCGCGTCTGAAACGCATTGATACAGACCGCATCATGCACGAGCTGGAGCATCGCCGTATCGTCATCGTGACCGGCTTCCAGGGCGTGAATAAATACGACAACTACACCACACTGGGCCGCGGCGGTTCCGATACCACAGCTGTAGCGCTGGCAGCCGCCCTGCACGCGGACGCCTGTGAGATCTACACGGACGTGGATGGTGTATACACAGCCGACCCGCGTATCGTACCGAAGGCGCGGAAGCTGGAGGAGATTACTTATGATGAAATGCTGGATCTGGCGACGCTTGGCGCAGGCGTTCTGCACAACCGTTCCGTGGAGATGGCGAAGAAATACGGCGTACAGCTTGTGGTACGCTCCAGCTTAAATGATCATGAAGGAACCATTGTGAAGGAGGAAACGAGCGTGGAAAGAATGTTAATCAGCGGCGTGGCGCTGGACAAAAATACAGCCAGAATTTCAGTTATCGGTCTGAAGGATGAGCCGGGTATGGCCTTCCGACTCTTCAATATGCTGGCAAAAGAGGGTATCAACGTAGACGTAATCCTGCAGTCTATCGGACGTGAGAACAGCAAGGATATCTCCTTCACGATATCCCGTGACGAGGCGGATGAGGCAGTGAAGATCATTGAGGCTAATAAGGCCCGCATTGGCTGCACCGGCATTTCCTGCAATAAGGAAGTGGTCAAAGTCTCCATCGTAGGCGCAGGCATGATGTCCAACCCGGGCGTGGCTGCGAAGATGTTCGAGGCGCTGTTCAACGAGAATATCAATATCAATATGATTTCCACATCCGAGATTCGGATCACGGTGCTGATCAACGAGAAGGATGCGGAGAGAGCAGTGAATGCAGTACATGACGCATTCGGTCTGGAAGAGTAAAAAAAACACTTGCCAAACGGGCCAAAGTGTGGTAGCATATCTAATGTTCAGGACATTTCTGTTCTGCCACACGATGGCCCCCAGGGGCAACGTAAGAAACAAGATGCGGCTCCTTGGTCAAGCGGTTAAGACATCGCCCTTTCACGGCGGTAACACGGGTTCGATTCCCGTAGGAGTCATTACGGACCCATAGCTCAGTTGGTTAGAGCAACCGGCTCATAACCGGTCGGTCCTGGGTTCGAGTCCCCGTGGGTCCACTTAAAAAAACTATACATGACAATTTCATATGGCCCGATGGCTCAGTTGGTTAGAGCGCCGCCCTGTCACGGCGGAGGTCGTGGGTTCGAGTCCCATTCGGGTCGCTTGCACTTAAGTGCATATGCCGGCATGGCGGAACTGGCAGACGCACAGGACTTAAAATCCTGCGGGACTAACCTCCCGTACCGGTTCGATTCCGGTTGCCGGCATGAAAGAAGCTCCGAATTCTTACAGAAGATAAGAATTCGGAGCTTTTTGTATACCTTTACAAAGTAAAATGGATATGTGCTGGATTTGGATGCGGAATGTGTGGATGGAAAAAATTTTGTAGAATCAACTGTGCAGGGAAGCGGACGAAAAACATATGAGGTGAATAAAGGTTTTAATAAATAGACAGAAAATTCTGAATTTAAAAAAGCGCTTGCATTACCCAGTGATGTGTGCTATTATAATCAGGCAGTCAGGAAACAGTACTTGCAAATGACTGAGATGTGGGCGTAGCTCAGCTGGATAGAGCGTTTGGCTACGGACCAAAAGGTCGGGGGTTCGAATCCTCTCGCCCACGCTGAAGAAAAGGGAATTCTGAGAAATCAGAGTTCCTTTTTTCATTTTGTGGAGTTATAATCAGAATTAAGGTAACAAAACAACGGAAAGTGTGTATTGCTATTTTCACAGGAATTTGCTATATAATATAGGCAGAGTGTTATGAGGGTATAAAATACTGAATTTTTGCGATCGGGAGGAAGGCATTATGGCGCATAAGATACTGACAATCGGCAGAAAGCTGGGCAGCGGTGGCCGCGAGCTGGGGGAACGTGTGGCAGAAAGCCTGGGAATCCCGTTTTTTGATCAGAACCTGATTTCCATGGCTGCAGAGCGCGGCGATCTGGCGGAGTCCTATCTGGCACGGTTTGATGAGAAAAAGCACAATCCCTGGATGTACGAAATGGTTACCGGGGGCAATAAGCATGTGCCCAAGGGAGCGTCCCTGCAGGAAGCTCTGTTTAAGCTTCAGGGCGACGTCATCCGCCATATTTCCAAAAAGACTGACGCAGTGATCATCGGACGCTGCGCGGATTATATCCTCAGAGAGCGGACGGATGCCAGGGTCTTAAGCGTCTTTGTGACCGCGCCCATGGAGGAATGTATCCGGCGGAAGATGGAGCAGAAGAATATCACGGAAAAAGAGGCGGAAGCCCTGATTAAAAAGGTCAACAAGGATCGCAGAAAATATTACGAATTCCATACAGGAAAGGACTGGAGTGCTCCGGAGAGCTACGATATCTATCTGGACAGCAGCAGACAGTCCACGGAAGAAATGACAGAAGTTCTCGTAAAACGGTTTAACGAGCTATAGACAGAGGAGCATTCTATTATGGAAGAAAAGAAACAGAAAAAAAATCCCATGGAGAAGATCGCGACCTTTATTGTGGATAAGCGCAACCTGTTTTTCCTGATTTACATCGCGGCGCTTATCTTCAGTATTTTTGCGAAATCCTGGGTAAAGGTCGACAATGAGCTGACCGATTATCTGCCGGAGACCACCGAAACCCGGCAGGGCCTGGATATTATGGATAAGAATTTCATTACCTATGGAACCTCGCGTATCATGATTTCCAATATTACATATCCCCAGGCGGAGGCCCTGGTGGACCAGATTGAGGCCATCAAGGGCGTAGATCAGGTGGAATTTGATGATTCCGAGGATCATTTCAAGGGAACCAGCGCCCTGTATTCCATTACCTACACGGACGAGGCTGAGAGTGATGTGAGTGTGCAGGCTCTGAATGATATCAGGACCCTGCTATCGGATTATGATGTGTCCGTGGCCGGCGAGGTGGGTAATGACATGTCTGTGACCCTGGCCCAGGAGATTAACGTGATCATGGCCATCGTTATCGTGATCATTATTATCGTACTGTTGATCACATCACAGACCTACGCGGAGATTCCGGTGCTTCTTATGACCTTCGGCGCGGCTATCCTGCTGAATCAGGGAACGAACTTCGTGTTTGGCGAGATTTCCTTCGTCAGTAATTCCGTTTGTTCGATCCTGCAGTTAGGCTTGTCTATTGACTATGCGATTATCATGTGCCATCGGTTCAGTGAGGAGCGGGAGAACCTGGAACCCAGAGAGGCCTGTATTACGGCTCTGAGTAAGGCCATCATTGAGATTTCATCCAGTTCCCTGACCACCATGTCAGGTCTTTTAGCCATGATGTTTATGCATTTCCAGATCGGCTTCGACCTGGGCCGCGTGCTGATTAAGGCGGTTATCTTCAGTATGATCGTGGTATTTACCCTGATGCCCGGTCTTCTGATGCTTTTCAGCAAATGGATTGACCGGACCCACCACAGGAAGTTTATCCCGGATATCTATGGCTGGGGTAAGATTATTACGAAAATCTATCCGCTGCTGATGCCGATTTTCGTGGTGGCCATCGTTTTCGGTTGCTATTTTTCCAATAAATGCCCTTATGTATTCAGCCAGAACAACATCGATACGCTGAATCAGAGTGAGACCCAGCTGGAGGAGAAGAAGATCAAAGCGACCTTCGGTGATACGAATATCATGGCGCTGATTGTTCCGTCCGGACATTATGATAAGGAAAAGGTTGTGCTGGAGGAATTGGAGACATATGACGAGGTAGATTACACCACAGGCCTGTCCAATATCGAAGTGTCCATGGATGACGACAGCAGCTCTGAAAAATCAGATTCCTATATGCTGACGGATTCCCTGACGCCCCGGCAGTTCGCCGAGCTGGCGGATATGGATATCGAACAGGCGCGGATTATCTATTCGGCCTATGCGGTGGACAATGAGGAGTACGGCCACATCATCAACAATCTGGACGGCTACGGTGTGCCGCTGATCGACATGTTCCTGTTTGCCTACGAACATCTGGATTATGTAAACCTGGATCAGGATCAGGTGGATAAGCTGGACGATCTTCATGATCAGCTGATTAAGGGTCAGGATCAGCTCCAGAGCGATAAATATACCAGAATGCTGATTAGCCTGAACTTGCCGGAGGAAAATGATGAGACCTTTGAGTTCTTAAGCACCATCCGAAAGGTGGCGCAGAAGCATTACGGCGAGGACGCGGAGATCTATCTGGTCGGTAACTCCACCAGCGACTACGACCTGTCCAGCAGCTTCAGCCAGGATAACCTGATGATCAGTATCCTGTCGGCACTGTTCGTTATTATCGTACTGCTATTTACTTTTAAGTCAGTGGGTATGCCGATTCTGCTGATTATCGTCATCCAGGGAAGTATCTGGATCAACTTCTCAGTGCCTTATCTGACCGGTACCCCGCTGTTCTTCTTAGGATACCTGGTAGTAAGCTCCATTCAGATGGGCGCGAACATCGACTACGCGATTGTTATCGCGAACCGTTATACGGAGCTGAAGAAGGAAATGCCGGTGAAAGAGGCCATTATCACGACTCTGAATCAGGCGTTCCCGACTATCATTACCTCCGGAGCCATCCTGGCGACCGCGGGCGTGTTGATTGCGCTGATTACGACGAATCCGGCCATCTACGGCATCGGTGTGTGTCTGGGCCGTGGTACTATCATTTCCATGATTCTCGTTATGGCCATCCTGCCGGCCATCCTGATTCTGGGCGATAAGATTCTGGAGCGCACCAGCTTCAATATCAAGTACCCGGAGCGGACCCACAGTGTCAGCGGCAAGGTCCATGTGGACGGCCGTGTGCGCGGTTATATCTCCGGACAGGTTGACGCGGAGATTCACGGCGTGGTAGACGGAGACATCAATGCAGTGGTGGATGTGAAGCAGATAAAGAAGCTGGATCAAGAGGAGGACGAAGAAGATGACTGGTAAAATGAGACATGCGGGGGGCATTCTTCTGGCGGTTGCCATGACGCTGTCAGTTACCTTTTCTGGTGGAAGTATCGTTTATGCGGATGGGGATACCATCACGATTTCCGGTGTGGAGGATCTGGAGAGGCTTGCGAAAAACTGTAAATTGGATACCTGGTCCCAGGGAAAGACAGTGGTGCTGGCCGGGGATCTGGATCTGGCGGATTCGGATTTTAAGTCCATTCCCACCTTTGGCGGAACCTTCGACGGCGGCGGACACACCATTTCCGGCCTGACCTTTGACGGGGACGGTTCCAACGAGGGCTTTTTCCGATATGTGCAGGAAAGTGCAACAGTAAAAAATTTACATATAGAGGGAACCCTGACGCCCACCGGTACCAAGAAAAATATCGGCGGCGTGGCAGGCAGCAACAGCGGACAGATTCTGTCCTGTACCTTCAACGGAACCATTGACGCCCAGACCAATGTGGGCGGTATCGCGGGTATCAATGAGGAGAGCGGATCCATCTATAACTCCTCTGCTTCCGGCAGCATCACCGGAACCCACAGCACCGGTGGCGTCGTGGGCCGGAACCTGGGGCAGATCATCAACTGCTCCAACGAGGCGGACGTCAATACCGGCGAGCATGAGGAAGGCGCGACGCTGGAGGATCTGAACCTGGATACGAACCTGAAACAGCTCTCCGACAGTGATGGAAAGAGCGACATTGTAAATACCACCACGGATACCGGCGGTATCTGCGGTTACTCTTCCGGTGTGGTGCAGAACAGCACCAACGAAGGACACATCGGCTATCCCCATATCGGTTACAATGTGGGCGGCGTGGCTGGACGTTCCGCGGGATATTTAAGCGGTAACCGGAACTACGGTTACGTAGAAGGCCGTAAGGACGTGGGCGGCATCACCGGACAGATGGCGCCGGACCTGACCCTGCGCTTTGACACAGATAAGATTGAGGAATTGCGCGGAGAAATCAATAAGCTGGGAGACCTGGTGGACGCGGCCCTTGATCATGTGGATGATTCCCGGTCTGGTATTTCCGATCGGATGAATAAGATTTCTGATTATACGGATGACGCTAAGAGCAGCGCCAAATCTCTGACCAATAAGACTACAGACTGGGCCGACAGCAACCTAGAAAAGGTCAATAAGTCGGAGGCAGCCATTAAGGCCGGCGTACAGGACGCAAAGGAGGCCCTGACCCAGCTTTCCAATGTGGCCGAAAGTGTCAATGAAGAGATTCAGAGAATCAACGCGATTCTGGATGCCCTCAACAGCCCGGAGCATGCGGACGAGGTAAACAGCATCAAGGAGTCCATGAGCACGGCTTCCGATAAGCTGGCCAGCGCCTCAAAGAAAGCTTCCGACGCCCTGAACCAGTACCAGACAGATCATAATCTGTCCAATCTGATCAACGGGCTGACCGATGCGGCAAATGACCTGAAAGAAGGCATGAATGCGCTGAACGACGCGCAGAATAAGCTGAATGACCTGCTGCAGGATCCGGATATTCAGGACAAGACGCAGGAAGCGCTGGACGGTCTGAAAACCATGAGCTCTGAAATTGAGGAAGCACTGAACGCCATGAAGGCGGCTCTGGATAAGCTGGGCGCGGATGTGTCAGGTATGGACCTGTCCTTTAATCAGCTGGGCGACGATTTCCGGGCGGACGGCGATCGTCTCTACGCGGCGGTAGGCGGTATTTCCGAGCAGCTTGGAAAGCTGGGTGATCAGATTTCCGATATGACGGGAGACATGATCGACGACTTCCAGGGCATTAACGCCCAGTTCAATAAGGTGATGAACACCATGGTGGATCTGGTGACAGACGTCACAGACACCGGCGATTCCATCGAGGATAAAATTGTAGACGTATCAGATGAACAGATAGAGAAAACCACCCGGGGCAAAGCCTACGGCTGTCAGAACTTTGGTGAGATTGAGGGCGATGTAAACGTGGGCGGCATCGTCGGTTCCATGGCCATCGAATACGATACAGACCCGGAGGACGATATTACCAAGCTGGGCAATAACAGCCTGAGCTTTACGCTGGAGACCAAAGCCATCATCCAGAGCTGCGTCAATAATGGTGAAGTGACGTCCAAGAAGGACAATGCGGGCGGCGTCGTCGGCAACATGGCCCTGGGTCTGGTGACAGACAGCGAGGGATACGGCAGTATCTTAAGTACCAACGGAAACTATGTGGGCGGTATCGCGGGCTATTCCGACTCCGTCATCCGCCGTTCTTATGCAAAATGCACCCTGGAGGGCGGCGACTATGTGGGCGGTATCGCAGGCTGGGGTAACGATATCCGGGACTGCTACAGTCTCATCGAGGTAACAAAGGCAGATGAGTACATCGGAACCATCGCGGGCGATGTGGATGAGGACGGCGAGCTGTCCGGCAACTACTTCGTAGGCGACGCCTACGGGGCTGTAGACGACATCAGCTACGGCGGCAAAGCGGAGCCCATGGAATTCGCGGAGCTGGCGGCGAAGGCGGAGATTCCCACCGATTTCAAGAATTTCGAGCTGCGGTTCGTGGCGGACGACGAAGTCCTGAAAACGGTACCTTTCGAGTACGGCGCGGATCTGTCCGACGTGGAGTACCCGGAGATCCCGAAAAAGGACGGCTACAATGGAAAATGGGAAGAGGCCGATCTGTCCGATATGACCTTCTCCAAAGACCTGAACGTCCTGTACACCACCGAATCCACAGCGGTAGCCAGCGATCAGATGCGTGATCTGGCACACTCCACCTTACTGGCAGAGGGAACCTTCAGTCTGGATGCCAAGCTGGTGCTGGTAGAGGCAGATGAAGATATTTCCAGGGTGCCGACCAGAGGTCGCGTACTGGAGCAGTGGACTTCCACCCTGCGGGATCCGGTTCTGACTGACGGCACCTCCTACAAGCTTCGTTTCATTGCGCCTGAGATGAAAGGCAAACCGGGATTGTACAGACTGAATGCAGATGGCAGCTGGAAGAAGATTTCCTATCAGAAGGACGGCAGCTATCTGGTATTTGATGCGGACAGCACCGAGAACACCTTCTGCGTGACCGAGGAGCCGGGCGGTGTGCTGCTGTACATCCTGCTGGGCGGTCTGGCAGTCCTTCTGCTGATTGTCCTGCTCGTGGTGAAGCGGCTGCGGAAAAAGAGAAACGCGAAAAAGGAAGCGAAGCAGCAGGAAGCAGAGGAATCTGAAGAATAAGTTGACAGAAAATACAGGAATGGGATATGATAAGGGCACTGAACAGATACCGTAGACCGGAGAAAGGGCAGAGGTAACAGATGGACAGAAATGAATTTGTGAGCACACTGCGCGCGGTGCTGACCGGCGAAGTATCGCCGGCCGTGGTAGAGGATAATGTGCGTTATTATCAGAACTATATATCCCAGGAGATCGCTTCAGGGAAGAGCGAAAAGGAGGTTCTGGAGGAGCTTGGGGATCCGAGGCTGATCGCCAGAACCATCATCGATACCCAGGGAAACGACGGATACGGAAGCGACCCAACCTATACGTACTATGAGGAAGAGCCGGAAGCTAAGAAGGGCTTCCATGCAGAGTTCAACGATGACGGCGGCATTGACATCAAGTATAAGCGGTTTAATTTCAATACCTGGTACGGCAAGCTGCTGGTGGCGGTGGTTATCATTCTGATTCTCGTTCTGATTGGTGCCATTGTGGGAGGCATCCTGTCCCTGGTGCTGCCGGTTTTGATTCCGGTGGTGATTGTGCTGTTTCTGGTGCGGCTGATTATGATAATTTTTGGCGATCGCTGGTAAGAAAAGATAGAATTCCTCTGTTTACGTAGTGATAATGACGTAAACAGAGGAATTCTTTTTGTAAAAAATAGAAAAAATGTTGAAAAGAAGGTTGACACCGATATCAGAGTGTGTTATATATAATGTATTGAATGACGGGCGTGTTACCCTAAGGAAATGATAGGGGCAGTACCAGTGAAGATACAGTTTGTGTATGTTCTTGGGCCTGTCTTTTTTTGCGTCTAAAAACAGGAGGGAGAATTTCGATGGAGGGGAATTACAGAATTTTAAAGATATTGAATAACAACGCGATTGTATCCAGAGACGCAGATGGACAGGAGGTAATTATCGTCGGAACCGGGATTGGCTTTCATACCCGTATCGGCAATGAAATCAGTCCGGAGAAGGTTTCGAAACAGTACATTCTTCAGGGGCGTGAGAATTACAGAAGATTTGAGGCGCTGCTGAAAGAGATTCCGTTTGACTGCATTGAGATTTCAGAAAAGATTATTGAGAAAGCGAAGCAGGAACTGAAGCGGGATCTGAATTCCAATTTGATTATTGCGCTGGCGGATCATATCAATTTCGCAGTGAGTCAGCTGAAGGCGGGAAACAGAAACCCCAATCTGATGCTGGACGAAATTCAGCGTTTCTACCGGGAGGAATTTCAGGTAGGCCTGGAAGCGGTAGAAATGATCAACCGGCACTATAATATCACATTACCTCGCGGTGAGGCAGCTTCTATCGCATTTCACCTGATAAACGCGGAATCAGGAGGAGATGCAGGCGAAACAACTTCCGTTATCAAAGGAACTGAGAAAATACTGCAGATTATCCAGACCACTTTGAATCTGAAGATGCGTGAAGACACTTTGAGTTATTCACGGCTTGTAACTCACACGAAGTATTTTGTAAAACGCGTATTGGCAAAACCGGATAACACAGAATCAGATATCATGGGAGTGATTCGGATTGACGAGGAGGACGGGCAGTATATACAGATTTCAGGCTGTCTGGACAAAATCGGAGCATATCTGAAGGAAACCTTTGATTATGATATTTCCGAGGATGAAAGGTTTTACATGCTGATACATATCATGCGCATTATGCAGACTGAATAAATCAGGGGGAAAGTACTATGGCAAAAGTGAATTATGCTGATTTGGCACTAAAAATTGTCGAAAAAATAGGAAAAGATAACGTAATATCGGTAACGCATTGTATGACACGGCTTCGTTTTGCGGTGAAAGATCATACGACGGTGGATTTGGATGGAATCAAAAATATCTCCGGCGTCATCGGCGCAGTATACGCAGGCGAACAGGTACAGGTTATCATGGGAAAGCACCTGTTGGACACCTATGAGCAGGTGGTAAAACAAAATAATTTTAAAGAAGAAGCAGTAGTAGAGGAAAATCTGGATACAGAGCCTCAGAAGCAGGGTGGAATCAAAGGAATAGCCAATAATATCCTGGGCTATGTAGTGGCCTGTGTAACACCGCTGATTCCGGCTATGATTGCAGCAGGTATGCTGAAGGTGGTTCTGCTTCTGATTGGAAAAGTAGTTCCGACCTTCTCCGCATCGGAGACCAACATAATTTTGAGTTGGATTGCGGACGCACCGTTCTACTTCATGCCGGTCATCGTGGCTTATGGTGGAGCGAAAAAGCTGAAAGCGACACCGGCTTACGCTATGGTTGTGGCGGCTTCTCTGCTGACTCCGGGCTGGATTGAGATGGTTTCTGCAGGACAGGCCGTGCATCTGATTGGAATTCCGGTGAGACTGCTGACTTATTCCAGTACCCTGCTTCCGGCTCTGTTGATTGCATGGGTAGCGGCTTATATCGAAAAATGGTCTAACAAAGTCATTCCCGGCGTATTTAAGAATCTGCTGGTTGGCCTGATTACTATTACCGTTACCGGTATTCTTGCATTTACCATTTTAGGACCGCTTGGTTCTTATGCAGGTTCTATTATTGCAAATGTGTTCCTGTGGCTTGGCAATACCGTTCCCTGGCTTGGTACAGGCGTTCTGGCTTTCTTCCTGCCGTGGCTGGTACTGACCGGCATGGTTTGGGCGATTTCTCCGTTCCTGGCGTTGAACATTGCGGAACTTGGTTTTGACGCAGTTCTGCGTCCGGCTTATATGTGCCACAATATGGCGGAGGCCGGAGCGGCCATTGGCGTAGCGTTTCGTGCAAAGGATCCGGAATTCAAGGCACTGGCATTTTCTGTGGCGTTTGAGTGCATCGTGGCAGGCATATCCGAACCGGCTATCTACGGAGTCAACCTGAAGCTGAAGCGTCCCATGTACGCAGTTATGATTGGCGGCGCGGCAGGAGGTGTAGTAGCGGCGCTTCTGGGTGCGACAGCATATCAAATGGGCTGGTCCAATATCTGGGCACTGCCGATTTTCATGGAGACCATTCCGGCCATGATTGCAGGAATTTTGGTTTCTATCGTAGTGGCAGCAGTGGCAGCTTTCATTATTGGTTTCGACCAGAATGAGGCTCATGTATAAGAGAAAAAAAGTATGCAGGCAGAGATGCCTGCATACTTAAAAGAAAGGAAAAAGAGATGTCAGTATTCCCGGAAAATTTCATGTGGGGCGGCGCGGTAGCAGCCTGTCAGATAGAAGGCGCTTACAATGCAGATGGACGCGGACTTTCCACTTCGGATATTCATGCCTACGACAGGGCGCTGAACCGGAAAAAAGTAAAAGAGCGGGGCGGTACCCGGGCACAGATTGAGAAAGCGATTCATGATACAGAAGGATATTATCCGAAACGCTACGGTATTGATTTTTATCATACCTATAAAGATGATTTGAAGCTTTTGAAGGAAATGGGATTTCGTGCGTTTCGTACCAGTATTTCCTGGTCCAGAATTTTTCCGAAGGGCGACGAAGAACAACCCAATGAGAAAGGACTGGAATTCTACGATAGCCTGATAGATGAGATCATTGCAAATGGTATGGAGCCGGTCATTACCATGTACCATTACGATGTTCCGCTGTATCTGGTGACGGAATATGGAGGCTTTGCCAATCGCGAGGTCGTGGATTTCTATTGCAACTATGCAAAAGTGCTGTTGGAGCGATATAAAGGAAAAGTGAAATACTGGATCGTTTGTAACCAGATTAATTATGTTCCGGTTGTGAAATTCGGATCTCTGGGAATCTACGACGATCAGACTACGCCGGATAAAATGGAAGAACTGGTATATCAGGCGGTTCACAATCAGTTTGTGGCCTGTGCGCTGGTAAAACAGATGGCATCCCAAATCGATCCGCAGGCACAGATTGGCACGATGATTTCAGATGAGATTTATTATCCAGCCAGCTGCAAACCGCAGGATATTGTGTTTACCTTAAAGAAAAACCGGATGCAGTATTATTTTACAGATGTACAGTTCCGGGGAGCTTATCCGGGTTATGCACTACGGTATTTTAAAGAAAATGGAATTGATCTAAAGATGCAGGAAGGGGATGCTGAAATCCTGAAAAATAACACCATGGATTATCTGGCGATTTCCTATTACTATACCAAGATCCTGGATGCGGAAAAGAACAGTATGGTTCCCTTTGACGGTCTGCAGAATCCGTATCTGGAGCCAACCCCCTGGGATTGGCGGGCGGATCCGCTGGGCTTCTATTATTGCCTGTCGGAATATTGGGACAGATATCAGAAACCGATTATGGTGGCGGAAAATGGCTTCGGAGCCTTTGATAAACTGGAAGAATATGGAAAAGTCCATGATGATTATCGAATCGCCTTTCTGAGAAAGCATATTGAGCAGATGAAGGAAGCGGTAAAGGATGGCGTAGATATTCTGGCTTATCTGAGCTGGGCCCCCATAGATATGGTTTCCAGCTCCAGTAATGAGATGTCCAAGCGGTATGGATACATTTATGTGGATCAGGATGATCTGGGCGGAGGAAGCAAAAAACGAATTCGTAAGGATTCCTTCTATTGGTATCAGAATGTGATTCGAACAAATGGGGAAAAATTGGAATGAAAACAGGAACATTAAAAGATTACACCATGCAGATTGTGTCCATGTGCGGACTGATCTCCTGCTCATTGGGTATCTGCTCAAACGTTCAGGGCGTGTTCTTTACAGAAGCGGCCAAAGATTTGCATGTGATGGTTGGCACATTTTCCATGCAAAATACAGTAGCATGCATCATTACGTATATCCTGGCTATCTATTTTGCGGAAATTGCGGAAAAGGTGAATTATCAGAAAATGCTGCTGACAGGAGCCGTGATGACAGGAATATCCTTTGTGGCCATGGGAGCAATCCGTAATCTGATAGTGTTTTATATTCTGGGAATTGTTCGGGGGATCGGAGCCAGTGTATTTGCAGTAGCGATTGTGACAATTGGAATTCAGAACTGGTTTAAAGAAAAAACCGGATTCGTGACAAGTCTGGTATTCTGCACCTCGGGAATTACCGGCATGGTTCTGTCACCGCTATTTGCCTGGATTATGGAACATTTCTCTTGGCGGGTGGCGTACGTCATCATGGGAAGCATCTCATTTCTGTTGATTCTTCCGGCCATATGCAGTGGGTTTACCTTGAAACCGCAGCAAAAGGGGATGCAGCCCTACGGGAAAGAACAAGCAGAAAAGCGAGAGCAGGCAGGAGCGAGTGTAGAAAAAAGTGCATGGGGCGTATTTGGCGCGCTTGCCGGAATAGCAGTCCTGTACAACCTGATCCTTGGTTTTTCCCAGCATCTTCCTGGTTATGGAGAAAGCATTGGAATGAGTGCAACGCAGGGCGCGTTTCTGTTATCCCTGTGCATGTTTGGAAATGTGGTATTTAAACTGTTTTCCGGAATCATATCAGACCGGTGCGGCGCAGTGAAAACGACAAACTTAATGGTCGGAATCAATCTGGTTTCGGTGATACTGCTTTTTGCATTGCGGGTGCTATGGTTGCAGGAGACTTGTGCGTTCCTGTTCGGAGTCATGTATTCCGTCATAACAGTCTGCCTGTCCCTGACAACACTGGAATGTTGTGGGGGGACAGAATACAGCAGAGTATTTCCGAAAATATCGATGGTTGGTGGAATCGCCAATCCGGTGGCAGTATCATTACTGGGCTATGTGTATGATTTGAGCGGTTCCTATAACGCCGTATTTTTACTATTGTTCGTATTTCATGCAGTGGGTATTTTATTATTGCTCTATTTATATAACAGATCAAGGAGATATGCAGAATGATGTTTTTCAGACGTAAAGAAGAAAAGTTTGTATCGCCGATGGAAGGAACACTGATAAGGCTGGAAGACGTACCAGATGCAGTATTTTCAGAAAAAATGATGGGAGACGGTTTTGCGGTGGAACTGACAGGGGGCTGTATTACGGCTCCAGTCAGCGGCGTGCTGGAAAGCGCGTTCCCGACGGGGCATGCTTTTGGCATCCGGACCCGGGAGGGAATGGAGGTTCTGCTGCATATCGGTCTGGATACCGTGCAGCTTAAGGGAAAGGGCTTTGAAGTGCAGGTACGCCAGGGGGAGAAAATAACCCAGGGAGCACTCCTGGCGAAAGTCGATTTGAATTATATAAAAAGCGCAGGAAAATCTGTCATATCTCCTGTTATATTCACCAGCGGAGAACAGATAGAGATTTTAAAAGAAGGCGCTGTAAAAAACGGCGATGCAGAAATTGTAAAAATCCAGAATCTGGAAAAATAATTTGTGCCATACCTGCCATACTAGAAGTGTAAACGAAACACATTTCACAAGGAGGCAGAAACCATGGCAAACTACACCGACAATATGAACAACAGCGAGAGCAAAAGCTATACCGACATGAACAACGCCAAGAGCTCCGCAAAAAACACCACCGGCAAAAACAGCGCAAAGTCCAAAAGCTCCGCCAAGAGCAGCAAGAACGCAAAGAGCGGGTCCGAGGACTGCAACTACTAAGTCCGACTACGAAACAATCGGATCGCCCGGCTCTGCTCCGTAGATCCGGGCGATTTTATGCGGAGCCAAAGTCAGAAACTCCCGGGGAAGAAAATTTTCCCCCGGGAGTTTCGTCCGTCTTATCCCTACTCCAAAAAGAAATCCGAATACCTCTCCAACAGATAATCTGTAGTCTCCCTCTCCTCCATTCCCCGAATTTCCGCAAGAAAAGCCCCGATCTTCAGCTTCCGTCTGGAGGTAGAAAACCCCATATGATTCAGCAATTCAAAATCCTGCTCCGTCAGATAAAAATGCAGCTTTACACAGGAGTATCCCAGCGAATCCAGCATTGTGGAGATACGGTTCGAAAACACAATCAAAAAATCGTAATCCAGCTTTTCCAGCAGATACAACTCATTGATATTGATCACATCCAGAAGCTCCACATCCACCCGGAACTTCATGCGTTCCATGAAAAAATCAATCTTCTCAATCGAAGAATTGGTCACGATCACCAGCTTCTTCCGATTGCGTCCGGCCAGCTTGTTGCGATTGGTAAACTTTCGGAAAATCAGGGTCAGAGAAGCAATCTGAAAATGATTCAGCCGGGTCTGATAAGTTTCCTCATAGTCAGAGATAGCGCTGCTTAGAATATCATAGAGCCGGTGATACTGCTCTTTTGTTTCCTCCAGCTTATTATCATAAAAAGAAAAATGATAGGTATTTCGTATCAGCGATTTATGGAGATACGCATATACCTCTTCATAAATAAAACGGTCGTCACAAATCCGGGTAATGATATTATTCTGGACTTTCCGTACCAGTTCCCTGGTGATGGCAAAAAGGTGCTCATTTACCGGAGGCATGACCCGTGTGCTGAAATCCAGGGAGGAAATCAGATGATTGACAAAGGTATTTTCCGCAGTGCGCTTCATCAGATGATAATCCTGTACCGGAACGGGCAGATCCCGGGAAGTCTCCAGCGGATGCCCGGAATGCTGACGGAAATACGCGCAGGACAGATAAATATACAGAAACTTTACAGACGCATAGGAAATCCGAAAATGGCAGGTCTCGATAAGCTGCATTAACTGAGTTCGTACCGTCTGGATCTCTGCGTCAGATCGAATCAGAAAATACTCGGCAATCATGGTCTGCAGCGGATGATTGGCCAGACGCCGGGTGAGATGAAAATCCTGACCAACCTCCAGATAGCGGGACAGAATACTGGTGACGCAGATACGAAAGGTCAGTTCATCTCCCACAATCCGAACACCGGTTTTCGGAACCACTTCCGTGCCGAGATTCTGCGTTTTCAACCATTCCGACAGGGCGCGGCTATCTTTTTTCTTAGTCGAAGGGCTGAAATGAAGCGTCTCATATAAATGGGACATATTTAAGGCTGGATTAAAAAAGGCATAGATAACCATAATATCCAGACGCTCATTCTGGGAGGGTACATAATCCTCCAGGGTCAGAGATTGAATAAATGTCAGATATTCCGGATAGGTCATCTGAAAAACAGCCTGGTTGTTGCTGATGAGAATCTGTTGTGCAGGCGCCAGATATTCATTGACCGCGGCGATGCTCCGCTTCACGGACGCAATACTTTTGCCTGAAAGCCGGCTGCATTTTTCCAGAGACAGCGTCTGCTTTTCCTGGATAAAAGCGCAGGTCTGTAAATCGTAAGAATGAATACTCATAGTTCATTTCCCCCATATAGCCGTATTATAGCAGATCTTTCGGCTTAAGGGTCATATTTTGTAATTTTTTCAGGTCGAAAGGTGACCTTGAAGAGAAAACGCACAAGGGCTATAGTATAATTAATCTTTGGCCAAAGGATGCAGAAAAATAAGAGGATGAGTAATTGTTAAGAATTCAGGAGGGTTATGATGAGCAAGAAAAAAGCGGGAAGCTTTAAAGACGGAATCCAGACCTTTGGACGTTCACTGCTGCTTCCGATTGCACTTTTAGCACCGATTGGTATGGTTATGGGTATCTGCAGCGCTTTGGGGCAGAGCTACATGATTGAAAAATTTCCGATTCTGGACGCAGCCGTATTGAAATTGATTATCAGTGGAGCGAAGGATATTACCAGTATTATTTTCAACAATATTCCGATTCTGTTTGCCATGGGCGTAGCGCAGGGAATGGCAAAGAAAGAAAAGGGAATCGCCGTATTCGCATCTGTCGTCGGATATCTGACGCTGAATACGGTCATGAATGTATTCCTGAAAAACACGGGTACGCTGGCAGACGCCGACACCATGGCGCAGGTAGGTCAGGGTATGGTGCTGGGCGTACAGACACTGAAGACTGAGGCTCTGGGCGGATTGATTTCCGGTCTGGTGGCTGCCAAGGTAGCAGATAAGTTCTACAATCTGGAGCTGCCACTGGCCTTCGCATTCTTTGGAGGAAAGAAATCCATTCCGATTATTACGTTTGTATGTATGATCCCGATTGGTCTGGTGCTGCCGATTATATGGAACCTGTTAATCAGCTTCCTGATCAGCATTTCCTTTATCTTTACCACCAACTACATCGGAAGCGGTATTTACTATATGCTGCACAGGGTGCTGATTCCCTTCGGACTGCACCACGTACTGGCAGCGGTTGTCCGCTTTACAGAGGCAGGCGGAACTTATCTTATCAATGGTACAGAGTATGTAGGTATCCTTCCGGCAGTCAATGAGATTTTATTTAACCTGGGTCCGGACAGTCCCTACTGGGCAGAACTGATGCCGAAGCTGACCAGCTACCTGGGAGGTTCTCAGATGCTGACCACACTGTTCCGTATCCCGGCCATTGGTCTGGCGATGTACCATACTTCATATCTGAAGAACCGCAAGATGTGCAAGGGTGTCATCATGACCTGTGTACTGACTGCTTTCCTTGGAAATATCACCGAGCCGCTGGAGTTCTCATTCCTGTTCATTTCTCCGCAGCTTTTTGCGGTATATTGCGTACTGTGCGGCCTGATGACCATTCCTTATCAGTTCCTGCACATCAGCATCGGATACATCCGCGGAACGATCTTCGACTTTGGAATCTTCGGTCTGATGTATGAGAACACCCATTGGGTGAACCTGATTCTGCTGGGTATCGTAAACTTTGTAATATTCTATTTTGTATTTAAATTCTTCATTAAGAAATGGAACCTGGAGACGCCGGGACGGGAGTCCTTCGAAATTGAGGAGTCCGCAAGCACCTTACTGAAGGAGAAAAACTGGCCGGAAATCGCCCGCATTGTTGTGGAGAATCTGGGCGGCCCGGAGAATATCGTACATGTGGAGAATTGTGTATCCCGACTTCGTATTGATTTGCAGGATCCGGAGCAGGTCAATCAGACAGGTCTTCGTGATTCTGGTTGCGCAGGTATCTTTTTCCCGTCCAAGAATCATATTCACGTGGTATTCGGACCGCACGTGGAATTTGTAAGAAATGCCGTTGATAAATTGCTGAAGGGATAAAAAAAATGAGAGCATTATATGATTCAAAGAGCAAAGGAAATGACAGAGGAATCAAGAAGCTACTTACAAAGGAAGCAAAGATAGAATCCTGGCTCCTTGCGGAGGCTGCGCTGGCTGACGCGCAGGCAAAGGAAGGCTTTATTCCCCGCAGCGCAGCAGACAATATCATAGAAAATGCGAAACTGGAGCGAATCGATCTGGAAGAAATGGATCGCATTCAGGCAAAGGTAGGCCATGGCTTTGTGCCATTTGTAAAGGTGCTGGTAAAGGCCTGCAGCGAGGAGGGTGGAAAATACGTCCATTACGGCGTGACCACCCAGAATATCCAGCAGACCGGCCAGCTCTATGTCACCTATAAAATCCATCGGATATTCCAGTCCTATGTGGCGGATATCCTGGATCACCTGGGCGATCTGGCTGAGGCTCATGCGGAGACGGTGATGCCGGGGCGTACCCATGGCCGTCACGCCATTCCAATTACCTACGGTTATAAAGTATCTGTCTGGATCAGCGAGCTCCTGAACGCGCAGGAGCGCCTGCAGGAATGTGAAAAACGGGTATTCCAGGCCATGGCAGGAGGCGCGGTAGGCGCCTTCAACGCCACCGGCGAGATCGGCTGGCGGGTGCAGCAGCGCTTTGCCAAGAAGCTGGGTATGTACAGCATGCCGGTTCCCTCCCGCAATATCTTCAGTCACAAAGAAGAATACATCATGAACCTGGCGCTTTTATGTAACGCCCTTCACAAAATAGCGGAGGAAGTTTACTACACGGGACTGGAAGAATTCGGGGAGGTCAGCGAGGCTTTTCAGAAGGGTACAGTGGGAAGCTCCACCATGCCCCAGAAAATCAATCCGAAGCTGGCGAAGGGCATCATAGCCAACTCCCAGAAGCTCTATTCCCTGGTATCTACCGGACTTTTTACCGGCGTCCGGATGTTTGAGGGAGATTCCAGCGCTTACATGCTGTACGACGGTATGCTGGAGGAAGCATTGGAACTGACGACAGAAGTCCTGATGCGCGCGGAGGAGCTGACTGCCACCCTGCATGTGAAGAAAGAGCGCATGTATCAGAATGCTCTTTTAAATAAGGGTCTCGATAACAGTGAATGCGTCATGATGAAAATAGCGGAAAAGCTTGGCAAGGATCGCTCCCATGAGTTATTATATGATAAAGCGATGCTGGCAGAGCTGGACGGCAAAGATTACCTGACCGTACTGAAAGAAGATCCGGTATTGTCCGACAACTTCACCGATCAGGAACTGGAAGAAATGATAAAACCCGAGAACTACACGGGACTGTCCGCCTTTCTGGCCCGCCGCATGGCAAAAGAAGCAAAAGAATGCGCCAAAAGGGTAAAGGAGAACCAGAAAAATGGGATTATTCAGTCGTAAGAAAAAAGAAGAATTCGTATCACCGATGACCGGAATCCTGCTCCCCATCGAGCAGTGTCCGGATCCGGTATTCGCCGGAAAAATCATGGGAGACGGCTTTGCGATCGAACTGACCGGAGCCGAGGTAACCGCGCCTGTGAGCGGAACCATTGCCACCGCATTTCCTACCGGACATGCATATGGCATCAACACCGATGACGGAAAAGAAATCCTGATACACATCGGCATGGACACCGTAGCGCTGAACGGACAGGGCTTTGACGTAAAAGTAAAGCAGGGAGATACCGTAAAACAGGGTGACCTGCTGGTAAAAGTAGACGTAGAGTATTTGAAAGCGCAGGGAAAATCCGTAGTCTCTCCGGTCATCTTCACAAGCGGAGAAAAAGTAGAGCTGCAGAAAACAGGCGCAGTTCAGAATGGAGAAAACGGCATTGTCAAAATCAGGTAAAATGCTGGCGTCCGACTTCGATCGGACCTTCTATGTAAACTGCGAAATCACAGAGGCCAACATCCGTGCAGTGGAAAACTGGCGGCAGCAGGGCAACCTGTTCGTCATAGCTACAGGACGGGAAGAAAGCATTCTCAGGGAAAAACTGGAAGAATGGGAAGCCGAGGCTGACTATCTGATCTGTAATAATGGCGCGCGTATCGTAAGCTGGGACGGTAGAGTCCTGTATGAGAAAATAATGGATACGGTCGAGGTACTGCAGATAACCGATTATCTGCTGGAACAATATGGAATGCCGGTAGACGTCACCTGCAAAAGCTTCCGGAAACAGGTCATCACAGGAACCGACCCGGAGAAGGATCCCATCATGTACAACGGCATCCGCGAGACCATCACACAGGAAGACTTCCAGAAAGCCTGTCGGGAAGTCCTGCAAGTCCATGTGCGTTTTTCTAATAACGAGGAAACCTGCAAAGCAGCCGAGGCCATCAACGCCCGCTATCCAGGCGCAGAGGCTTTTGTCAACGAAAACAACGCCGACATCGTAAGCCGGGGCCTGGGCAAAGCCGAGGGCATCGCTATCCTGACCAAAGCCATCAGCTTCCGGGGTCAGATCGCCGCCATTGGCGACGCCCATAACGATCTGGGAATGCTCCGTCGCTATCAGGGCTGCACTCTGCAGGCTGCCAACCCGGCTATCCGCCAGGAAATCCCGGTATCCCGCACATTTGCAGACGTAGCTGCCTGCCTGACCTATCTGTCCACAAATTAACGTGTCATCTGAATCGCCCGCTCTGCTTTGCAGAGCCGGGCGATTTTCACGCATCCGTTCTTCACATTCCCTTCGCCTCCCGCATATCTATAAAGTATACCCTTCTATCCAAAAGGTGATCCCATGAACTTTGGCACCATCTCCCCCAGGGAAATAGACAGCTATCTCTTTAAACCCGACTACATCCTCATTGACATCCGCTCTCCCCGGGACTTCCGCCGCCGGCACATCAAAGGCGCCGTCTGCATCCCTTACGAGAACCTGCAGGACCGCGTGTACCTGCTCCGCCGCAAAACCCTGATCCTCTACTGCGAGCGCGGTAGCACCAGCATGAAAGCCGCCCGGGAGCTGGCCGAAGCAGGCTACCGGGTCTTGACCTTAGTGGGCGGTATCCAGTCCTACAAAGGGCGGAATCTGGAACAGTATTAGAGATTCAGCCCCGGCATGGCGCAGAAAAATCATTGACAGCGGGGAAAGGGCATATTAAGATAAACTATAAGTGGATGACGGCAGGCGCAGGAGCAAACAATCAGAAGCGTCTGCCGTCAAACTGAATACAAAAAAGTAAGAAAATGGTAACAGTTCAGGCGGAACCGTTACAGAAGACGGAGAGATAAATGGAAACATACGAATTCCTCGCCCCCTGCCACTTCGGCCTGGAGGCGGTATTGAAACGGGAAATACAGGACCTGGGATACGACGTAAGCCTGGTCGAGGACGGCCGCGTCACCTTCATCGGCGACATGGACGCCCTGTGTCGCGCCAACATCTTCCTTCGGACCGCGGAGCGCGTCATGCTTCAGGTGGGCCGCTTCAAGGCAGAGACCTTCGACGAGCTCTTCGAGGGCATCAAAGCCATCCCATGGGAAAACTACATCCCGGCAGACGGAAAATTCTGGGTCACAAAAGCTACGTCCGTAAAAAGCAAGCTGTTCAGCCCGTCAGACATCCAGTCCATCGTCAAAAAAGCCATGGTAGAGCGACTGAAGACCAGATATAAGATGGAATGGTTCAGCGAGGACGGAGCCTCCTACCCTATCCGTATCACATTTTTAAAGGATGAGGCAGTGGTAGGTCTGGACACCTCCGGCGTCTCCTTGCATAAGCGCGGTTATAGAAGACTAACCAGCAAAGCGCCCATCACCGAGACTCTGGCGGCAGCCCTGATTATGCTGACACCCTGGAAAGGCGACCGCATCCTGGTAGATCCGTTCTGCGGCTGTGGCACATTTCCCATCGAGGCGGCCATGATGGCGGCCAACATCGCCCCGGGCATGAACCGGGAATTCGTGGCCGAGGACTGGAAAAACATGATCCCGAGAAAACTCTGGTACAACGCGGTGGAAGAGGCGAACGACCTCATCAAAGACGACATCGAAACTGACATCCAGGGCTACGACATCGACCCGGACATGGTAAAGGCGGCCCGGGAAAATGCAAAGGAAGCAGGCGTCGACCACCTGATCCATTTTCAGGCGCGGCCGATCTCTGAGCTCCGCCATCCGAAAAAATACGGCTTTGTCATCACAAATCCGCCCTATGGCGAGCGCCTGGAGGAAAAAGAAGCCCTGCCGACCCTGTACCGGGAGATTGGCGAGGCCTATGATCGCCTGGATGACTGGTCCATGTACCTGATCACCGGCTACGAGGACGCGGAGCGGTATCTGGGCCGCAAGGCGGCGAAGAACCGTAAAATCTATAATGGCATGTTGAAAACCTATTTCTATCAGTTTCCGGGACCCAAGCCGCCCCGGAGACCGCGGCAGGATATATGAGAAAAAAACTTCGAACCCTGACAGTGCTGGCATTTCTGGTCTGCTGTTTTCTTGTGATACGAGATATGGATATTCAGCCGACGGAGGCGCCGGTGAGCGGCGCGGCCCTGGTGGAATCCATGCTGGAGGAAAAGGCCGGCAAAACCGCGGAGAGTCTGGCTATTGACCGGACAAAGGAAGAAATCGAACTTCCGGAACGGTATGATTACCGGGAGGAAGGCAGGAGTGTTCCGGCCCGGGATCAAGGACAGCACGGTACCTGCTGGGCCTTTGCGGGCCTGACCGCGTTGGAGACGGCACTGATGCCGGAAAAGCAATATGATTTTTCTCCGGATCACCTGAACTATCACAATCATTTTAAAATGGGAACAGAAGAAGGCGGTTCCTATATCATGTCGATGGCTTATCTGACGTCCTGGGCCGGACCGGTGCTGGAGCAGGACGATCCGTACGGCGACGGGCAGTCCCCCGACGATCTGCAGGCAGTTTGTCATGTGCAGGAGGTGCGGATGCCCGCGGCGAAAGACTACGAGGCCATCAAACAGACCGTGTATCTCTACGGCGGCGTGGAAAGCTCCCTTTATATGGATTTTACCGAATATACTGGGCAATCCGACTACTATAGCGAGGAGCATAAAAGTTATGGCTATACCGGGCAGGAAGCGTCCAATCACGACGTGGTGATCATCGGCTGGGACGATGGGTATCCGGCAGATAATTTCAATCGGACTATGCAGGGAGACGGCGCTTTTATCTGTCAGAACAGCTGGGGAAATGAGTTCGGGGAAGACGGTGTATTTTATGTCTCCTATTATGACACGAATATTGGAAGCGATAATGTGGCGTATACCCGTATCGACGCCCCGGACAATTATGATACGCTTTATCAGTCTGATCTGTGCGGCTGGTGCGGACAGATTGGCTACAATACAGAAAAGGCCAGCTTTGCCAATGTATACGAGGCGGTCGGAAATCAGGAGCTGAAAGCCGTAGGCTTTTATGCTACCGGACCGGATACGGAATATCGCATCAGCATCCAACCGGAATTTACCGACGCAACGTCTCTTGGGGAGGCGCAGATTCTGCAGTCGGGATATTTGCAGTACGCGGGCTATTATACCGTAGATCTGACGGAAGCGGTATCCGTGTGTGCGGGTGACCGGTTTGCCGTGATTGTGCAGATAACCACGCCGGGCAGCCAGTATCCGATTGCTGTGGAATACGCGTCTGACGAGCTTCAGGACGCAGTAGATTTAAGCGATGGCGAGGGGTATATCAGTGCCGACGGCTATCTCTACTGGGAAGGTGTGGAGACGGAGCAGCAGAGCAATCTGTGTCTGAAGGTATATGCTTCGGACCGGAACTAGGAAACAGAGGAGAAGAAAATGGATAAACTGATATTTGCTACCGGAAATGCAGGAAAAATGAAAGAAATCCGTGAGATTCTGGGACGGCCCGGTCTCACGATTCTGTCTCAGAAGGAGGCTGGCATCGTAAGCGACGCCGAGGAGAACGGAACCACGTTTGAGGCTAACGCCCTGATTAAGGCCCGGGCGGTGGCGGCCCAGACGGATGCCCTGGTGCTGGCGGACGATTCCGGCCTGGAAATTGATTACCTGAACGGTGAGCCGGGCGTCTATTCCGCGCGTTATATGGGGGAGGACACTTCCTATGAGATTAAAAATCAGAAGCTCCTCGATCTGCTGGCAGGCGTGCCTGAGAAAAAGCGGACCGCGCGCTTTGTGTGCGTCATTGCGGCAGTGCTTCCGGATGGACGGGAATTTACCACAAAGGGGACCATCGAGGGTATCATCGGCTACGAATCCAGAGGCGAAGGCGGTTTTGGTTACGACCCGATTTTCTTTGTGCCGGAATTTGGCTGTTCCACCGCAGAGCTTACCATGGAACAGAAAAATAAAATCAGCCACAGAGGAAAGGCTTTAAGGGCTATGAAAGAAGTTTTAAAAGAGGTAAATGCATGAAGGTACTGATTGTCAGCGATACACATGGAAAAGAAGGCAACCTGAAAGAAGCTATGGAACGGGAAAAGCCCTTTGATATGCTGGTTCACTGCGGCGATGTGGAGGGCAGTGAGGAAAAGATCCGGGAAATGGCAGGCTGTCCGGTCCACATGGTGGCGGGAAATAATGATTTTTTCTGTGATCTGCCCCGGGAAGATGAATTTGAGATAGGAAAATACCGGGTGCTTCTGACCCACGGCCATTATTACTATATCTCCATGGGAACCGAGATGCTGAAGGAGGAAGCCCGGGCGCGGAATTTCGATATCGCCATGTTCGGCCATACCCACCGGCCTTATCTGGAGCAGGAGCGGGATGTAACGGTGCTGAATCCGGGCAGTATGTCCTATCCCCGCCAGGAGGGCAGGAAGCCCAGCTATATGGTAATGGAAATTGATGGAAATGGGGATGCCGCTTACACTATCAAATACATTTAAAAAAGATTTTTGAAGAAGTTGAAAAAAATTAAAAAAAGTTGTTGACAATTTTACTTTTATCCAGTAGAATATATTTTGCGTCACGAGTGACGCGGCGGTGAACAGCTTCGGGGTGTGGCTCAGCTTGGCTAGAGCGCCTGGTTTGGGACCAGGAGGTCGCAGGTTCGAATCCTGTCACCCCGATGATACTCTGCGGGTGTAGTTCAATGGTAGAACACCAGCCTTCCAAGCTGGATACGTGGGTTCGATTCCCATCACCCGCTGACTGTGAGTACTTGGTGAGGTATTTTCGAACCTAGTACGAACGTCCACCTGAACACTTAGCGAATTGGGAGCGCAGCGAGCAAATGAGCTTAGTGATCAGTGTGTACTGTGAGTACTTGACTCACAGATAACACTTCTATCGAAGGGTTTGTGTTCGTAGCTCAGTTGGATAGAGCAACGGCCTTCTAAGCCGTGGGTCGGGGGTTCGAATCCCTTCGAGCACATTTGCAGATTGTAAGATTTGCATATGCCGTTACTTGGCAAGATATGGTGGGTATAGCGCAGCTGGTTAGCGCGCCAGATTGTGGCTCTGGAGGCCAAGGGTTCGAATCCCTTTATCCACCCTTTGCGAGAGCAAAATTTTGGGCTATCGCCAAGCGGTAAGGCACAGGACTTTGACTCCTGCATTCGCTGGTTCGAATCCAGTTAGCCCAGTTGGGCGGATGAAAACCTTCCGCAGTTATTATGAATAAGGAGCATTAGCTCAGTCGGTAGAGCACTTGACTTTTAATCAAGTTGTCCCGGGTTCGAATCCCGGATGCTTCATGAGAAGATCGAAGATTTTGTGAATACAGGGTTTTCGGTCTTTTTGTTTAAACAAGTCCACGAAAGCGGACAGCAATACGCGGATATGGCGGAATTGGCAGACGCGCCAGATTTAGGTTCTGGTGGTAACCCCGTGCAGGTTCAAGTCCTGTTATCCGCAGCCTGGAATCGTGCAGTTTTGCAGAAACTGCACGATTTTTTTGAATTATACGGGCGCGGGCATTTATAAACTTTTTTTAATCCTTTGCTCACACTTTGAACACAATTGCCTGTTACACTACAGGATAATGATACAAGTGAGTGGAGGAAGGAGTGCATCTTTATGTACGATGAGGAAAATAAAAACCTGTCTGAAAATCCGGATATGGAAAATGAAACAGGAGCAGATGTAAGAGATACAGAGAACGCCGGAGCGGAAGGAAAAGACAGTACGGCAGCGCAGCCTGAAAGCGGAACCACAGGCAGCCAGTATCGTTACAGCGGTCCGTTCTATCAGGATACAGATTATCAGCGCACGGAGAGCCGGAATACGGAGAGCAGTTTCCGGGGCAGCGTGTCGAAGAAGCAGAAGAAAAAGAAGAATTTTGGCCGCACCATTGCGAAGACCGTGTGCATTGCGCTGGTATTTGGCGTGGTGGCCGGAGCGGCATTCCAGGGCACGAATTTTGTGGGACAGAAGCTGTTCGGCGATAAGGTGACGGCTCCTGTAAGCCAGGATGCGTCAGCGGATACGGCGGCACCGGAGGTCGGAACCGTACAGCCCCAGACCGGAAACAGCGGTTCGGAAGACAGCGCTGCGTCCGTATCAGCGATTGTGAAGCAGTGCATGCCGTCCCTGGTGGCTATAACCAATGTCAGCGTAAAAGAGGTACAGAATTACTGGGGCTTCGGCTGGTACAGTCAGCCACAGCAGCAGGAGTCCACATCCACAGGAACCGGCATTATCATCGGTCAGAATGACAGCGAACTTCTGATTGTCACCAACAACCATGTCATCACAGGGGCAACCAACCTGTCTGTGGTATTCAGCGTGGACGAGGGCAAGGATGGAACTACTCCGGTGGAGGCTCAGATTAAGGGAAGCGACGCCACAAAGGATGTGGGCGTCATTGCCGTGAAGCTTTCAGATATTCCGGCGGAGACCATGTCTGCGATTAAGACAGCCACGATTGGCGATTCCTCACAGATGCAGGTGGGCGATCAGGTGATTGCCATCGGCAATGCGCTGGGATATGGACAGTCGGTGACCAAGGGAATTGTCAGCGCGCTGGACAGGGAGGTAACCCTGCAAAATGACGATGGCAGTACCATCAGCAATAAGCTGATTCAGACGGACGCGGCCATCAACCCGGGCAACAGCGGCGGCGCACTGCTGAATATGAAGGGTGAGGTCATCGGTATCAACGAGGCCAAGCTTTCATCCAACTATGTAGAGGGTATGGGCTACGCAATCCCCATTTCCGATGTGGAGGGCATCATCGGAGATCTGCAGAATCTGCAGACCCGTTCTGAAGTAGACAGTGAGAAAATGGGGTATCTGGGCGTTACCTGTCAGGATGTGACCAGCGACATTGCCCAGCAGTATGATATGCCTGAGGGCGTCTATCTGAAGTCTGTGGTAGCAGGCTGCGCGGCGGATAAGGCAGGACTGAAAAAGGGAGATATCCTGACCCGCTTCGACGGAATGGGCGTGACAACCTATGATACGCTGCGGGATCGCCTGCAATACTATGAAGCCGGTGAGACGGTGGAAGTGACAGTACAGTCCCCGGAAAATGGAAGCTATGTGGAGAAAACAGTATCACTGACTCTGAGTACCAAGGCAGAGGTAGAAGCGGCCAATAAGTAGACAGATGAATCGAAGAGATCGGTTATGCGTAAAACGTGCAGCCGGTCTCTTTTACATATTTAAACTGGGATAATTTTACAAAAACGGACAAAATCATCAGATATGTATATTTGATAAAATAATCGAAAGGATTTATAAAGAATATGAAATTTTAATTCTTCGCTCACAATGGGGTAAATTATGATATACTGTGTGAAAAGGAGAACAGGAATATATGCAGGATAAAGATTACTTAGAGAACGATAAGGAAAAAGACACTCCGGAAGGGGTAATCCATACAGAAAGTACAGAGCAGGAGGAACATGACTACGAGCGGTTCTGCTTCCTCTGCCGCCGTCCGGAGAGCCAGACCGGGAAGCTGATCACCCTGACAGATGGCATCAGTGTCTGCCCGGACTGTATGCAGAAGACGATGGATACGATTCAGAATGGAAATATTGACTTCTCCAGGCTTCAGGGCGTCAACTTTATGAATTTATCAGATTTACAGAACATGATGTCCAATCAGCAGCAGGTGAAGAAGAAAAAGCCAAAGAAGGAAGGACCGAAGCCTGCGTTTGATATCCGGAGCATTCCGGCACCCCATAAGCTGAAGGCCAGCCTGGACGAATTCGTTATCGGACAGGATCATGCCAAAAAGGTTATTTCTGTGGCTGTATACAATCACTACAAGCGTGTGGCCACCGGAACCCAGGACGATATCGAGATTGAGAAGTCCAACATTCTGCTGATAGGTCCCACCGGAAGTGGCAAGACTTATCTGGTGAAGACGCTGGCGAAGCTTCTGGATGTGCCCCTGGCTATTGCGGACGCCACGTCCCTGACCGAGGCAGGCTACATCGGCGACGACATCGAGAGCGTTATTTCCAAGCTGCTGGCAGCGGCGGACAATGATGTGGAGAAGGCCGAGAGGGGAATCGTCTTTATCGATGAGATTGACAAGATTGCGAAGAAGAAGGATACCCATCATCGGGACGTCAGCGGAGAGTCGGTGCAGCAGGGACTTTTAAAGCTTCTGGAGGGCGCGGAGGTTGAGGTACCTGTGGGCGCAAGCAGCAAGAACGCCATGGTACCGCTGACCACGGTGAATACCCGCAATATCCTCTTTATCTGCGGCGGCGCGTTCCCGGATCTGGAGAATGTCATTAAGGAGCGTCTGAACCAGAAGTCCTCCATGGGCTTCCAGGCGGATTTAAAGGATAAATACGACAAAGAGCCGAATCTGCTTTCAAAGGTGACCGTGGAGGATCTGCGGGCCTTCGGTATGATTCCTGAGTTTCTGGGGCGTCTGCCGATAATCTGTACCCTGGGCAGGCTTGACAAGGATATGCTGGTTCGGATCCTGAAGGAGCCGAAGAATGCCATTCTCAAGCAGTACCAGAAGCTGCTGGATCTGGATGAGGTGGATCTGCAGTTCAACGACGGCGCACTGGAGGCCATCGCGGAAGAGGCGCTGAAGCGGGATACGGGAGCCAGAGCGCTCCGGGCTATCATAGAGGAATTTATGCTGGATATTATGTATGAGGTGCCGAAGGATGACAATATCGGCCGCGTCACGATTACCAGAGAATATATTGAGCATCGGGGCGGCCCGGTTATCGCCATGCGGGGCGTGCTGGAGCTGGAGCAGCAGGATTAAGTCATGAAGACGAAGAATGATTGTCTGAATGTATGGAAGGGAATTGCCGCCTTTGCAGTGGTGCTGATTCACTGCACCCTGCCCGGCGTTCCCGGGGAAATCATAAAAGGAATAGCCCGGTTCGCGGTGCCGCTGTTTTTCCTGATCAGCGGATATTTCGCCTATGGACGGGAGGACGCTGTCTTAAGACGGCGGGAAATCCATATTCTCCGGCTGTATGTGGGAGCGGTGGTGGTTTATTACCTGTGGGCCGCAATCCGGTATTTTCTGTCCCAACGGACCTTCGCGCAGATGGGAGCAGAGCTTTTTCCGGAGGGAGGCAGGACGGTGTCCGATCTGCTGTTCTTTAACCGGACAGCTATGGCGCCTCATCTGTGGTTTATGGGCGCGCTGGTGTATTGCTACCTGTTTTACCGGCTGCTGGCGCGTAAACGCCTGGAGGAAAGGACATATCTTCTGATTCCGGTACTGCTGGCAGCCAATCTGTTGCTGGGAGAGGGAAGAGGACTGACCGGTATCGCGGTGCCGGTCCGCTGGATCCGAAGCTTCTGGCTGACGGGCTTTCCGTTTTTCCTGTGGGGCAGCTGGTTTGCCTGCCGGGAGAAGCAGGGAAGGCTGACGCTGCGTACGGGCTTCTGCCTGGCAGCGCTGTCGGCAGGTGTCGTGTTATCGGCGGTGGAATGTCTGTGGAGCGGATATGACGAGCTGTATGTGGGCAGTATCCTGACGGCGGGCGGGATGTTCGCATTGGCTCTGGCCCATCCGGCCTTTGGAAAAGGCTCGGCTCTGGCCCGCATCGGCGAGCGGGATTCAGCACAGATTTATCTCTGGCACATGCTGCTGCGAAATTTCGCGGCGCTGGCTTTTATGATGGTGAGATTTTATGAGACAACGATCTGTCAGACGCTGATGCCCTTCCTGGTGGGAGCGGCTTCGATAGTACTGGCGGAGGTTATAAATGTATTTTATAATACAAGGAGGTATAGATGATGAACAGCAATATCTGGGACAACATTGGAAGAACCGTAACAGGAGCGGCGGACACCGTAAGCCGCAAAGCGACTGAGGTGGCGGGCGTAGCGAAACTGAAAAATCAGATCTACAGCCTGGAGCGGGACATGAAGCGGGATTACGAGGCCATCGGAAAAATCGTATACGAGCGCTTCGCGGCTGCGGGCAGTATCGACGATGTGCCGCTTCAGCAGCTTTGCGAGGAAATCGCGCGCAAGGAAATCCTGATTGACGAGTATCAGGGAGAAATCGATGAAAAGAAGAGCGCCCTTTCATGAGGCGTGCGGAGCATAAAAGCCGGGTACGAAGGAGTACAGTGTGCTGGAGCGGCAGCCTTCTGGCTGCCCTGGCGCTGGACCTTGCGGCCCGGCTTTTTCCAGCCTTTGCGGAGTGGTACGCGGAAAAGATCTATCCGATCTGGGTGGGAAGCCTGGGACGCGTAAGCGCCCTTGTACCCGTTTCCCTGATTGAGCTTCTGATTTACGCGGCGATACTGTCGGCGCTGGCCGGGCTGCTTCTGGTGATCCGGCGACGGCTGCGGCTGCACAGAATGGCAGCAATTGTGGTAAAATTCGCGATTATTTTATTTGTTCTGTTTACTTTGAATTGCGGAATCAATTATCAGCGGCTGACCTTCGCGGAACGGGCCGGCTTTACCTTACAGAAGTCAACGGAAGATGAACTGGCTGAGCTTTGCGAAGCTCTGGTGCAGGAAATCAATGAGGCTGCGGCGGAGCTGGAGACAGAATCCCCCGAAGGACTGTCTGACAGCCGAGATCTGGGGACAGAGGCGGTGAAGGCCATGCAGCGGGCGGGGGAAAGCTATCCGGAGCTGGCCGGGTATTATCCGGTTCCCAAGCAGATTTTCAGCTGGTGGTACATGTCCTATCAGCAGCTGCAGGGGGAATACAGCCCATTTACCATAGAAGCCAATTATAACGGGGATATGCCGCAGCCGGACAAGCCCTCCACGGTCTGCCATGAGCTGTCTCATCTGAAGGGCTTTATGCGGGAGGACGAGGCCAATTTTATCGCATACCTGGCCTGCCGGGCTTCGGACAGCGCGGCTTTTCGTTATAGCGGAGCGCTGCTGGCCTACATTTACAGTGGAAATGCCCTGTACCGGGAGAATCCGGAGCGGATGATCGCGATCCGGAAGAAGCTCTGCGCCCGGGCGGAAGCCGATCTGGCAGAGCATAACCGTTACTGGAAGAGCTTTGCCGGAAAAGTGGCAGATATTTCCGATAAAATGAACGATACCTATCTGAGAGCCAATTCCCAGAAGGGTGGAGTCAAAAGCTATGGCCGCATGGTGGATCTGCTGCTGGCGGAGAGAAGGAGGAAGACAGATGAGTGAGTTACTGGATTTACGAAAGGAAGACGGAAGCCGGAAGGGAGAAACAAAGGAGCGGGAGCTGGTACACCGGGACGGCGATTTACACGGTACCTCCCATGTGTGGCTGGTGCGTTACCGGGCCGACCGGGGATCTGCCGACGTGCTGCTTCAGAAGCGGAGCGTCCATAAGGATTCTTTTCCGGGCTGTTATGACATCTCTTCCGCGGGACATATTCCGGCAGGACAGGATTTTCGGGAATCGGCGCTGCGGGAGCTTCGGGAAGAGCTGGGCGTAAAAGCTGAGCCCGGGGAATTGCATGAGGTGTTCACCCATAAGGGTTACGTAAAAGATGTATTTTATGGAAAGCCGTTCATCAACTATGAGTACAGCAGGGTGTATCTGATGGAGTATACCGGACGTACCGGGGATTTGAAGCTTCAGAAGGAAGAGGTGGAGAGCGTTCTGTGGATGGATTACCGGGCCTGTCTGGACGGCATTCGGAACGCCACGCTGAAAAACTGTATCTTTGAGGATGAATTTGAAAAGCTGACGACGGCTATCGAGGATTATTTCCGGAAGACCGGACGACCCCTGGCCTGTGCGGAAAAGACGGAGACCTGGGCAGAGGATGCCCAGAACGATCTGCAGGACTGGATTGAAGAGCAGGGGATTTATCTGCGGCAGTAAGACGGAAAATGGTGGATTGGAATAAAAAGTCGCTCATTTTTTGTGCGGAAATGCAGAGGAGAGAAATAAGAGGAGTATAGAAAAGGGCTGGGAAACATACCCAGTCCTTTTATTATATAAAGAAAAAGCCAGAACCATAAAGATTCTGACTAAGATAGTTGCAAGGTCCTTTCTTTTAGATTAAATAGTAACAATTAGTAGTAACAAGGAATCAAAAGTAATCATAGTTTTTAAAGTTCCGAAATCCCGCAAACCCTTGATTTTGCAATAAAAAATCGGAGTAACAGGATTTGAACCTGCGACCTCTCGGCCCCCAGCCGAGCGCGCTACCAAACTACGCCATACTCCGATAAAATATAAATATGAAATTCACATGCAAAAATTATTATAAGGAAAAGGAAACGATTTGTCAAGAAGTTTTTTGCTTTATCGCTCCCGCTTCCTTTTCCGGTCATTTTTCAATATAATTACAGTAAGAAATAATCCCTACAGAGGAACGTCTATGCCCAGAAGAAAATCCGATCTGAATACCATCTATATTAGCGAGCGCCTGCAGGAATATCAGCGCCCGGCGGCAGCTGGAGACACTGATACAGCTAAAACCCTAACCTTAAGTTAGTATTTATTTTATAAAATACACCTTACAATGGACGTAGGGTGTAATTTTATACCGAAAAAAAGGCCTGTCCTAGAGAAAAGGGAAACGAGCGCAGGCCTTATGAGGAAAGGGGAAAAGAAATATGAAAAAAATGAGACAGCTGTGGAAAAAGAGCGGACTGACGCTGGTGTTGAGTCTGTTGTTCTGCCTGCTGGCACTGCCGGTGACGGCGCGGGCAGCGGAACTGGCTCCTACGGGAGATCCGGAGAACGTGCTGGATGCAGGAGCAGGATCGGGACTTCAGGGAGCGAAGCTTGGAACGGTAGAAATCAGGGGTGCTGGTGAGCAGCATATCGAATGGAAAAATCCGGATCAGAGGATGACGGAGAGTGGAGGGCACCAGTTCCTGGCTGTCCGTCATGGCGACAACCGATACGAGGAGGCGGAAGGATATATCTATGTCTGGGTTCTGCCGGTGGAGAAACTCGCGGTCACAAACCCACCGTATAAAACGGCATATCTTTTGGGTGAAAATTTTGAAGAAACGGGAATGAAGGTTACGGCATATTACAAGGCAGAGGCGGAAGCGGTTGCGGAAGCCGGAGCAGAAGAAAGCTATCCGTACAGCCGGCAACTGGATGACGAAGAATACATCATACCAGACGGTGAAAATCTGCCGCTGGCACAGACGGCTGTAACGGTAGCGGCTTACGGAAAGACCGCGGCCCAGCCCATCAGCGTAAGTAAGGGCTATACCGTAAAAATCAATGGAATCATATCCGGGCATTATTCGCAGTACCCGGAATACGACAAAGTGAATCATACGCTGATCGTAAACGAACGGGAAGGAAGCGATGTAAGTTTTCTGTTTGAACAGCCGGAAGGCGCCACCTATGAGGGAATCAGTATCATAAAGGGGCTCACAAAAGAGCAGCTTGGGCTTCAGGTTTCCCCGGAACATTTTGCGGGCGGCCAGGCAGGATTTTTTTTCACCATGCCCGCCAACGACGTGGAGCTTACCATCCAATGGTCCGGCCTGAATGACAAGAAGCAGGAGACACCGGACAATAACGGCGGTGGCAGCAGCTCCGGCGGCTCCGGATCATCCGGTTCCGGCAGCAGTACCCCGACAGCATCCGCCCCTCAGCCCATCGCCCAGGGTCCGAAGACCGCAGACACAAACGCAGTCCGTACCCTCGGCTACACCCTGCTCCTTCTGGCAGCCGTAACTGGCGTGGGTGGAATCACGCTGTGTCGCAGAAAGCGTTAATTCCATTTTAATAATCCATGGAAAAGCCCTGCCGTAAAAGCGGAATTTCCGGTTACGGCAGGGCTTTTTGTGTAGAAATAATCATTGACAAAAAAAATCCCACCTGCTATATTTTTTACAGAACAATGACGTTCTCCAAGGGGGAAGTCTGCGAAAGGGGAGTCCCGTGCGGGGCTTCCCTTTCGTTTTATTTTCGCAAGCGATGAGGGAAAAAGAAACACTCATAAAAAAGGAGAGAGCATATGAGTCACTATACAAAGAAAGATATCATGCGTATGGTAGAGGAAGAGGATGTGGAGTTTATCCGCCTGCAGTTCACCGATCTGTTCGGCAATCTGAAAAACGCGGCTGTGACGGCCAGCCAGCTGGAGAAGGTGTTGGATAACCGGTACGTTTTTGACGGCTCCTGCGTGGAGGGCTTCCTCCATGACAATGACATGGACATGTTCCTGTGTCCGGATCTGGACACCCTGGCCATTTTTCCGTGGCGGCCCCAGCAGGGCAAGGTAGCCCGTCTGATCTGCGACATTCAGAAGCGGGACGGATCGCCTTATGAGGGCGATTCACGTTATATCTTACAGAAGGTACTGAAGGAGGCAGAAGGCCTCGGTTACCGCTTCGATGTGGGACCTGAGTGCGAATTCTTCCTGTTCCACACCGACGACGACGGCAATCCCACCGTATTCAGCCATGAAAAAGCAGGCTATTTCGATATGAGCCCCATCGATCAGGGGGAAAATGTCCGCCGTGACATTATCCTGACTTTGGAGGAAATGGGCTTTGAGGTGGAGTCGTCCTATCATGAGGTGGCTTCCGCACAGCACGAGATCGATTTCCGCTATGACGAGGCCCTTTTATCTGCCGATAATATTATGACCTTCAAGCTGGCCGTAAAGACCATTGCCAAGCGCTTCGGTATGCATGCCACCTTTATGCCCAAGCCCCGTGCCGGTATTAACGGATCTAGTATGCACACCAATATTTCCCTGAAAAAGGACGGAAAAAATGTCTTTGCGGATGAGAATGACGAGTATGGTCTGAGTCAGGAAGCCTACTGGTTTATCGGCGGCCTGATGAAGCACGCCAGAGGCTTGTCTGCTATCACCAATCCACTGGTGAATTCTTACAAACGTCTGTTTCCGGCTCAGACCGGCGCGGGCTTTACAGCTCCGGCCTACATCTCCTGGTCGCCCATTAACCGCAGTCAGATGATCCGGATTCCGGCTCAGCGGGAGGAGAATACCAGGATTGAGCTTCGAAGTCCCGACCCGTCCTGCAACCCGTACCTGACTCTGGCAGTCTGCTTGGCAGCAGGCCTGGATGGTATCAAAAAGCACATTGAGCCGCCGAGGCCGGTCAATGAGGATGTGCGGAAAATGACAGATGAGGAGCGCATGGCTCTGAATATCGAGCCGCTGCCGCGGAATCTCTATGAAGCGCTGAACGGTCTGGAGCAGGATGAGCTGGTAAAGCAGGTTCTGGGCGAAGAACTCTGTAAATGCTATATCGCGGCCAAAAAGCAGGAGTGGGAGAGCTACTCTGCCCAGGTGTCCCAGTGGGAGACCGAACAGTATCTGTATCGTTTCTAGCTTTCACCTCAGGATAACGTAATTCGTAATTCCGGGAGGTGTAAGTGTGACGAATGTAATTGTATTATTTCCGAAAATAGAAGATGCAAAGAACATCCGCAATCTGCTGGTTCGTCACGGATTCCGGGTTTCGGCGGTCTGCACCACAGGAGCGCAGGCTCTGGCCAGTGCCAACGGTCTTGGCGATGGGATTCTGGTCTGTGGGTACAAGTATCCGGATATGATGTACACGGAGTTGGCAGACTGCCTGCCGACCCATTTCGAAATGCTTTTGATGGCGTCCCAGAGGGTCTTGAGCGAATGTGTCGGATCTGGTATTATGTCTGTGGCGATGCCATTGAAGGTTCAGGATCTGCTGAATACGCTGGAAATGATGGCAGCGGGCGTTGAGCGTAAACGGAAGAAGCGGAAGGCCATGCCGAAGGTACGCTCTGACGAAGACCGGAAAGTACTGGACGAGGCCAAGGTCCTTCTGATGGAACGAAACGGCATGACCGAGGAGGAAGCCCACCGCTATATCCAGAAATGCAGCATGGACAGCGGAACGAACCTGGTGGAGACGGCGGAGATGGTATTAAGCATGATGAAATTCTAGGGAGGAAATAATTTTGAAAATGAAATTTACAAAGATGCATGGAATCGGCAACGACTATGTATACATGGACTGCACTAGGGAGCGCCTGGAAAATCCGGGCGAGATCGCGCGGCTGGTCAGCGACCGGCACAAGGGGATCGGGTCCGACGGCCTGATTTTGATTCAGTCTTCCGATGAAGCGGATTTTGAGATGGCCATGTACAATGCGGACGGCTCCTACGGAAAAATGTGCGGCAACGGCATCCGCTGTGTGGCGAAATATGTCTACGACAACGGTCTGACCGACAAGACCGAGATCAGTGTTATTTCCGGAGGGGCGGTGAAATATCTGAAGCTGACCGTCGAGAACGGCAAGGTAAAAAAAGTCCGTGTAAACATGGGGGAACCTATCCTGAAGCCGTCCGAGATTCCGGTGGTGGGCGAAGGGGATAAGCTGGTAGCAGCTCCCATTGTGGTGGACAATCAGGTGTATGAGATGACCTGTGTCTCCATGGGCAATCCCCATGCAGTTGTGTTTATGGACGGTGTGGATGATTTAAAGATAGAGGAAATCGGCCCGAAATTTGAGCAGCATGAGCGTTTTCCGGATCGTGTGAATACCGAATTTGTGGAACGAATGGATCGCAAAAATCTGAAAATGCGCGTCTGGGAGCGTGGATCCGGCGAAACCATGGCCTGCGGAACCGGTGCCTGCGCCACGGCGGTAGCCGCGATTCTGAACGGCTGCGCAGAGCGGGAAGTGACCGTGCATCTGTTGGGCGGCGACCTGGAAATTCAGTGGGATGAGACAGATAACTGTGTCTATATGACAGGCGCGGCGGCGACTGCATTTACCGGAGAATTTGATCCGGAGGAGCTGAGATCCAGCGTCGAGGATCGTTAGAAGTGTTAAGAAATTCAAGTGCCGGAGGCACAAAGAGGAGTGAATATTATGTATAAAGTAAATGAAAATTATCTGAAACTGCCGGGAAGCTATCTTTTTTCCACCATCGGTAAGAAAGTAGCCGCTTATTCTGCGGAGCATCCGGAGAAGACCATCATCCGTCTGGGGATCGGCGATGTGACCCAGCCTCTGGCTCCGGCCATCATTGAGGCGCTGCATAAGGCGGTGGACGAGATGGGCCACGCGGAAACCTTTCATGGCTACGCGCCGGATCTGGGCTATGAATTTCTGAGAAATGCCATTGCGAAAAATGATTATCAGGATCGAGGCGCTGATATTCAGCCGGACGAGATCTTTGTCAGCGACGGCGCAAAGTGCGATTCCGGTAATATTCAGGAGATCTTCGGCCTGGATAATAAGATTGCAGTGTGCGACCCGGTATATCCAGTGTATGTGGATACCAATGTCATGGCAGGACGTACCGGTACCTATGATCCAAAGACGGAGATGTGGAGCAATGTGATTTATATGCCCTGTACTGCGGACAATGGTTTCGCGCCGGAGCTTCCGAAGGAGACGCCGGATATCATTTATCTGTGCTTCCCGAACAATCCGACCGGTTCCACAATTACGAAGGATCAGCTGCAGGTGTGGGTAGATTATGCCAATAAGGTAGGTGCGGTCATCATCTATGACGCAGCTTACGAGGCTTATATTTCCGAGGAAAATGTGCCGCACAGCATCTATGAGTGCGAGGGCGCGAAGACCTGTGCTATTGAGCTTCACAGCTTTTCCAAGAACGCAGGCTTCACCGGTGTGCGTCTTGGTTACACGGTTATCCCGAAGGAGCTGAAATGCGGCGATGTATCCCTGCACGCACTGTGGGCGAGACGCCACGGTACCAAGTACAACGGAGCGCCGTATATCGTACAGCGGGCCGGTGAGGCGGTTTACTCTGAGGCCGGTAAGGCGCAATTGAAGGAGCAGGTGGGCTACTACATGAACAATGCGAAGACCATTCTTAAGGGCCTTCAGGATGCGGGCTACACCGTATCCGGCGGCGTAAATGCACCTTACATCTGGCTGAAGACGCCGGATAAGATGAATTCCTGGGAGTTCTTTGATTATCTGCTGGAGAACGCGGGCGTGGTTGGTACGCCGGGATCGGGATTCGGACCCAGCGGAGAGGGGTATTTCCGGCTGACGGCCTTTGGATCTTATGAAAATACCGTGAAGGCGTTGGAGAGAATCAAGGCTTTATAAGGCGGACGATAGCGACAGAAAGCCAGAAGCAAACCCACCCACCCGTCCCATGATCCCATCGTTTCCATGTCAGGGTAAAGCAAATACATCCGATATCAGAAGAGAGGGAAAAGTGGCACTTTTTCCTCTCTTCGTCCGTTTATTCAATCCACCCATTTCCACGATTTCCCCCTTGTCCCACCCCCGCATCTGTGCTATAGTAAAACAGATTAGGAGGACTTACAAACATGACGAACTGGAAAAAACTTACAGCACTCACCGCTGCCAGTCTCCTGGCCGTATCTGCCATGGGATGCCAGAGTAAAAAAGACACAGGCAGCGAAGATATAGATATCGCAGACGTAGTAGAAGACACCGCAGACACAGCCGAAGCAGAGACGCAGGCCGAAGTTGTCTCCGACCTGGAAGCCAGCATCACCTGGTGGACCTACCCCGTATTCGTACAGGACGAGGACCAGGCCGACGGCACCTACGAGCAGACACTGATCCGAAAATTCAACGAAAAATACCCGAACATAAAAGTAGAACTGAAGCTTCTGGACTATACCGATGGTCCCGGCATGATCGACGAGCAGATCAAAGCCGAAGGCGGCGAACTCCCGAACGTCCTTCTGGACGAGCCGGGCAGAATCAGCACCTACGCAAAAGCAGACATGCTCAGCGACATCAGCGACCTGTTCACCGACGAAGTCAAGAATGACATGATAAGCGAAAACCTGTTAAGCGCCTGCAAAAATGGCGACGCCTACGTTATGTACCCCTTAAGTGGATCCAACTACGTGATGGCCTTCAACCGGGAAATGCTGGAGGGCTCCGGAGCCATCGATCTGATGAACCGGGAAGGAGCCTGCACCTGGACCACCGACGCCTTCGAGCAGGTACTGGAGAAGCTAAACGCATCCGGCTTCGGATCGGGCATGCTCTACTGCTCCGGAATCGCAGGCGACTACGCGACCCGCTCCTTCATCACAAATCTGTATGACGGCAGCCTGATGAACGATGAGAAGACTGCCTATACCATGAATAGTGACGCCAATCAGAAGGCATTTACCAAGATAAAAGAGTGGGTGGACAAAGGCTGGATGCTGAACGGCGCCGATTCCACCGGCGCGGATGCGGTGGAAGAATTCGTGGCGGGCAATCAGTCCTATTGCCTGCTGTGGAGCCTGCCACAGGCTATCAACAACGCGGCGGCCCTTCAGGAAAATGGTGTGGACGTGGTTGTTATGCCATACCCGTCCGAGGACGGTAGCCCGTCTCTGGAATATATGCTGAACGGTTTCTGCGTATTCAAGACCGAGGATGAAGCCAAAGAGCAGGCTTCCCGTTATCTGATCGATTTCCTGTGCAACGATGAAGCTGTTGCGAAGGAAAACGTGGTACGCAGCGGTGCGTTCCCGGTACGCGCGTCCATGGGCGACGTGTACGACGGCAACGAGGAGGCGCAGCTTTTCGAGGCGTTGATGCCCTATAGCGGCACATACTACCAGTCTGTAAACGGCTTTGAGAAGATGCGTGTATACTGGTACCAGATGGAAAGCGAGATTCTGGACGGACAGTACAGTGTAAAAGAAGCCGCCAACAGCTTTAATGAGTATGCGACCAAAACGCTGACAGAGAAAGAGGAAGATTAACATGACAGGAATTCGCGGAGGCAGAATCATCGATCCGGTAAGCGGCAAAGATTTTATCGGAGATCTGATTCTGGAAAATGGGACAATCAAAGCTGTAGGAGAGCAGCTGAACCTGGACGGCTGCGAAGATATCATAGAAGCGGCAGGCATGGCGGTTGCGCCGGGCTTGGTGGATGTGCATGTGCATTTCCGCGATCCGGGACTTACGTATAAAGAGGATATCCTGACCGGTGCGCATGCGGCGGCAGCAGGCGGTTTTACCACCGTCGTCTGCATGGCCAATACGAAGCCGGTAATTGATAACGCCGAGACCCTTCAATATGTATTGAATAAGGGAAAAGAAACCGGCATCCACGTACTTTCCTGTGCCTGTGTCACCAAAGGCATGCAGGGAAAAGAACTGGTAGATATGGATGCTTTACGTGCGGCGGGAGCAGCAGGCTTTACCGATGACGGCATCTCAATTCTGGACGAAGAGGTTCTGAAGGCAGCACTCATCAAAGCAGAAGAACTGCAGGTGCCTGTCAGCCTTCATGAAGAAGATCCGAAGCTTATTACCAACAACGGTATAAACCGAGGCCCGGTATCAGAGAAGCTCGGTATCGGCGGTTCCCCGGCGGAGGCCGAGATCACCATGGTAGAGCGGGACTGCCGTCTGGCCGAGGAGACCGGCTCATACGTAAACATCCAGCACATCAGTACGGCAGGAGCCGTAGAAGCAGTGCGCGCCTCTAAGAGACGGGGCTCCCATGTGACCGCCGAGGCGGCGCCCCATCATTTTACCCTGACGGATGAAGCTGTCCTGACCTATGGCACCCTGGCGAAAATGAATCCGCCCCTTCGGACGGAAGCAGACCGGCAGGCTGTTATCGAGGGCCTGAAGGACGGAACCATCGACATGATTGCCACCGACCACGCGCCCCACAGCATCGACGAAAAGGGAAAGCCCCTGACCGAAGCCCCCAGCGGCATCGTCGGCCTGGAGACCTCTCTGGCCCTTGGCATCACAGAACTGGTCAAACCGGGCTGCCTGACCCTTATGGAACTGATGCGCAAAATGAGCCAGAACCCCGCCGCCCTCTACCACCTGCCCTATCAGGGCATCGCCGAAGGCGCCCCCGCAGACCTGGTCATCTTCGCTGCAGACGAAGAATGGAAGCCCGAAAGCTTCTGCTCCAAAGCAGTCAACACCCCCTTCAAGGGCTGGAATCTGACCGGCCGGGTGCATTACACCATCTGCGATGGAAAGATAGTATACAGTCTATAAGAATAACTATATGCGAAAAGAAAAACGCTGCCTGTGCAGATGAACTTCATCATCCACACAAGCAGCGTTTTTTGGTAACAGAAAGCAGAGTTTATGAAGCCGCAAAATGCGGCTTCAAGCTCATTTCTGCTCCTTCGCCAACAAATACTTCTTAAACCGGATATACTCCCGTATCTCCAACTGCGTCTCCTCCGGAAAGCTTAAGAAATCCATGATGGACTTGGCGTTGGCGCCGCTTAAGGGAATCAGACTCTTGTTGGGGACGGCCGCGTAGTGGCGGGGCTCGGTTCCGTCGGCGATAATATCCGAGTGGGCCGACAGATCCGTCAGTACCAGTTGATCCAGAGAAACGTCGTAAATATTGGCCAGCTTACAGATAAGGCTGATATCCGGGACACGGTTGCCGCTTTCATAAACAGTGTAGGTCTGCCGTGCAATATGAAGCTGTTCACTGATATATTTCTGGGAATACTTTTTAGCTTCGCGCAGGCTGCGAAGATTATCAGCCAGATAAGATTCCGACATTGCGTTTCTCCTTGTGTTCCGAAAAGATGGCATTATTATACCAGTTTGCGGATTCATATATGCGCAATGTCACAAAACGCAGCGCAAGCCAAAACAATTTGTCATCAAACAATGACAATACAGGATATCAGAACTTTTTCTGACTGAGCGTACTGTTATGGTATTCGGAAGACCAGGTAACCTCTTCTCCGAACCACTCCGGCGGTGTAAATGTATTGGCCTGCTCTTCGGATTCAAATTCCACCTCTGCCAGCCACAGTCCGTCAAAAGGCGTCGCGAAGACATCCAGCTCAATGGTAAGTCCGTCGGACAGCGGAATCAGATAACGTCTTTTGGAAATAATATTTCCATCGGCCTTGGCCTTCAGGTGAGCGTAGCTTTCCGCAGTCAGCGGCAGATTGTATTCCTCGCGGCTCATAAGTCCTTTGGATTTGTAAGTGAGAATATAAGAATCGTCGCTGCGCCGTACCCGAACCACAGGATCCGTACACAGATAGGCCTGCTCCAGCAATCTGCTTGGATAGGAAGCCAGGTTTTCCGGCAGCCTGGGAATTAAAAATTTACGTTCAATTTCCATGCATAAACCTCCGTAAACAATTGATAAAAGGACAGTAGCACATAGGTATAGAAAATTCAATGAAAATTTGATATAATAACCAAAGAAAATAACTTGATTCAGGAACTGAAACTGAGAAATGACAGAAAACGGAAGGAGTCGGAAAAAATGAAAAAAGTAAGTATATTTTTGGCAGATGGATTTGAGGAAGTGGAGGCGCTGACACCGACAGATCTGCTGCGCAGAGCAGGAGCGGAGGTTACCCTGGTGTCCACCGGAGATAAAAAGGAAGTAGCCGGAAGCAATGGCATTGTCATCACCGCAGATCATCTCTTTGCGGAAATGGATTTTACAGAGATGGATCTTCTGGTGCTGCCCGGTGGAATGCCCGGTACTCTGAATCTGAAAGCCTGCGAACCGCTGCTGGGGCTTCTGAAGGAGCATCATGCCAAGGACAGAAGACTGGCAGCTATCTGCGCTGCGCCCACAGTCCTGGGCCACGCAGGACTGCTGAATGGCAAGAAGGCCACCTGCTATCCCGGCTGTGAGGACGGACTCATCGGAGCCATCTGCGAGACCGCCCCGGTCGTTACCGACGGCGTCATCACCACCAGCCGCGGCGTCGGCACCGCTATCCCCTTCGCCCTGAGTCTGATTGCCCAGCTCTACGGACAGGAGAAGGCGGACGAGATCGCGAAGAGTATCGTGTACGAAGTGTAAGACGAAGAACAGGTTTCAAAAAACTTCCAGCATATCCGCCGTCCCGCCATGCCACACTACCATCATGGAGGTGATAACATGACACAGCAGAACAGCGGAAGCCAGAATCAGATGGCAGTCCCCGAAGCCAAAGCAGCCATGAGCCGCTTCAAGGAAGAAGTAGCCAGCGAGCTGGGCGTCCCCTTAAAGGAGGGCTATAACGGCGACCTGACAAGCGCCCAGGCCGGTTCCATCGGCGGCGAAATGGTCAGAAAAATGATCAAGAAGCAGGAAGAGCAGATGAGCGGCAGATAAACAAAACTATAAGTAGTGAGAGAAAACTCCGACATGCAGGTAGAATGGCATGTCGGAGTTTTTAGTACAATGAAAAAATGCACAGAATTTAATGGAAAAATGTCCAAAATTATACAATTTGTGAATTGACAAAAATATTCGGGGGGGGGGTAAAATATTTCTAGTAAAAAATTAGTAAAATTGAGAACTTCAGGATATCGAACATGAAGGAAATAAAAACAAAAAAGGGCAGACACAGAAGAAAGAAAAAGAATAGACAGAGATACCGGATAGGCAGTATAGCATTTGGAATTCTTTTTTTGAGCTGTGCGCTCTTTCTTATTATTTCTTATGGAAAACAGAAGCAGGCAGAAAGGGAATATACATCCCTGCGGTCAGAAGAACCGTGTGTGACAGTGGGCCAGATTGCGATGCGGACAGGAATTGCGGCAGTATCGGCGGCGGAGAAAGAAGAAATTCCGCATTCCGATGCGCCGCATCTGGAAAATACAATAGATTTTAGCGCACTGCAGGAAAAAAACGCAGACATTTACGCATGGATTCAGATTCCGGGAACCCTGGTGGATTACCCGGTTCTGCAGCATTCCACGGACCGGCTGTATTATCTGAACCATACCATAGACGGTACAGCGGGACTTCCGGGCAGCATTTATTCGGAGGCTATTCATCCAAAAGATTTTTCCGCTCCTATGACCGTGCTCTACGGCCATAATATGCGGAATGACACCATGTTTGGAAGCCTTCATGATTATGAGGATCCGGACAAGCTTACGGATGCTCCATACGTATATATTTATTTGCCGGATAAAACCCTGATATACCAGATTTTTGCTGCGGTGCGCTTCTCAGACACATATCTGCCGGACTATTGTGATTATGAAAAAGAGTCAGATTTTATGACCTTTGTAAAGGTACTCTGTTCTTCACCCGGGAATATAAATGAAACGGTTGAGGTGCCCTATGGCAGCAGACTTCTGATGATGTCCACCTGTATCGGCAATGCGCCCAATAACCGGTTTCTTGTGGGGGCGGTACTGATCGATGAGTACGAAAAATAAGAAGCAAAAAAAGATAATGATTCTGGCTGTGGTTGGAATCCTGGCAGGCATCTGTGCGGCAGGCGCTGTTGCCCTGGCTGTTTTTCTCCATCGGGGAAGAAACAAACTGGAAAAAACAGGAAAATATACGGAGCAGGTCGTGAAACCGCTTCCGGATTATCGATGTCTGACGGTTGGCGGTCAGATGTACAGCTATCGGGACGGTCTTATCAATATTCTCTGTCTCGGCGTGGACGGCCGGGGAAAGGCAGAGGCAGATGATACCTATGGTTTTGGCCCGAAAGCGGATTGCATCTATCTGGCTGTTCTGGACATGGAAAATCGGACGGCAAAGTTAATCAATATATCCCGTGACAGTAAGGTTCCCATCCGCTGGTTCGACAGTACGGGAAAAGAGATTGGGCTTTATGACTGGCAGCTGGGGCTTCAGTATACTATGGGAAATGGCCTGGAGGAAAGCTGTGAGCTGATGGAGGAAGCAGTTTCCCGGATGCTGGGAGGGATTCCGATTCATGGTTACTGCGCGCTGTATTGGAACGGCGTGTCGGCTCTGCAGGAAGAGCTGGGGAACATTACCCTGGATGTGACGGAGGAATTAAGCCGTCTGGATTCGTCGCATTTTCCGGAAAGCGGGGAGCAGGAGCTTACGCCGGAGCAGATACAGATCTTTGTGCAGGGCCGGGACATCAAAGTGACCGGCAGCAATGAAATCCGCCGGGAGCGTCAGCAGCAGTATCTGAGAGCCCTGTATCGGGAGGTACAGAAAAGAGTCCGCAGAAACCCATGTTCTATTTGGAAAATGAAGTCTGCGGTGGAGGATTATCTGGTGACCGATCTGGACACCGATGAGATAGCAGCTCTGTCTTGGCAGTTGGGCGCGCGGAATTGGGAGTTCCCGGAGATTGTCAATGTACCGGGCACATCTGTAGCCACAGAGTTTCAGGATGAATATCAGATCGACGAGGCAGGCCTTACGGATCTGGTGATAGATACATTTTATCGAAAGACGGGCCAATGAGGGAGGTATTAAGGCAGAAGCCTTGATATAAAACAAAAGAATTCCGACAGAGGAGGAAAAGCAAAATGAAGAAGATGAAACTTGTTGCACTGTCTGCAGTACTTTGTCTTGTACTGGGCATGACGGTCAACGCGGAGGGAAGCAGCGCAGGTGGCGTACAGGTTTCCCAGGAAACAAAGACAGCTACGGTTACAAAGGCAGACGGAACAAAGGTAGAAAATGCAGCGGTTGTTCCGGTTGTAAAGGAAAGTTCCAAGGCTGTAGTAAAGGAAGAAGCGAAAAAGGCGCTGAAAATCGACAGTGATAACTTTACTTCTTACACCATGGATGTATCTCTGGCTATGGCAGATGATACTACTTCTGCGGTAACTCTAGCAGATGGAAGCGCTGCCATTGAAGTTGCGTTTAAAGTCCCGGAAGTAAAGGCTTCTTCCAAGGTAGTTGTACTGCACTGGAAGGGAGGAGCCACAGAACCGGAACAGCTTCCGGTAACAGTCGGGGACGGCGTGGTAAAGGCTGTGTTTACTTCTTTTTCACCGGTAGAGATTCTGGTTTATAATGGCAGTGAAAACACTCCGGACAATGAAAACACACCAAAGCCTTCCGACCCCAATAAGCCCGGCCCATCCAATGGCTCCGGTTCATCCAACAGTTCAGGCTCTGGCAGCACAACTACAACCGCCAGCACAGGTACTTCCCCGAAGACAGCAGATTCTTCCGCAGTTATCTACGTGGCTGAGGCACTGGCAGTTCTGTCACTGGCAGGTGCTGTAATCTGCAGAAAGAAATCCCGTGCGTAAGTGTAGGACATCTCTGAAAAAGTAAAACAGGAACCCCGATTCACAAAGCTCTTCCCAGAGGAGCAGAAAGAATCGGGGTTTTTCTGCGCTATATGAGAAAAAATCTGCGCGTCCATACCATATATTTTGGGGTAAAATACTTGATTTTTCGGGGAAACCCATGCTATACTACTAAAATGACTGTAAGTATGTAAAAATATACACAGAGAATTCGTGGAAGGCACAAAGCGCCCCACATTTAAGGAGGAAAATAGAACATGAGTTTACAGGTTGAAAAATTAGAGAAGAACATGGCGAAGCTGACCGTTGAAGTTCCCGCAGAGGAAGTAGAGGCAGCGCTTCAGAACGCTTATCTGAAGAATAGAAAGCAGATTTCCGTTCCGGGCTTCCGTAAGGGCAAGGTTCCGCGTCAGATGATCGAGAAGATGTACGGACCGGAAGTATTCTATGATGACGCGGCAAACGCGCTGATTCAGAAGGCATATCCGCAGGCGGCAGACGAGTGCGAGCTTGAGATCGTATCCCGCCCGACCGTAGACATCGTACAGCTGGAGAAGGGCAAGCCCTTCATTTTCACCGCAGAAGTAGCAGTAAAGCCGGAAGTAACCCTGGGCCAGTACAAGGGCATCGAGGTAGAGAAGGCTGACACCACAGCGACTGATGAGGAAGTAGCAGCAGAGCTCGACAAGGAGCGCGAGGCGAACTCCAGAACCATCACCGTAGAGGACAGAGCAGTTCAGGACGGCGATATGACCGTCATCGACTTCGAGGGCTTTGTTGACGGAGAGGCATTCGAGGGCGGCAAGGGAACCGATTACCCGCTGACCATCGGTTCCGGCGCATTTATCCCTGGCTTTGAGGAGAAGCTGGTAGGCGCTGAGATCGGCAAGGAAGTAGAAGTAGACGTGACCTTCCCGGAGGAGTATCACGCAAAAGAGCTGGCAGGAAAACCGGCAGTCTTCAAGTGTACGGTTAAGGAGATTAAGGTAAAAGAGCTTCCGGAGCTGGATGACGATTTCGCTCAGGACGTATCTGATTTCGATACTCTGGAGGAGTACAAGGCAGACGTCCGCAAGAAGGTAGAGGAGAAGAAGGCAGCAGACGCTAAGGCAAAGAAGGAAGATGCTGTCATTGAGAAGATCATTGAGGGCGCTGCCATGGAGATTCCGGACGCTATGGTTGAGACTCAGGCAGAGCGTATGGTAGACGAGTTCGCACAGAGACTGCAGATGCAGGGTCTGACCATGGAGCAGTACCTGCAGTTCACAGGCGGTAATGTACAGGCACTGGTTGAGCAGTCCAAGCCGCAGGCGCTGAAGCGTATCCAGAGCCGTCTGGTACTTGAGGCAGTTGCAGCAGCAGAGAACCTGACTGCATCCGATGAGGAGCTGGACGCAGAGCTTGGAAGAATGGCTGAGCAGTACAAGATGGAAGTTGAGAAGCTGAAGGAGATGTTCGCCGAGGAGGATCTGAAGTCTGTCCGTGAGGATCTGGCTATTCAGAAAGCCGTAGAACTGGTAACTGATGCAGCAGTAGAGAAATAAGCAAGATAATAAAGGATTGATTGAATATGGCAAATATGAGTTTGGTACCTTATGTCATTGAGCAGACCAGCAGGGGAGAGCGATCTTACGACATCTATTCCCGTCTGCTGAAAGACAGAATTATCTTTCTGGGGGAGGAAGTTACAGACGTATCCGCAAGCCTGATCGTATCCCAGCTCCTGTTTCTGGAGTCTGAGGATCCGGGTAAGGACATCAGCCTGTATATCAACAGCCCGGGTGGTTCCGTAACCGCAGGTATGGCTATCTACGATACCATGCAGTATATCAAGTGCGACGTTTCCACCATCTGTATGGGCATGGCAGCCAGCATGGGAGCATTCCTTCTGGCAGGCGGCGCCAAGGGCAAGCGTATGGCGCTTCCTAACGCTGAGATTATGATTCACCAGCCCTCAGGCGGAGCACAGGGCCAGGCTACAGACATCAAGATTGTAGCGGATCATATTCTGAAGACAAAGAAGAAGCTGAACGAGATTCTGGCGGCCAACACAGGACAGCCGCTGGAGGTTATCGCCGCGGACACCGAGCGCGACAACTATATGAGCGCCGAGGAAGCAGTTGCGTACGGCCTGATCGACAGCATTGTAACAAAAAGACAGTAATATAGAGGAAATTGTTGAATGGCTAGAATTAGTGATGATAAGGTAAGATGTTCTTTCTGCGGAAAGACGGGCGACCAGGTACGAAAGATGATATCCGGCCCCAGCGGAACCTATATCTGCGACGAGTGTGTGGAACTCTGCGCCGAACTGATTGAAGAAGAATTCGAGCACGATGAAGCACAGGAGGAAGAAGTACGGGAGCAGATCAATCTGCTGAAGCCCAAGGAGATCAAAGCAGTCCTTGATGATTATGTCATCGGCCAGGAAGAAGCCAAGAAAGTACTTTCCGTGGCAGTCTACAATCATTACAAGCGAATTCTGGCGATGGAAGATAAGAAGGATACTTCGGACGTGGAGCTGCAGAAGAGTAACGTTCTGCTGCTGGGACCCACCGGTTCCGGTAAGACGCTGCTGGCTCAGACCATGGCCCGCCTTCTGAATGTTCCGTTTGCCATTGCGGATGCCACATCTCTGACAGAGGCTGGCTATGTAGGCGAGGATGTAGAGAACATTCTGCTGAAAATCATTCAGGCAGCGGATTACGATATTGAGCGTGCGGAGCACGGCATTATCTATATCGACGAGATCGACAAGATAACCAGAAAATCTGAGAATCCGTCCATTACCCGCGATGTATCCGGTGAGGGCGTGCAGCAGGCGCTGCTGAAAATTCTGGAGGGAACCATTGCTTCCGTTCCGCCTCAGGGCGGAAGAAAGCATCCCCATCAGGAACTGATACAGATAGATACGACCAATATTCTGTTCATCTGCGGCGGAGCCTTCGAGGGGCTGGAGAAAATCATTGAGCACCGTATGGATCGCAGAAGCATGGGCTTCGGCGCATACCTTGGTCGGCCGGGTGAGAACGAGGAGATCGGACATCTGCTTCATGAGATGCTTCCGGAGGATCTGGTAAAATTCGGTATGATTCCGGAGTTTGTGGGACGTCTGCCGGTGACAGTAGCGTTGGACGCTCTGACCAAGGATGACATGGTCCGGATTCTGGTGGAACCGAAGAATTCTATCGTAAAGCAGTATAAGAAGCTGTTTGAACTGGACGGCGTGAAGCTGTCCTTTGAGCGTGAGGCCATTGAGGCCATCGCGGAGCAGACGGTGAAACGGAAGACAGGAGCCCGGGGCTTACGTTCCATCATGGAAGGCATTATGATGGACACCATGTACGAGATTCCGTCCGATGACAGTATCACCAACTGTATGATTACAAAAGAAGTTGTAGAGGGAACAGGTACGCCTGTGACCGCCAGCAACGAGATAAAAGCGCGGGCGTAAGTCCGGAGTCAGAAAGAGTTCCGTTTGCGGGACTCTTTCGTGCATAAGATAAGAAGAAACGAAATACAAATGAGAAGGAGTGAAAAGGATTTATGTCAGAATTAACCGAAACCCTACCCGTGGTAGCATTACGCGGAATGACCATCCTTCCCGACATGGTAATACATTTTGACGTGAGCAGGGAGCGCTCGGTGAAAGCCATCGAAGAAGCCATGCTGCGTGATCAGAGAGTCTTTCTGGTAACCCAGAAGGACGTACAGGTGGAAAATCCGGGACCGGATGATCTCTACCGTATCGGAACCATCGCATCGGTAAAACAGGTCATCAAGATGCCCCAGAAAATTATCCGTGTGCTGGCCGAGGGCCTGGAACGCGGGGAACTGTCCCATTTTTCGGAAGAAGGGGACTATCTGGAGGCGGAAATTATCCGGTTTGAGAAGGACAGAGAGCTGGAGGCGCTGCCGGAAAGCGCCAGGGAAGCCATGGTTCGGAATCTGGCGGAAATCTTCAGCTTTTACTGCCAGGAAAATGGCAAGATGAACAAGGATATGGAACGTCAGATTCTGGAGGAGACCGATTTGGAGAAGCTGATGAGCCAGGTGCTGATCAACCTGCCGTTGTTCTATGACGATAAGCAGAGACTCCTGGAGGCTGTGAATCTGTCGGAACGTTATGAACAGCTTTGCCTTTTGATGAATAAAGAGATTGAAATTATGCGTTTCAAGAAAGAACTGCAGCAGAAGGTAAAGGCCCATGTGGATAAAGGTCAACGGGAATATCTGCTTCGGGAAGAAATGAAGGTCATCCGGGAGGAGTTAGGAGAGGATAACACCTTTTCCGACGCGGATCATTTCACAGAAGAAGTGCAGAAACTGAAGGCCTCCAAGGAAGTGAAGGAAAAGCTGAATAAGGAGATCTCCAGATTTCGCAATATGGGAATGAATTCTTCTGAAAGCGCAGTCCTTCGTGGTTATATTGAGACTATGCTGGAGCTTCCCTGGGACAAGGCATCCCGGGACAGCAGTGATCTGAAACGTGCTGAAGCAATTCTGAACGAGGATCACTATGGCATGGAGAAGGTCAAGGAGCGTGTGCTGGAGTATCTGGCCGTGCGGATCCTGACGAAGAAGGGAAGCAGTCCGATTCTCTGTCTGGTGGGCCCGCCTGGAACCGGTAAGACCTCTATAGCCCGTTCCATTGCGCGGGCATTGAATAAGAAATATGTCCGCATTTCCCTGGGCGGCGTCCGGGATGAGGCAGAGATACGCGGTCATCGGAGAACCTATGTGGGCGCCATGCCGGGCCGCATCGCCACGGGCATGAAGCAGGCGGGCGTGAAAAACCCATTGATGCTGCTGGATGAGATTGACAAGGTCAGCAGTGATTACAAGGGAGATACCTCATCGGCTCTTTTGGAGGTGCTGGATTCTGAGCAGAACAACCGGTTCCAGGATCATTATGTGGAGATTCCCATGGATCTGTCGGAGGTGCTCTTTATCGCCACCGCCAACGACGTACAGACCATTCCAAGACCTCTGCTTGACCGTATGGAGCTTATTGAGGTCAGCAGTTATACGGAAAATGAAAAGGTACATATTGCCCGCGAGCATTTGATCAGCAAGCAGATGGAGAAGAACGGACTGAAGGAAGGACAGCTTACTATCAGTCCGAAGGCGTTGGAGGATCTGATTCACAGCTATACCCGGGAGGCCGGCGTGCGCCAGCTGGAGCGTAAAATCGGCGAGGTTTGCCGCAAAGCGGCCCGGGAGATTCTGGAGAAGAAGAAAAAGAGTGTAAAGCTCACTGAAAATAATCTGGAGAAATATCTGGGCAAGGCCCGTTATCATTATGATATGGCCAATGAAACCGATGAGATCGGCATCGTCCGTGGTCTGGCCTGGACCAGTGTGGGCGGCGATACCCTGCAGATCGAAGTCAACATCATGCCCGGAAAGGGTGAAATCTCCCTGACCGGCCAGCTGGGCGACGTGATGAAGGAGTCCGCGCGGACGGGCTTAAGCTACATCCGTTCCGTCAGCGACCGCTACGGGATTGACAAAGCTTTCTTTGGAGAGCATGATATACATATCCATATTCCGGAGGGAGCAGTGCCGAAGGACGGTCCGTCCGCCGGTATCACCATGGCGACGGCTATGCTGTCGGCGATGACAGGCATCCCGGTGTATGCCCATGTGGCCATGACCGGCGAAATCACCCTGCGGGGCCGGGTGCTTCCCATCGGCGGTTTAAAAGAAAAGCTTCTGGCAGCGAAAAACGCGGGAATCAGGACGGTCATCGTGCCGGAGAAGAACCGCCGGGATGTGGAGGAGATTTCCGCGGAAATCAAGAAGGGACTGGAGCTTGTCTACGCGGAGCAGATGGAAGATGTGCTGAAAATAGCCTTTCATGGAGAGACGAAATGATTATTAAAAATGTAAATCTGGAGACGGTCTGCGGTATTACCAGCCGTCTCCCGGAAAATGAACTGCCGGAGATCGCCTTCGCAGGCAAGTCCAATGTGGGAAAATCTTCCCTGATCAACGGACTTTTGAATCGGAAGTCTCTGGCCAGGACCTCGGCCCAGCCGGGGAAGACCCAGACTATCAACTTTTATAACGTGAATCAGGCCATGTACCTGGTGGATTTGCCGGGCTACGGCTATGCTAAGGTGACCCAGGAAATCCGGGAAAAATGGGGAAAGCTCATTGAGCGCTACCTGCATGGTTCGAAGCAGCTGAAGGCGGTATTTCTGCTGATTGATATCCGTCATGAGCCGTCGGAAAATGATAAGCGCATGTATGAGTGGATTGTCTGGAACGGTTATGATCCGATTATCATTGCCACCAAGCTGGATAAGATTAAGCGCAGCCAGATTCAGAAGCAGTTAAAGCTGATTCGTACCGGGCTGAACGTGAAGCCCGGTACCCAGATTCTTCCATTTTCTGCGGAAACCAAGCAGGGGCGGGATGAGATCTGGGCGCTGATTGATACGTTGATTGCGCCGGAGACAGAGCTTGAAGAAGCTCCGGAACAACCGGAAGCATAATAAGGAAAGAATCCGGCGGTTTTTCCGGATTCCCTGAAAAGAGGTTAAACATATGGACAGAAAGTACTTGAGAAATGTGGTAAACATTGTACTGTTTCTTATGGGGGTGGTGCTGGTCTGTCTTCTGGTTCCACGGTTTCTGATCTTTTTCATGCCCTTTGTGGTGGGATGGGTTATCGCGTTGATCGCGAATCCTCTGGTACGGTTCATGGAAAAACGTCTGAAAATCGTGCGGAAACACAGTTCCATGGTGATTATCATCGGAACCATTGCGTTGATTGTACTGGGCGGCTACGGTCTGATTGCCTGGCTGGCCCGTGAGATCTACGGCTTTATCGGAATCCTGCCGGATCTCTATGAATCACTGCTGGGCGATCTGGAGATTACCGGCGCCAACCTGGCCGGATTGTCTGAGAAGATACCGCCGGAGCTGGTGGAAAAGCTGGCCACGACGGTCAACAGCCTGACCGAATCCCTGGGGAATGTGATCAGTACCATCGGCGGGCCGACAGTGACCGCTGCAGGTAATATCGCAAAGAATATCCCCAATATTCTGGTAAATGTGATCTTTACGATCCTGTCCGCCTATTTCTTTATCGCAGAGCGGGACAAAATCATCCAGTGGGGGCGGGAGCACACGCCGGAGGAGCTGCGCTCCAAATGGCACTTCATCGCAGGCAGATTCCGCAGCGCGGTAGGCGGTTATTTCAAAGCCCAGTTTAAAATCATGGGCGTGGTGGCTGTGATTCTGCTGGTGGGATTCTTTGTACTGCATATCAAATACGCGATTCTCTGGGCCATTCTGGTTGCGCTACTGGATTTCCTCCCATTTTTTGGAACCGGAACTGTATTGATTCCATGGGCAGTCTTAAAGGTCTTAAGCGGCAGTTACAAGTTTGCGGTGGGGCTTATCATCATTTATCTGGTAAGTCAGCTGGTGCGTCAGGTGATTCAGCCGAAGATTGTGGGCGACACCATTGGACTGAATCCGCTGTCCACCATGGTATTTATGTACATCGGTTATAAAGTCGGCGGAATTATCGCGATGATTATCGCAGTTCCCATCGGACTGATTGTGGTCAATCTCTACGAGGCAGGAGCCTTTGACGATATTATCAAAGATGTGAAAGAACTGGCCGAAGGCCTGAACGAATACAGAAAAGGAGAGTAGGCGAAAGCCTGCTCTCCTTATTTTCAGGGAGTTACAGAAGATTTTGCATCAGATACGCGTACATCTGCTGGCTTTTGGTGCTCCAGTGGGCGCAGATGGATTCGGCCTGTTCCTTTGTTGGCACAGTGAGGGTCAGATCGATGATAGCAGAGCCTTTTTCCAGAACCCGGCAGCGGGCGGCATATTCGCCATTTCCGGTGGGGTAATAATCAGCCGGAACAGAGAGCTCATTGCGCAGCTCATAATTGTGTTCTTTCAGATAATCCGCAATCTCTTCCTGTATCTGGGAAGAGATTTTTTTGCCAAAAAATTCCAACGTTTTACGTCCCTCATCGGTGATGGAATAGAGAGAAGTATTGCGGACGGTCTTCATATGGATAAAATGCGCTTCCACCAGCTCGGACAGGGCAGTCTGCACGGTGAAATAATCAGTATATTCCTTGTCCAGCATAAATTCGGAAAGCTGTCCGTTGCTCATGGGAAAGCTTACCTTGTCCAGAATATGGAGAAGAATCAATTTGTATAAGGTCAAAGTGTCTGACATGGCAGTCCGCCGTCCTTTCTTTTGAAATGTCAGGGTGTATAAAGCCGTCCCTGATAAGTATCCCGGTTTTTGAGCTCCCTGTGAATCGTATTCAGCACCTGCCGCTTGGCCTGACTCCAGAGGGGCGCGATAAGCAAATCCTTCGGTCCGTCGCCGGTCAGACGGTGAATCACCAGATCCGGGCGGGAGATCTCCAGGCAGCGGATGACCAGATCCACATATTCATCCAGGGTCAGTACGTGAAAGCCGGCATCCTTATAATAAGCGGCCAGATCCGTGTCCTTTAGAATGTGAAGAAGCTGCAGTTTAATTCCGTCTGCGCCGGATGTATTGATATAACGCACCGTATCCAGAATCATGTCCGGCGTCTCGCCGGGCAGTCCCAGGATGGCGTGTACGACGGTTTCGACGCCGATGGCCTTCAGATGATCCATGGCTTCGTCAAAGACAGGAAGCGGGTAACCGCGCCGGATAAGGGATGCGGTCTCCTCGTGAATAGTCTGCAGTCCAAGCTCCACCCAGACCGGTTTTATCTGATTCAGCTCATAGAGCAGTTCCAGCACGTCCGGTCCCAGACAGTCCGGGCGGGTGGCGACAGAGAGTACAGCCACATCCGGGTGGGTGATGGCCTCTGTGAAAATCATCCGCAGATGTTCTATGGGAGCGTAGGTGTTGGTGTAAGCCTGAAAATAGGCAATGTAGCGCTGTACCGGGCGTTTCCCGGCCAGGCGCTTTTTCGCGTCCTCGATCTGCTCCGTTATCGAAAGGGCAGGGCTGGAAGCAAAATCCCCGGAACCACCGGCGCTGCAGAAGATGCAGCCTCTGGTTCCCAGGGTCCCGTCCCGGTTGGGACAGGTACAGCCGCCGTTCAGGGACAGCTTATAGATTTTCTCTCCAAAGCGCTCCTGAAGGGCAGTGTTCAGGGAACGGAAGCGGTTCTGCGGCATGAAAAAGTCTCCTTACAATAGTAGTTAAGTAATAGTATAACTTTTTCTCCCGCAGCCTGTCAAGAAAGCCGGGCGAGATAGTCGGCAAAGGCGGCAATGCATTCGCGGGGATAGGGCTGTGCATTTTTCCAGAGCGGATAGACGCCGAGGGTCCGGAACACTTCAAAATTCTGATGACGGAAAATCACGTCCCTGGCCGTGCGGATATCCCGCTCGACGCTGGGGCAACTGACATGATATTTTGCCGCCACAGGGAGATAAATATCACGGCGGAGATTTTGAAGTCGCGTCAGATCCTCTGAAGCCAGAAGAACTGCGTCAGCGAAATAAGCGTATCCAAGATACTGCGCGCGGAGGCCTGCCAGCTGAAGCAGAGAGTATAATGCAGATTGTCTCACGAAAATTCCTCCTTTGTAAGAGTAAATGTAACGATTCTGATACGGAACAGTTATGAGTAAATATTAAAAAATACGATTGGAAAAGGAAAAAACAGACAAAAAATCAGGAATTGCTATTTGGAGAGAGATGTTATATAATAAATTATCTATGTGAAAAAAGAACAGAAAGTAAAAATAGAAACAGGAGGAAGAAACAGATATGAACGAGTATCAGGAGACTTACGAAAAAGAAATCAGCCTGATGGACCTTATGTTTTACTGCCTGAAAAAATGGCGTTGGATCGTAGCTTCCATGCTGATTCTGGCAGTGCTGGCCGGCGGTTATAAGTACCAGGCTACCGTGAAGGGGAACGCACTGAAGAAAGAAGCAGAGGCGCTGGGAGATGATAAAAAGGAAGAAACCCAGGAAAAAGGCGTCATTACCAATCCCAATGTGGAATATGGCCAGTTGGCTGTAGACAATACGCAGCAGACGCTGGAAACCATGAAGGAATACATTGACAGTTCTGTTGTGATGGGGCTGGACGCTTATCATCTGAATACGGGAATTTTAAGCTACTATATCAATACCGATGGAATGAGCGAGTCTGAGCGCGTGAATCTGCTGGCGGTCTATAAGACCTTCACAGAGGATGGAAGACTGGCTGACGCGCTGCTTCAGGCAGACGACAGTATTGAAAAATCAGAGCTGCAGTATCTGATCAGCTTTAACGTGGAGTCGTTCAATACGATGCAGACTGCTTCCGATAAGACGTCTGTAGTATATGTGACAGGCGACACGCAGAATGAGTCGACAATTTTCCGGGTTCAGATTGGGGCAGACACAGCGGAAAGATGTGAGGCCTATACAGAAGCTGCGGAAGCGGCGTTTCGCGCATATGCCCGGGAGGTGCAGGGAAAGATGGGAGCCCATTCTCTGGAGCTGCTTTCTTCTTCCCGGACGGAATGTGTAAATCAGAGTGTACAGGATTATCAGACCGGTATTCTGAATACATACAGCACGCTGTATTCGCAGTTTAAGTCTATGCAGACCGATTTGAAAAATGTGAAAAATGACGAGGGCGAAACCATTGTGGTAGGCGAAGAAGTAGTCTATGACAATCCGGTCAGCGGAGCAGTCAAGTACGCTGTTGTGGGTCTGGTACTGGGAGCGTTCCTGGCAGCCTTTGTCCTGGTGGTTCTGTATCTGATGAGCGGAAAACTGGAAGGAATTGACGACTTCCGGGAAGAATTTGATATGCCGCTTCTGGGTCAGGTTACCAAAAAGAATGGCAAAAAGCGTCTGTTCAGCTTTATCGACAGCTGGCTGGTACATTTACAGGAAGGCGCGTATGCGGATATTACCTACGAGGAGCAGGTAAAGATTGTGGCGTCCAATCTGAAGGCGGCAGCCAGAGATACGGGTGTGAAGAAAATCATGCTTGCGGGAACCATTGCGAAGGAAGAAGCGGAAGCCTTTCGGGCAGAGCTTGTCCGGGAGCTGGGCGATCTTACCCTTTCATCCTATGAGCGCATCGTTTTCCAGGCAGCTGCGCTGGAGGAACTGAATGAATACGAGGGAATCCTGTTTGTGGAGAAACAGGGAGTATCCTACAGTAAAATGATAAAAAAGGAGCGTGCGCTGGCGGCAGACAGAGACGTCAGAATCCTTGGCACAGTGATTTTGTAAAAACATAGAAAGAGCCCGGCGGCCTGAAAGGCTGCCGGGCTTTTTCTGCTCTTCCCGGTATAGCTACTGTGCCATCGGGAGTGTTTCTTTCCTGTGAAGCAGGTACTCGCAGAAGATGGCAATCAGATCCTTCGGATAGGGCGTTCTGTCGGACCAGACCGGACTGCCGGTCATTCGGACGAGAAGCTGATGGCCGCCATTCCTCATCATCACATCGCGGATGGTTCGAATGTCCCGCTCCACACTGGTTACAGTGGTGGCATATTCAAAGGCTACGGTGACATAGATAGCCTTCTGAATATACTGGAGACGGGTGGGATCCTGAACAGCAAGTTCCACAGCGCGGATAAAATAACGGTATCCGCAGTAGTGGCTAAACACACCGGCCGAGTTCAGCAGAATCTGGATTGTTTGTTTCATTGATAAAACTCCCCTCATAGAAAAATAGAACAAACAGTTTACGCGAGATATTTATTTCAGAAAATGATGACGAATAAGGACAGAAAGTTCGATGAGAAAGCAGAAATCCGACAAGAAACGACAAAGATAGACATAAAGTTATCTGACTTCAGAATCTGGGTTTACAAATATACGAACTATAATATTTTGCAAAAAAATACTTGCTTTTTTCGGTCTGCTTTCATATAATAAAGCAAACAAAAAAGACAAATGTGCGCCAGAGAAAGACACTCACAGTCGAAGCGCCGTAAAACGAGGAGGATCTTACAATGTATTCATTGGATGAAGTGAAGGCAGTGGACAAGGAAGTAGCGGCAGCCATCGAGGCAGAGATGGCCCGTCAGAACAGCCATATTGAGCTGATTGCATCGGAAAACTGGGTATCCAAAGCGGTCATGGCCGCCATGGGAAGCCCCCTGACCAATAAATATGCAGAAGGATATCCGGGAAAACGTTATTACGGCGGCTGCGAATGCGTGGACGAGGTGGAGGAGCTGGCACGTGAGCGGGCGAAGAAGCTCTTCGGCTGCGAGTATGTGAACGTACAGCCCCATTCCGGCGCGCAGGCCAATATGGCAGTACAGTTCGCCATGCTGAAGCCGGGCGATACCATCATGGGACAGAATCTGGCCCATGGCGGACACCTGACACACGGAAGCCCCGCGAACTTCTCCGGAACCTATTTTAACGTGGTTCCGTACGGAGTCAACGACGATGGTGTGCTGGATTACGATGAAATCTTGCGTATCGCGAAGGAGTGCAAGCCGAAGATGATTATCGCCGGAGCCAGCGCTTACGCCAGAACCATTGATTTCAAGCGGTTCCGTGAGATTGCCGACGAGGTGGGTGCTTACCTGATGGTGGATATGGCGCACATCGCCGGACTGGTGGCGGCAGGCGTGCATCCGAGCCCGATTCCTTACGCCCATGTGACGACGACCACCACCCACAAGACCCTCAGAGGACCCAGAGGCGGCATGATTCTCTCCGACGCGGCGACCGCGAAGCAGTTCAACTTCAACAAGGCTGTCTTCCCGGGCACCCAGGGCGGTCCGCTGATGCATGTGATTGCGGCCAAGGCAGTCTGCTTCCAGGAGGCGCTGCAGCCGGAATACAAGGAATACCAGAAGCAGATTGTAAAGAACGCCCAGGCGCTCTGCAAGGGACTGATGGACCGCGGCATCAAGATCGTGTCCGGCGGTACCGACAATCACCTGATGCTGATAGACCTGACGCCCTTTGACCTGACCGGTAAAGAGGTGGAGCATCTGCTGGACGCGGCCAATATCACCGCAAACAAAAACACCATTCCCAACGACCCGAAATCGGCCTTCGTCACCAGCGGCGTCCGCATCGGAACTCCGGCGGTTACGGCAAGAGGACTGAAAGAAGAGGATATGGAGACCATCGCGGAGGCGGCAGCCCTGATGATCAAGGAGGGCGAGAGCGCCACTGAGAAGGCGAAAGCGCTGGTAAAGAGCCTGACAGACAAGTATCCGCTGGATATGTAAAAAGAATAGAAAATAGTGTGTGCCCCCGGAACCGGACAGCGGTTTTCGGGGGTTTTTGACGGCCCGGATTTAGGCAAATTAAGAATTAATTAAATAGTTTTTCGTATATCTCTGTGCTATACTGAACATATATAACACTAGATATGGCAGCCGGCGGGAAAATAGCCGGGCTGCGCGCACAGGAGAGAGAGCATGGCGCAGAAAAGAGAACCTGTGATTCAGGTAAAGAATCTGTACAAGATCTACCGGGTCGGCGAGAACAAGGTACGGGCGCTGAACGGTGTGGATTTGACGATTTACCGCGGGGAGTTCTGTTCTATCGTGGGAACCTCCGGTTCCGGTAAATCGACGATGCTGAACATGCTGGCAGGACTGGAGAAGCCCACCAAGGGCGAGATTGTCATAGCAGGACAGCATCTGGAGAAAATGAATGAGAACCAGCTGGTAAAGTTCCGGCGGGAGCATGTGGGCTTTATTTTTCAGTCCTTTAATCTGCTGGGAACCATGGACGCGGTGGAAAATGTGGCGCTGCCGTTGATGTTCCGTGGGATTCCGAAGAAGGAACGGATGGCGAAGGCAGATAAAATGCTGGATCTGGTAGGACTGTCCAAGCACAAGGATCATCGTCCCAACGAGATGTCGGGCGGTCAGCAGCAGCGTGTGGGCGTGGCCAGGGCGCTGGTACTGGATCCGGAGATTATCTTTGCGGATGAGCCTACGGGAAATCTGGACTCGAACACTTCGGCAGAGGTTATGCGGTTGATGCAGAAGGTAGTTCGGGAGCGGAATCAGACCTTGGTCATGGTAACCCATGACAACCATCTGGCCAGCTTCGCGGATCGGATTTTTCATATTATTGATGGTAAGATTGTGAAGATAGAAGACAACCGAAATAAATCAGAGCAGATAGAGGGGGAATAAGGAAAATGAAGAATAAGTGGATGAAAAAAGTACTGGTGCTGATGATGTGCGGCGCGCTGGCAGTTCCGGCAGCGGGAATGGCGCAGCCCATGGTAGCGCAGGCGACAGAAGGGACTCCGGCGGTGCAGACAGCGGGAGGACAGTCCGGCTCGGGAACAGGTGCAGAATCAGGAAATGGAAAAACAGCCACGGAAAATCTGGCAGATGCCAAGAAAAATGCCCTGGATCAGCTGGAAGACTATTATGACACCCTGAAAACATCTGTTCCGGATGATAAAAAGAGTGATTTCGAAAAAGCAAAAAATGACGCTAGGACAGTCATCGAGAATATGCGTACCAGTGAACAGGTGACGGCATATCTGACCAAGGCGACTGCAAAGCTTGACACCTTTGTGCCCTCGCAGGATGCGGGCAGTAATGCAGGTAACGATACCCCCGACACCACCCCCACCACAACCAACAACAATATCATGGTAGGTGGCAACTGGGTGACTCCGGTGGCCAATGCAGGCCAGCAGGTAAACGTGGTGCTTCCGGTAGTCAATATGGGACGTACCCGTGTCAAAAATGTGGTAGTGACCCCGGTCATCAGTGAGGATGCAGCCAAATGGCCCTTTGAGATCGAGACCTCCAATTACAGTCAGACCATCGACCGTCTGCCGGGAACCGATGACGGTGGTTCCGACATGGACAGACGCCGGGAGCTGACCTGGACCCTGCGGACCAGAAAGGACGCCCCCAGCGGCTATATGCCCATTTCCTTTAACGTAACCTTTGAAAATGATGATAAGAGCCTGAGTAACGTAACTCTGACTTCTTATGTGAAAGTAGTGGGAACCACAGGAATCTCAGCGGACGGCAAGTCCTCTACGCCCCGTGTTATTGTAACCGGATTTTCCACCAATCCGGAGACCGTACACGCAGGTGACACCTTCACGCTGACTCTGCATATGCAGAACACCTCCAAGGCTACCGCGGTAAAGAATATGGTATTTGATATCCAGGCAGCCAGCGAGAGCACCGATACTACCTATGTGGCGGCTTCCTTCCTGCCCACCGCAGGATCCAGCACCGTGTTCGTGGACAAGATTGCGGCAGGCGCAAACAAGGACATCAGCATTGAGCTGGAGGCCCGTTCCGACCTGGCTCAGAAGCCTTACGTCATCAATGTAAAGATGAATTATGAGGACGAGAGCGTCAATGCTTATGAGAATACTGCCAGCGTATCCATTCCGGTGCGCCAGGAGGCACGGATTGACACCAGCAGCATTGAGGTGACGCCCCAGTCCATCGAGGTGGGCGGAGAGGCCAACGTATCCTTCAGCCTCTATAATATCGGCAAAACCAAGCTTTACAATGCTTCTGTAAAATTCCAGGCAGATTCCGTCACCGGCGGCGATACCTATCTGGGCAATGTCGATCCGGGCGCAACCGGTTCCGTGGACGCGTATCTGAGCGGCGCGGCAGCCACCACAGACGATGGCAAGGTGAAAATTCTCATTACCTTTGAGGACGAGTCCGGAGAAAAAACAACCGTCGAGAAAGAGATGGAGCTCTATGTGACGGAAATGATGAATAATGATGATGGAATGGTGGACGATGGAATGATGGACGACGGCAGCCAGTCCCAGGGCGGTTTTAAGATCTGGTATGTCCTGGTTCCGCTGGTGCTTATACTTGCGGCCGTTGTGGCAGTTATCGTCATTCGTAAGAAAAAGGCAAAGAAAGCGGCAGCTCTTCTGGACGCAGAGGACCTGGACGGCCTGGAGGAAGTGGATCTGGGCGAGGACACAGAAGGCACTGACGACGCAGACGATACAGAAAAGGAGTAATCCATGAGTTTTAGCGATTTGCTCAAAATGAGTCTGAGCAGCCTTTGGAGGCGGAAGCTCAGAACAGTTCTGACGGTGCTGGGTGTAGTTGTGGGAACGGCTTCGATTATGGTTATGATCTCTTTGGGACTGGGACTCAGTAAGTCCAATATGGAACAGATCGAGCAGTACGGAGGCCTGACCACGATTACGGTATACCCCAATGAAAACGGCGGCGGAATGTATTACAGCGACAGCGGCATGGTGGCGTCGTCGATGGAAGGGGGAGCTTCGGGCTCCGGCAGTAATGAACCCATTCGCATCAACGACGCGATGATTACGACCCTGTCCCAGCTGGAACACGTGGAGATAGCATCCCCGGTGCTTTCCACATCGGCCATTGCCAAGTATGGAAAATGGGAAGCTTACATTAATATTCAGGGTATGAGCAAAGAAGCTCTGCAAAAACTGAATCTGGATTTGACGGATGGAAGCGAGCTCCCGTTGTCGGATTCTGAGCTGAAATTCTTATACGGCAATACGGTAATTACAGACTTCTATGACGCAAAGACGAATCAGTATTACTGGGATACGGGCCAGCTGGCAGACATTGATTATATGAAGGATCCGCTGTTTATCATTTTCGATACAGACGCTTATTGGAATAGCAAGAATGGCGGTACGGACGAGAACGGAGCTCCGGTGGCAGCGCCGAAGAAGTATCTGATTCCGGCCTGCGGCGTGATGGCGGGTACGGAAAATGACTATACGGAGAATTCCAACAGCGTACTCTGTGATGTGGAAGCGCTGAAAATGCAGCTGAAAAAGATTTATAAGGGAAAGGTCATTCCGGGCCAGCCCACCACCAAGTCCGGCAAGCCCTATAAGGAGCTCTATTACGATTCTGCCTATATCCGTGTGGACGATATGAAGAATGTCAAGGCTGTGCAGCAGGAGATACAGAATCTGGGACTGCAGGCAAACAGCAATGCGGAATGGATGGAGCAGGTACAGCAGAGCTCCCGTTCCATTCAGGCGACCCTGGGCGGTATCGGCGCCGTATCCCTGTTCGTGGCGGCGATCGGTATCGCGAACACTATGATGATGTCCATCTATGAGCGTACCAAGGAAATCGGCGTTATGAAGGTGCTGGGCTGCGATATGGCGGCTATCCGGAATATGTTTCTGGCAGAGGCCGGCTTCATCGGCCTGATCGGCGGAGTAGTGGGAATCATGCTCAGCTATATCATTTCGGCGGTCATTAATTTTGTGGTGAGGGAGAGCTATTATTCCAACATCTCCTATATTCCTCCATACCTGACCCTGCTGGCGCTTGTTTTTGCGGTGGTGATCGGTATGCTGGCAGGATTGTTCCCGGCACTTCGGGCTATGCGCTTAAGTCCGCTGGCGGCGATTCGAAATGAGTAACAGGTAGGCCTGAAAACAGGAACCAGACAAAAACGGTAAGATATTATGAAAAAGAACAGTAAAAGAAGACGGAAAAAGGCGTTACTCCGGCTGCAATATGTTCTGACCGGGGCGGCGGTGCTCTGCGTGGCAGTCATCGCCCTGCTTCTGGTATATTCCATGCAAGACAATGAAATCAGCGGACCTGGCAGTGATGCCGGGTCTGCTCTTTTGGCGTCCGGGGGAAATGTGTTTGTGGCAGCAGGAGAGGATGCGGCATCCGCAAGTGATGAGAAAGAATTGGAAGAAAATGGAAGCGCTGAGACAGAGGGAACAGAAAAGGAAGACGACGATGCGCAGTCAAATGAGACAGGGCTTTTGAGTCCGGAAGAACTGGCTGCGGAACCCGGGGTTCCCCGTATCCGCATCGTCCTCGATCCCGGTCACGGCGGTCCGGGAATCACCGACGAGCAGGAGCTGGGCGCGAAATACCGTGATACCTTCGAAAAGGATCTGACGCTGAAAATCGCGCAGGCGGCAGGCGCGGAGCTGTCCGCCTACGGCAATGTGGAAGTTCTGTATACGCGGGAGACAGACAAAGCCCTGACCCTGAAACAGCGGGCGGCCTACGCAAAATCCGTAGGCGCGGACTATCTGATTAGTCTGCATCTGAATGCCTCAGAGGAACACAATTTCTTCGGATCCGAAGTATTCACCTCAGCTTTCGGAAGCTACTACGCTTGGGGAAAGGGTGTCGGCGATCAGGTGCTGAGCCGGCTGGTCGGCGACGGCTTCGTATCCAAAGGGGTGAAGACACGGCTTGGAAGCAAAGGGGCAGATTACTATGGAATCATCCGGGAAAGCAAGGCGCTTAGGATTCCGGCTATCATCATCGAGCACGGTTACATGGATCAGGATGACGACTGGGCACGCATGAATACCGATGAAAAGCTGGCAGAGCTCGGCAAATGTGACGCTGCCGGAATCGCCGCGTTCTTTGGCCTGCAGAAGGGGAAAAATCTGCCGGAGCTGCCCGCCGCCGATACTACGGAGCCGGTATCCTCTCCGGTGCGTCCCGACACCACCGATCCGGTCAACGTTTACTACACACTGACCCGCCAGGACACGGCGAATGCCCAGATCACTCTCCACGCCGAAGACCCCGACAGCCGCGTCATGTATTATGATTACAGTACGGACGCAGGGGGCACCTGGTCCGAACTGTATCTGTGGCCGGAAGGAACCGGCGATGATATTACCTTTATGATCTCTGTGACGGAAGCCGAGGAGGAGAAGCTACTTATAAGGGCGTATAATACCTATGAATTGAGGACGGAAGCTTATAAAAGTGAATAAAGACGGACGAAGCGAGAGAAATCCCCTTTCACCGGGAACGCATTGTTTTCCTGCTTCCGTTCGCGCGGCTTATTCGCGCCTGACCGCCAAACTCGGCCCTAAAGGACCTCAGACAGTGGCTCCTTCAGGCGCTGCCAGCGCAAATGGAAGCGGCGGAAAACAAGCTAAACCCGGTGAAAGGGGATTTCTCTCGCTTCTGTGTATCGAATTAAGATTCTTTGAGTCCGAGTAGCTTTGCCCCATTCTTATAGAGAATTTTCTCCAGCTCTTCCTCTGTGAATCCAATCCGTTTGATGTACTCCACATCCTCCTTCTGCCCGCTCCAGGGGGAGTCGGTGGCAAAGAGGATTTTGTCGGTGCCATGGTGGCGGCTCATGCGCAGAATCTGCTCTGGCAGGGCCAGGCGCAGGATATAAGCCAGATCCATGTAGTAGCTGCCGCCCACCAGAAGCTGCTCGGACTCATTTTCCATATCGTGTCCGCCCAGGTGGGCCAGGATCAGTTTGGAGGTGTCGCCTTTGTCGCCCGGGAAGACATCCTCCAGCATGTGGTGCAGGCGGGCCGGGGTGGCGTTTACCTGGCGCGGGAAACCCAGATCCCGGCCACAGTGGATGGAGATCAGCAGTCCCAGCTCTGTGGCGTAGCCGATGATGCGCTCATAGCGGATATCATCAATGTAGGTGTTCTGATAGGTGGGATGGAGCTTGATGCCCTTGAGACCCATGTCGCGGATAGCACGGAGCTCGCCTTTATAGTCCGGGGAGTCCGGGTGGATACCGCCGAAGCTGATGATAGAAAGGCCGTCTTCGTCCGGCTCTTCGTGGGTGATGGAGCAGGCGAATTCGTTGATATGGCGAAACTGAGAGGGCTTTGTGACGATGGGGAGCACCACGGAATGGGTGACGCCTGCCTCTTTCATGGAATGACGCAGGTCTTCCAGTGTTCCGTCTGTATAAGCCACTACCCGGCCCACCTGCTCCAGATTGCAGACTGCCCGGTGTGCCACGGTATTGGGAAATATATGTGCATGGAAATCAATGATCATGGTGAGGGTCCTCCTGTATATCAGTAAAATTTAATATCCGTATTTTGAGGGTAAAAAAATTTTCTAAAAACTTACATAGTTTAGTATAGGAGATTTTATTTTATTTTTCAAGGGCAGAGCAGGAGCAGGGGAGATTTGGGCTATGTATGGATTTTGATGATTCAGATCAAAAAAGGAATTCTGACTTTTCAGAATTCCTTTTGATGAGAGCGATAGACGGGGCTCGAACCCGCGGTCTCGACCTTGGCAAGGTCGCGCGTTACCAACTACGCCACTATCGCATCAGTTGTGTCGGCTGCTGTTCATCAGCGACATGTTGTATCTTACAGGATTTTGTTTCATTTGTCAACAGGTTTTTCAAAAAAAATCAAAAAAATTTTCGATAGGGTGCAAACCCTTGTAAACAGGCCGATTATTTCCTATAATAGAAAACAATGAAAAGGGATTACGATTCAGAAAGCGTAATACCTGATGAGAGCGACAGGGAGGAAGATACCGCATGAGTTATGCAGATCAGATATTTAAAGAGATGTGCCGGGACATCATCGAGAACGGCACCAGCACCGAGGGGGAGAAGGTGCGTCCTAAATGGGAGGACGGAACTTCTGCCTATACGATTAAGAAGTTTGGCGTGGTGAACCGTTATGATTTGTCGAAGGGGTTTCCGGCGCTGACGCTTCGAAGGACGGGGCTTAAAAGCTGTATGGACGAGATCCTCTGGATTTACCAGAAGAAGTCCAACAACATCCACGACCTGAACAGTCATATCTGGGACGAGTGGGCCGATGAGACCGGATCCATCGGCAAGGCCTATGGTTACCAGATCGGCGTGAAGAGTCATTACAAGGAGGGCGATATGGATCAGATGGATCGGGTGCTTTTCGATCTGAAGCAGAATCCCTACAGCCGTCGGATTATGACGAATACTTATGTATTTTCGGATTTGAGTGAGATGCATCTGTACCCCTGCGCTTACGGCGTTACCTATAATGTGACCAAGCGGCCGGGCGAGGAGAAGCTGGTACTCAATATGGTGCTGAACCAGCGCTCCCAGGACGTGCTGGCGGCCAATAACTGGAATGTGTGCCAGTACGCCATTCTGCTGATGATGGTGGCGCAGGTCTGCGACATGGTGCCGGGCGAGCTGCTGCATGTGATTGCGGACGCGCATATCTATGACCGCCATGTGGATATCATTAAGGAGCTAATCACAAGACCGGAGCATCCGGCGCCGAAGGTATGGCTGAACCCGGAGGTGAAGGATTTCTACGCGTTTACCACGGATGATCTGCATGTGGAAGGGTATGAGACAGAGCCGCAGATTAAGGATATTCCGATCGCAGTGTAAGGAATTTTCTAAAAAAATACCTGCGACTGTTGTGTACAAGAGAGTATTTTATGTAAAAATATGTAAAAGGAGACGTTGATTTATGAATTTAATCGTTGCCGTAGATAAAAACTGGGCCATCGGCTACCAGAACAAGCTGCTGGTCAGCATCCCGGAGGACATGAAGTTCTTCCGCACCACCACCACCGGAAAAGTGGTTGTCATGGGCCGCAAGACCCTGGAGACCTTCCCGAACGGTCTTCCCTTAAAGAACCGCACAAACATCGTGCTGACCCGGAATCCGGAATACAAAGTGAAGGGCGCAGAGGTGGTTCACACGGTAGAAGAGGCGCTGGAGCTTATCAGCGAGTACCCGCCGGAGGATGTATATGTCATCGGCGGTGATACCATTTACAGGCAGTTCCTTCCCTACTGCGATGTGGCCCATGTGACCCACATCGATCATGAATACATGGCTGACGCCTGGTTCCCGAACCTGGAGGAGGATCCGGAGTGGGAGCTGACCGGTGAGAGCGACGAGAAGACCTATTTCGACCTGGAGTTCACCTTCTGTAAATACGAACGAAAAAAATAGGAAATTTCACACTTTTTCTCATTGCAGTATCAAAGAAACTGATCTATAATATAAAAAATTAAAGTTCAGTACGGGTAAGACCGCGGCAGCCTTAGTGTAAATACAGGCATACGGCTGGAGTGAATTTTCAGGAATCCCCAAAGGAAAATCAGAAAATTACTGAATGAGTGTAAGGAGGAGCTTTGACATGGAAAAGAAAAATTTAGACTGGTCAAATATCGGTTTTGGTTACGTACAGACAGATAAGCGTTACGTATCCAACTTTAAGGATGGCGCATGGGATGAGGGCGGTCTCACCGATGACGCAAATGTAGTCCTGAATGAGTGTGCAGGCGTTCTGCAGTACGCACAGACGGTGTTTGAGGGTATGAAGGCATACACCACAGAGCAGGGCAAGACGGTTATCTTCCGTCCGGACCTGAACGCAGAGCGTATGGTTCAGTCTGCAAAGCGTCTGGAGATGCCGGTATTCCCGGAGGATCGTTTTGTAGACGCAGTTGTACAGACAGTAAAGGCAAATGAAGCCTATGTACCGCCTTACGGAACAGGCGCAACCCTGTATATCCGTCCGTATATGTTCGGAACCAACCCGGTTATCGGCGTAAAGCCGGCTGACGAGTATCAGTTCCGTGTATTTGGTACTCCGGTAGGACCGTACTTCAAGGGCGGCGTAAAGCCCCTTACCATCAAGGTATCTGATTTTGACCGTGCGGCGCCCCATGGATCAGGCCACATCAAGGCAGGTCTGAACTATGCCATGAGTATGCACGCTATCGTAACCGCGCATCAGGAGGGCTTCGATGAGAACCTGTATCTGGATGCGGCGACCAGAACCAACGTAGAGGAGACAGGCGGAGCAAACTTCCTGTTTGTAACGAAGGATGGCAAGCTGGTAACTCCGAAGTCCAACAGCATTCTTCCGTCCATCACGCGCCGTTCTCTGGTATACGTAGCAAAAGAGTACCTGGGAATGGAAGTAGAGGAGAGAACCGTGCCGTTCGCAGAGGTAAAGGAGTTTGCGGAGTGCGGACTTTGCGGAACAGCAGCCGTAATTTCTCCGGTAGGAAAGATCGTAGATCACGGCAACGAGATCTGCTTCTCCAGCGGCATGACCGACATGGGACCGGTTACCAAGAAGCTGTATGACACCCTGACAGGTATCCAGATGGGCCGCATCGAGGCTCCGAAGGGCTGGATCAAGGTCGTAGAGTAATTTTTAAACAAGACGGCACTTTACGTTACATAAGAGACGGGATAAGGAGACTTGTCCTGTCTCTTGTTATGTAATAGGAGATTCCAACGGAATTTTCTATTACATAACAAAGCCCTTCGGGCAGGATCGCACTGCGGCGGAGTGGAATTGTGTCGCTGAGGCGACCCGCCGTAGGCGAAGAATCCTGCTTTGCAGGATTCTTCTTTGACGGATATCCGTTTTCAGCTTGCAAGAGGGATGGGAAGAAAGTATAATAAAAAGTAAACGAGTTTCAAAAAGGAGTGCCAGATGGCGAAAAAAAAGAAAAAGAGAAGAGTTCTCTCTTATCTGTTCAGTTATGATATGAACCTGATCGTGGCCGTCTTATTTTTGATCGTCTTCGGTCTGGTGATGATATACAGTGCCAGCTATTATACGGCCAGTATGAGTGACGCGTTCAACCATGATCCCACCTTTCTGTTGATGAGTCAGCTGAAATACAGCATCCTGGGCATTGTGGTGATGCTGTTTGTCGCCAATGTGGATTATCATTTCTGGAAGCATTTTGCGATGTTGGGGTTTCTGGCTTCGATTGTGCTCATTTTGCTTTTGAAGGTGCCGGGACTGGGCGTCACTGTAAAGGGCGCGACCCGATGGATCCGTATCCCGGGTCTTGGTCAGTTCCAGGTGGCGGAGCCGGTCAAGGTGGCGATGATTTTATTTTCCGCGACGTTGATAGGCAATTATTCCGGCAGGCTGGATAATATGAAGAACTTTATCACGGTTCTGATTCCGACGGCTGTGGTGTCTGTAATGATCCTGAAAATCAGCAACAATATGAGTACGGCTACCATCGTATTGGGCATCAGTTTCCTGATGGCCTTTATGGTATATCCGAAGTACTGGCCCTTTGTGCTGATGGGCGGAGCGGGAGCCACGGGAGTCGGAGCGCTGATTTTCTATCTGAAGCAAAAGCTGGCTTCCGGAGATGTGGGCAGTGGAAACGGTGGTTTTCGTGGCGCCCGTATCCTGGCGTGGCTGGATCCTTATTCTTATGAGTCGGACAAGGCCTATCAGTCCCTGCAGGCGCTGTACGCTATCGGTTCCGGCGGGCTCTTTGGAAAGGGGCTGGGAAATAGTATCCAGAAGCTGGGCCGTATTCCGGAGCCTTATAACGATATGATTTTTTCCATTATCTGTGAGGAGCTTGGCGTTTTTGGCGCGGGGCTGATTATCCTGATGTTTATCTACCTGCTATATCAGCTTTACAGTGTGGCACAGGAGGCGGAGGATACCTTCGGGCGTCTGCTGGCCATCGGGGTCTTTTCTCATGTGGCCCTGCAGGTCGTGTTGAATCTGATGGTAGTCACCAGCCTGTTTCCGACCACGGGCGTTACCCTGCCCTTCTTCAGTTACGGAGGAACGGCGTCGGTATTCCTGCTATTTGAGATTGGCATGGTGTTAAATGTAGAGAAGCAGAGTCGTTTCAAAAAGGAAAAAGAATTGCGGGAGGCAAGAATGGGATGAGAGAACATACAAAAGTAATTAAAATTGGCGGCCGGGTCATCGGAGGGGGCAATCCGATCCTGATTCAGTCCATGACGAACACAAAGACAGAGAATGTGCAGGCGACGGTGGCGCAGATTCAGGCCCTGACAGCGGCAGGCTGCGACATTATCCGCTGCGCGGTTCCAACCATGGAGGCAGCGGAGGCGCTGACTGAGATTAAGAAGCAGATTACGATTCCGCTGGTGGCAGATATTCATTTTGATTATAAGCTGGCACTGGCGGCCATCAAGCACGGCGCGGACAAGATTCGTATCAATCCGGGCAACATCGGAAGCAGGGAACGTGTACAGGCCGTAGTAGACGCTGCGAAAGAGCGCAGTATCCCCATCCGCGTAGGCGTCAACAGCGGTTCCCTGGAGAAAGAGCTGGTAGAAAAATATCACGGCGTCACCGCAGAGGGTATCGTGGAGAGCGCCCTGGATAAGGTACACCTCATCGAAGACATGGGCTATGACAATCTGGTTATCAGCATCAAGTCCTCCGACGTGATGATGTGCGCCAGGGCCCATGAACTGATTGCCGCAAAGACCGATTATCCCCTCCATGTGGGAATCACCGAGTCCGGCACCCTGTATTCCGGCAATATCAAGTCCGCCGTGGGACTGGGTATCATCCTGTACCAGGGCATCGGCGACACGATCCGTGTATCCCTGACCGGTGATCCGCTGGAGGAGATCCGCTCCGCAAAACGTATCCTGAAGACGCTGGGGCTCCGCAAAGGCGGCATTGAGGTCGTATCATGTCCTACCTGCGGAAGAACCCAGATTGACCTCATCGGCCTGGCCAACCAGGTAGAGCGCATGGTAGAAGATATTCCGCTGGATGACATCAAGGTGGCAGTCATGGGCTGTGTGGTCAACGGACCGGGCGAGGCCAAGGAGGCCGACATCGGAATCGCGGGCGGCAAGGGCACCGGTATGCTGATTAAGAAGGGCGAAATCGTACAGCGAATGCCGGAGAGCGAGCTTCTGGGCGCGCTGCGCGAGGAGCTGTTACACTGGAACGAGAACTAGGGAGAACTGTCAATGGTAAAAATGTTCGCAGAGGTATTTCCGCCCCTGCATGTGGAAAAAGGTCTGTCAGACCTTCTGGAGCAGGTGCAGGTGGAAAAGGTCACTTCTAACCGGGCAAAAAATTTCATAAGAGTATATCTTGTGAGCGGAAAGCTGATCCATAAGGAGCAGCTTTTTCAGCTTGAAAAGACTTTAAAAAGGCAGTTGTTTGGCAACGCTGACATTACGGTAAAGATCCTGGAGCGCTACGAGCTGTCGGGACAGTACAACCCGGAGACCCTGATGGGGCTCTATAAGGACAGTATTCTTTTTGAGTTGCGTAATTACAGCATGCTGGAGTACAACCTGTTTCGGAGCGCGAAAATCAGCTTCCTGGAGAGTAATGTCCTGAAAATGGAACTTACGAAAACCACCCTGGGCGAGGACGCAGCCGATGAACTTATCCGCATCTTGTATAAGATTTTCACGGAACGATGTGGATTGGATGTGAAAATCCGGGTGGAGTTTGTGGATAAAAAGGAAGAAAAGAAGAGGCGCAGCGGCCGGGCGGACGTGGAGAAGCAGGCGGAGGCGCTGAACGCGGCCATGTGGGCGGCCAAGCAGGCAGCGGACGCGGCGGAGAGCGCGGAAAATGCGGAAAGCGCGGATGGCAAAATCGCGGCAGCAGGCGGCGCGGGAAGCCCCGACAGGGCAAAGGTCGAGAAGAAGACGGCGGCCAAAGCGGACGGCGGTAAAAAGAACTTCGGCAATTTCGGCAAGAGCGAGTACGCATATGGTAAGACTCTGCGTTCCGGCGGAGGCTTCCGAAGCAGGGGTGCCGGCAATAATCCGGATGTACTGTATGGTCGGGATTTTGATGACAGCGAGATTACAGATCTGGTGCAGGTCATTGGGGAAATGGGCGAGGTGGTCATCCATGGCCAGGTCACCGGCTGGGATGAACGGGAGATCCGCGGCGAGAAAACCATTGTAACCATTACAGTGACGGATTATACCGATACCATCCGCATTAAGATCTTTGAGAAAAACGACGAGATGGAAGCCTTCCGGGAGAAGGTAAAACAGGGATCTTTTATCAAGCTGAAGGGTCTGACTGCCATGGATCGCTTCGATAATGAGCTGACCATCAGCTCTGTGACAGGCATCAAGAAATCCTCAGATTTCCGGACGCCCCGTACAGATAATAGCGAGCTGAAGCGCGTGGAGCTTCATTGTCACACGAAAATGAGCGATATGGACGGCGTCTCGGATGTAAAGAGCATCATTAAGCGTGCCAAGTCCTGGGGCCATACAGCCATCGCAGTGACGGACCATGGCGTGGTACAGGCCTATCCGGACGCCAGCCACAGCCTGGAAAAGGGCGATAATTTCAAGGTGATCTACGGCGTGGAGGGCTATCTGGTGGACGACCTGAAGGATATTGTCACCGACGCAGCCGGACAGAGCCTGGATGATACCTATGTGGTATTCGATATCGAGACGACAGGATTCTCCGCAGAAAACGACCGGATCATCGAGATTGGGGCTGTGCGGGTGGAAAAGGGCGAAATCTCTGACAAGTTCAGTGTATTCGTAAATCCGCAGCTTCCGATTCCCTTCGAGATTGAGAAGCTGACCGGCATCAGTGATGAAATGGTTATGAACGAGCCTGCCATCGAGGAAATTTTGCCGCAGTTTCTGGATTTCTGCAAGGGCGCGGTCATGGTGGCTCATAACGCCGGCTTTGATATGAGCTTTATCCGAAAGAACAGCGAACGACAGGGGCTGCCCTGTGAATTTACAGTAGTAGATACAGTGGCGCTGGCGAGAATTTTACTGCCTCAGCTGAACCGTTATAAGCTGGATAATGTGGCGAAGGCATTGAATGTATCCCTGGAAAATCATCACCGGGCCGTGGACGATGCGGGCTGTACCGCTGAAATCTTCGTGAAGTTTGTGCAAATGCTGAAGGAACGGGATATCTTCGACCTGAACGGCGTCAACCAGATGAGTATCCTGGACGCGGACGCCATTAAGAAGCTGCCATCCCACCACGTCATCATTCTGGCGAAAAATGAGATTGGCCGGGTGAATCTGTACCGCATGGTTTCCTGGTCCCACCTGGACTATTTCGCCCGTGTGCCCAGAATTCCGAAAAGCGTGCTTCAGAAGCATCGGGAGGGCCTTATCGTGGGTTCTGCCTGCGAGGCCGGAGAGCTGTACCAGGCACTGGTACGGTCTGCCCCCGACGTGGAGATCGCGAGACTGGTGAATTTCTATGATTATCTGGAAATCCAGCCTCTGGGAAATAACGAGTTTATGCTGCGGGGAGAGCGTCCCACCTTTGAGTCTAAGGATGATTTGATTCGTCTGAATAAAAAGATTGTGTCCCTGGGCGAGCAGTTCCACAAGCCTGTGGTGGCCACCTGCGACGTGCATTTCCTGAATCCGGAGGATGAGGTCTACCGCCGTATCATCATGGCCGGAAAGGGCTTCAAGGACGCGGACGACCAGGCTCCCCTGTACCTGCGTACCACCGAGGAAATGCTGGCAGAATTTGAATATCTCGGAAGTGATAAAGCAGAAGAGGTAGTTATAACTAACACGAACAAGATCGCGGACATGATTGAACGGATTTCCCCGGTGCGCCCGGATAAGTGTCCGCCGGTTATCGAAAATTCCGATCAGACTCTGCGTGATATCTGCTATGAAAAGGCACATTCCATCTATGGCGAAGAACTGCCCCAGGTGGTAACGGAGCGATTGGAGAAGGAGTTGCATTCGATTATTTCCAATGGCTTCGCGGTTATGTATATCATTGCCCAGAAGCTGGTGTGGAAATCCAATGCGGACGGCTATCTGGTAGGATCCCGAGGATCTGTAGGTTCCTCCTTCGTAGCCACCATGGCAGGAATCACCGAGGTCAACCCGCTTCCGCCCCATTATTACTGCCCGGCCTGTCATTACAGTGATTTCGAGTCGGAAGAGGTGCGCAAATACGCGGGTGCGGCCGGCTGCGATATGCCGGACAAGAACTGTCCGGTCTGCGGCGGTCCCCTGAAGAAAGAAGGCTTCGATATTCCGTTCGAGACCTTCCTGGGATTTAAGGGCGACAAGGAACCGGATATCGACCTGAACTTCTCCGGCGATTATCAGTCCAAGGCCCATAAGTATACGGAGGTCATTTTCGGTACAGGACAGACCTTCCGTGCAGGGACCATCGGAACCCTGGCGGATAAGACTGCTTTCGGTTATGTGAAAAATTATTACGAGGAGCGGGGGCAGCACAAGCGAAACTGTGAGATCGACCGGATCGTCCAGGGCTGCGTGGGTGTGCGCCGTTCGACGGGTCAGCACCCGGGCGGTATCGTCGTATTGCCCCACGGCGAGGAAATTCATTCCTTTACGCCGATCCAGCACCCGGCCAATGATATGACCACGGACATTATCACCACCCATTTTGACTACCACTCCATCGACCACAACCTGTTGAAGCTGGATATTCTGGGACACGATGATCCGACCATGATTCGTATGCTGGAGGACCTGACCGGCCTGGACGCGAAAACGATTCCCCTGGACGACCAGGGCGTCATGTCCCTGTTCAAGAATACAGAGGCTCTCGGCATCAGGCCGGAGGATATCGACGGCTGTCCTCTGGGGTGTCTTGGAATCCCCGAGTTCGGCACCGACTTCGTAATCCAGATGGTGTGTGACGCCAAGCCCCAGTCCTTCTCGGACCTGATCCGAATCTCCGGACTGTCCCACGGTACCGATGTGTGGCTGAACAACGCCCAGCGCTTCATCAAAGAGGGAAAAGCTACCATTTCCACAGCTATTTGTACCCGAGACGATATCATGCTGTATCTGATACATCAGGGCGTGGAGCCAAGCCTGTCATTTACCATTATGGAAAGTGTGCGAAAGGGAAAAGGACTGAAGCCTGAATGGATAGACGCCATGAAGGCGGAAGGTGTGGAGGACTGGTATATCGAGTCCTGTAAAATGATCAAGTACATGTTCCCGAAGGCCCATGCAGCGGCCTACGTTATGATGGCCTGGCGAATTGCTTACTGCAAAATCAACTATCCGCTGGCCTACTACGCGGCCTACTTCAGTATCCGAGCGTCCGCCTTCAGCTATGAGCTCATGTGCCAGGGCAAGGAGCGGCTGGCTTACTATATGGCCGACTACAAGCGCCGCAGCGATTCTCTGTCCAAAAAGGAGCAGGACAGTATGAAGGACATGCACATCGTACAGGAGATGTACGCCAGAGGCTTCGAATTCTGGCCCATCGACATCTATAAGGCGAAGGCCCACCATTTCCAGATCATCGACGGCAAGTTGATGCCCGCCTTAAGTACCATCGAGGGCCTGGGCGACAAAGCAGCCGACCAGCTGGAAGCCGCCGCCAAAGACGGCCCCTTCCTGTCTAGGGACGACCTGCGGACACGAAGCAAGCTGTCAAAGACCGTCATCGACTTCATGGGCGACCTGGGGCTGCTCGGCGACCTGCCGGAGTCCAATCAGCTGTCCTTATTTGACTATGTATCCTAATAGAAAAACGTACGGAAAACAAGACGGTATCCCTTTCGCGGAGACGCATTGATTTCCTGTGTATAGATGACGATAATATAAATAAAAAATAGTGAAACAAAATAGAATATGGAAAAACGTAGAACCCAAAACAACCGATATCCTAAATCGCAGGATAACTTAACCGTCCTGTAACGTCAGGAAAGAGAGTGTGCCTTGCTTGATCGGAGGTTAGCTTGATTTCCCGAGCAAGCAAGGCACACTCTCTTTCCGTCCGTTATTATGTTTTACATCCTGTGCCCCCGCGCCTGCACCAGCGCCGTCAGCGACACATGAAACGTCGTAATCATATCTTCAATAAACTCATCTTCCGAGGAAATCTTCCGAAGCAGCACCCGGATAATCATCCCCGTCATACCGCTGGTATAAAAAGAAGTCAGGTACTCCCGATAAGCGTCGTCCAACGTAAGTCCAATCTCCGACTCGGTTTTTTGAATCACCATACGGATGGGAGCGGCAAAATCATCATAGAGAAAATTGCGGAGCTCATCATGACCAAGCTCTGTGATAACGCAGGTCAGAAGCTGCCGGTTCTGCTTAATATAACTCAGAGCGAAGCGGATTACCTTCTCCGGATCAGACGTTAATTCATTGCTGTCCACCACCGACAGCAGATCCTGTTCCAGCATCCAGCGCAGCAACGAATAAATATCTTCAAAATGATAGTAAAACGTCTTGCGGTTATACCCACAGTTTTCCACGATCTCCGTGACCGTAATTTTCGAAAACGACTTTTTCGTCAGAAGCTGCTTCAGCGAATCCACCAGCGCCTGCTTCGTAGCCTGACTTTGCATCTCATGTTTCATAAATCCACCATCCATCCTGCGTCATTCATCTTAGTGTACTGAATTTTCAGGTCTGAATCAAGCAAAAACGCGAAGTTTATAAAAAGTTCATCATTTTTCATAACAAAAATAGGAGATAAACACCAAAATAGTCAAAAAATAATGCTGAAATTTATGGAATATTGTAAAAGTTAGTGATAGACAACCTGGAATGATTGGAGTATGATAGAAAAGGTAGTGTTTTACGAGGGGAAACTATATAAGCGGCAAGATACCGTGAGGATGGAGGTAATAAATGAGAAAAAAATCACATATTTCACTGGCCAGATACATTGCGCAGGACATGCAGGTTCCGGTGATGACACATCACAGGAAAGCGTTCTATCTGGGAAGCATACTCCCGGACTGCAAGCCTTCCTTTCTGACCCAGCGTCACGAGTTCAATGGAACCTTTGATATGGTGAAGGAACGTATCTGTGTACTGTCCGCGGATTCCGGTCTGCTGTTGGACAATGGACGCGCCTTTATGCGCCGACTGGGTGAAATCATTCATTATATTGCGGATTATTTTACCTTCCCGCACAATCAGATCTACGACGGCAATCTGAAAGATCATTGCGTGTATGAGAAAGAACTGAAATTCCGCCTTCGGGAATACGTAAAGAGTGGTAAGGCCTTTCGCGACCGGATTGACGCGAAAAAGTTTGAGACGCCGGAGGCAGTCTGCAGCTTTGTTAAGAAGGCCCATGAGGATTATCTGAAAATGAAGCACGGCGTGCAGGAGGATTGTGAGTATATTGTCCGCATTTGCCATCAGGTGGTGCAGGCGATTCTGAATCTGGTAAATCTGGCGGCGGCAAGGGAGGCAGAAAAACGGTTCTGTCCGGCATAAAAGTGAGATATAAAAAGGGTCTTCGCATAAAAGCGAAGGCCCTTTTCAGATCCGGAAGCTTATTTTAACAGAGAAGAAGGAACATAACCTTCAATCTTCTCACCGTTCTGTGTGAAAGAAATCTTGGTCCATTTCTGACCGTCATCCCCGGTTTTTTCTTTGATAATCGCTACCTTAGTGCCATTTTCCAGCGTGGCGCGGATATCCGCGTTGGGAGAAGCGTAGCTTCGAACCTGTGCGACGCCGCCGGAGGAGCTGCCGGATGAAGAATTTCCGGAAGAGCCGGAGGTGTTGGCCGCAGCGCCCATGGTTACCAGATCGGAACGGATATAGCCCTGCATGGTATTACCGTTCAGTGTGTAGGAGATTTTATACCATTTCTTGCCGTCATTGCCGGTTTTTTCGGAAATGATGGTAGCTGTGGTTCCGGCGGGCAGTTTGGAGCGGATATCAGCTCCGGTGGAAGCGTAGGAGCGGATATTGGCTACTGCCGGACGGATGGTGACGCTGGTAGAGGCGCTTCCTGAGGAAGTATTAGAAGAACCGGAGTCGCCTGCCGGGTTCTTGTCTGTCAGCAGATCGCTGCGGATATAACCGTTCAGCTTATAGCCGTCTACGGTATAAGATACTTTATACCAGGTCTGTCCGTCATCGCCCTTTTTGGAAGTAATCAGACTGACAGCTGTGCCCTTATTCAGTTTGGAGCGGATATCGCCATTGGTAGAGGCATAGGAGCGGACAGACACGCCGCTGTCAGGAACTACATAGCGGGTTCCGGATACATCGGTGGAAGAAGCAGAACCGCCCGGGTTAGTGTCGATCAGCAAATCGCCGCGGATGTAGCCTTCCATGGCAGAACCATTTTTTGTAAAGGAAATCTTGTACCAGGTTCTGCCGTCATCGCCCTTTTTGGAAGAGATAACGGAAGCTGCCGTGCCGCGTTCCAGCTTTGTACGGATGTCTGCATTGGTGGATGCGTAGGTACGGATGATAGCCACAGCCGGTTTCACATACTTCTGCCCGGATGCGGACGAACCGCTGTTGTCGGAGCCTGAGGAATTATTTGAAGCGCTTCCGGAAGAACCGGATACGCTTCCGGATACATTCAGCAGATCCGCCCGGATATAGCCTTCCTTGGCGTCGCCGCCATAGGCAAAGAACACATCGTACCATTTCAGGCCGTCATCGCCGGTGGTCTCAGAGATAATGGATACCTTGGTTCCCTGGGACAGCTTGCAGATGATGGAAGAACTGGTGGAAGCGGAGGAGCGCACATTGAGAATGCGGTTCTTGACCGTTCCGGTGGCTCTGGCTGCCTCAGTCCGGAATGTGGGCGTCAGCAGTCCGAAACAGAGTGTGAAAATCAGGAAAAAGGAAAGTAATTTCTTCTTTTTCGTATACTTCATAATAAAATCCTCCCTTGTAGAGAAAAATGGTATGAGCGGCAATTCCCGCTCATACGTTCTGCTTTCAGTATAAGCGTTTGGCAGGCAAAAAGCAACGGGACGGGCCGAGTATTAAGAATATCTTAACTTTCTTAATCTACCTGCCGGATATCCGAAATATCTGAATCAATCATCAGGGAATAATTGGTATAATATACCACAAAACCGGGCTTCGCGCCGCCGGGCTTTTTTACCTGTTTCTTCTGTACATAGTCGATCTCTACCTTGTCGCCGCCCCGGTTCTTGGAATAATAGGCGGCCAGACGGCCCGCTTCTTCGAAGGTACGGTCGGGCAGCTCCCGGCTGTTTGCCTTCACGATGACGTGAGAGCCGGGCGCGCCTTTGGCGTGGAACCACCAGTCGTTTCCGGTGGCAAACTGGAAGGTCAGCTCGTCGTTCTGGAAATTATTTTTACCCACGTAGATATCGAAACCGTCGCTGGAGACGTAGTGGTAGGGTTTCGAGGTAATTTTCACCTTTTTGCCGCCGATTTTTCTGCGGATGTAACCGGACTCTACCAGCTCTTCTTTGATCTGCACCAGATCTTCCTCGGACAGTGCCATATCCAGGGCGGTCTGTACGGATTCCAGGTGTTCCACCTCAGACTTTGTTTCAGCCAGCAGCGTGGTTACAGCCTCGAAGGTTCGCTTGAGCTTGCCATATTTGTCAAAATATTTCTTGGCGTTCTCCTGGGCGGAAAGGGTCGGATCCAGCGGAATCGAGACCTCTTCATTGGTATAGTAATTCAGGGCCTGCATGGATTTCGCCCCCTCGGGTACGCCGTAGCCGTAGGTGTGAATCAGCTCGCCCCAGATCTTATACTTTTCCCGTTTTTCCGTATCGGCCAGCTGTCGGCTCTGCAGATCGTATTTCTTGCGGCTACGGTCCAGGGCAGTCTGGACGATGCGGCGTAGATCGGAGGATTTCTGGCGGATGCGGGTCAGGGTATTCTTTGTGGCGTAATAGCTTTCCAGGAGTGCGGAAACGGATTCGAAGGGCTGGGCGTTCATTTCTTCGTATATGGTCAGAGGAACAGCGGAGAATTCTACCGGCTCCAGACTCTGTCCGAACTGGGAAAATGTGGTATCAGTGGATACGGAAGCGGCATTTCTATAATAAATACGGGGTTCGAAATCACCGTCCTTGACAGTCTCCATAAGCCGCAGCAGCTGGTGGGACAGCATTTCCCGTTCGGGAGCAGTAAGAGCCCCTGCGGGCCGCGCGGATTCCACAGAAGCCCGGTGACAGAGCTCCTCGGCCATGACCGGGGAAAAGCCGGTCAGTGTAGTGTAGATGGCTTTGGAGAGGGGCGCCGGTTTGTCGCAGATGGCAGAAACCATTTCCACGGGAGCGACAGTGAGGGGATCCAGCTTTTCCTGGGTATGGGGAATGAAATAAGTCCGGCCCGGCAGCACTTCCCGGACGGAGCTGACCGCCAGGGACACATGCTTGATGCTGTCCAGGATCATGCCGTCCTCTTTACAGAAAATCAGGTTACTGTGCTTGCCCATCAGCTCCACGATCAGGGTTTTCCGGCAGAGATCCCCCATCTCGTCCAGATGTTCGATATGGAAATGAAGAATACGCTCCAGAGAGGGCTGGGTCACAGCCACGATGCGTCCGCCCCCCAGATGCTTGCGGAGCAGCATACAGAAGCCCGGCGCGGTCATGGGCGCGGGTTTATTTTTATCTGTCAGGTAGGCCAGCGGCAGACTCGCCGAAGCAGAAAGCAAAAGTCTGTACTGGTTTGCGTTGTTTTTTATGGTAAGCAGGAGCTCGTCGGCCTCGGACTGGACGATTTTTGTGATGCGTCCTCCGGTCAGCTTATCGGATAACTCCTTTCGAAGACAGGATACTGTAATTCCGTCAAATGCCATAGTGAAAACGGCCTCCTTCAAATAGCTTTTAAATAAGTATACTTGACATGTGGAAAAAATTCAACTACAATAAAATCCAAATGAGCAGTGCAAAGGTTCGGAAAATCAGACACTGCGGAGCGGAGAGAACAACCATGGTAAAGAGTATGACAGGCTTTGGCCGATGTGAGATATCCGAAGGGGATCGGAAAATGACGGTGGAGATGAAGTCCGTCAACCACAGATATCTGGACGTGGCCATCAAGATGCCGAAGAAGCTGAATTATTTTGAATCTGCCATCCGAAGCCTCCTGAAGACTTATATTCAGCGAGGCAAGGTGGACATTTTTATAACCTACGAGGATCTGTCCGAGAGCAATATGGCGCTTCATTATAATAAGGAAATTGCCGCGGAGTACCTGAAGTATTTAAAGCAGATGGCAGAGGATTTCGGCCTGGATCAGGATGTGAAGGTGGGGGCCCTGTCCCGTTATCCGGAGGTTCTGGTGATGGAAGAGGTGCAGGATGACGAAGAAGAACTCTGGAAGCTTCTGGAGCAGGCCTTAAAGGGCGCCTGCGAGCAGTTCGTAGCCACCCGCGTGACGGAGGGCGAGAATCTGAAGCGGGATCTGACTGCGAAGCTCGACGAGCTGCTGGTCCATGTGGACTATGTGGAGGAGCGTTCTCCGCAGATTGTGGCCGAGTACCGGGCGAAGCTGGAGGATAAGGTGAAGGAGCTCCTTTCCGATACCCAGATTGAGGAGAGCCGTATTGCTTCCGAAGTGACTATTTTCGCGGATAAGATTTGTGTGGACGAGGAGATTGTGAGACTCCGCAGCCACATCGAGCATACGAGAGCCACACTGGAAGAGAAAGAGAGCGTGGGCCGCAAGCTTGACTTCATTGCTCAGGAGATGAATCGGGAGGCCAACACGATCCTTTCCAAGGCCAACGACCTGGAGATTTCCAATCACGCCATTGAGCTGAAGACCGGCATCGAAAAAGTCCGGGAACAGATTCAGAATATTGAGTAGGGAGAATAAGATGGACAGAAAAGGAATTTTACTGGTTGTGTCCGGCTTCTCCGGCGCAGGAAAAGGAACACTGATGAAGGAGCTGGTCAGCCGTTATGATAATTACGCCCTTTCCATCTCTGCGACCACCCGCAGCCCCAGAGAGGGCGAGGTGGATGGAAGAGAGTACTTTTTCCGCACCAAAGAAGAATTCGAACAGATGATAGCCGATGAGGCGCTCATCGAGCACGCCTGCTATGTGGGCAATTATTACGGAACCCCGCGGGCTTATGTGGAAGAACAGCTGGCCCTGGGCAGGGACGTGATTCTGGAGATTGAGATTCAGGGAGCGCTGCAGATTAAGAAGCGTTTTCCGGATACGCTGCTGTTATTCGTATCCACGCCGGATGCGGAGACCCTGAAGAACCGTCTGATAGGCCGGGGAACCGAAAGCCTGGATGTGGTGGAGAAGCGTCTTTCCAGAGCTTCCGAGGAGGCCGAGGGCATCGAAAATTATGATTATTTCATCATCAATGATGATTTAGATACCTGTGTCACACAGGTGCATCAGATTATACAGGGCGAGCACAGCCGTGTTTCCCGCAATCTGGAGCTTATTAACACGATCAAAAAAGATATCAGCAAATTTCAGAAAGGTTAAGGTGAAAACATGTTACATCCGTCATATTCCGATTTAATGAAGGTCGTCAACAGCGAGGTAGAGGAGGGCGAAACTCCGGTAGTCAACAGCCGTTATTCCATCGTGCTGGCTACATCCAAGCGTGCCCGTCAGATCATCGGCGGCGAGGAGCCGTTCGTAGACGGCAAGGGCAAGAAGCCGCTGTCTATTGCTATCCAGGAGCTGGAGCAGGGTCTGATCAAGATCATGCCGGAGGATGACGACTCCTCAGATGAGATGGACGCAGAGCGTGCGGTACTTCATGCAGACCACTACAATGAGGAAATGGCTGCAGAGCGCGCCGCGGAGGCAGAGGCAGCCGCAGAAGGCGAAGAATAAGCCAAAGGGGATAGAAAAGTCCGGGGGCAGACAGGTGAAAACCTGCCTGCCCTTATTTTTTACGCGAGCAACGAGCCAAAGTCTGTGCTTGCACAAGACCTTGGCGACTGCTGCGTCTGGAGCAGATGGAAGCTTTTCCACGCTTTCGGATTTGATGAGTTTCGTGGAGGCGTATCTGCAGCGGGACGGACGACTGTTCAGCGAAGGGATGTTCCAGACGATTTTGGATACCACGTTCAAAGATCGAGGCCTGGGATGGAACAAGGAATACGGAAACCATATCCTGTATCATACCGGCTTTACCGGAACCTCGATTTTGATGGATATGGATACGCGGGAAGGCATGATTCTTCTGACCAACCGGATTCACCCGAGCAGAGACAATAAGGTATTTCTGGAAGAACGAATTGCGTTGAATCATTTGTGGCTTGACTAAAGATCCCAACGATCTAAAGGAAAAGTGACACAAAAACACAAATAAGTTGCACAAATCGGTAATTCCGTTGACAGAGTGTTTTTTCATTGCTAAGATGAAAATATCGAGGATATCGCGAAGGGAGAAAGCGGTATCATATCCAGTGGGAATGATTAATTTCAGGAGGGAATTTGTATGAATATCATTACAGTAAAGAATTACGAAGAAATGAGCAAGATGGCAGCGCACATTCTGGCAGCTCAGGTTATCGCGAAACCGGACAGCGTTCTGGGACTGGCTACCGGCTCCACCCCCATCGGCATCTATGACTGCCTGGCTGAGTGGTGCAAGAACGGCGAGGTAGACTTCTCCAAGGCTGCAACGGTCAATCTTGACGAATACAGAGGTCTGGATCACTCCAACGACCAGAGCTACTACTACTTCATGAATAAGCATCTGTTCAGCAGAATTAACATCGACCCGAGCCGCACCAACGTACCGGACGGAACCGAGCCGGATCCGGAGAAGGAGAGCAAGCGTTACGAGGCTCTGATTCAGGAGCTTGGCGGAATCGACATCCAGCTTCTTGGTATCGGCCATGACGGACACATCGGATTTAATGAACCGAACAGCTTCTTCGACAAAGAGACACATTGCGTAGACCTGACAGAGATGACCATTGAGGCCAACAAGCGTTTCTTTGAGTCCATCGACGACGTACCGCGTCAGGCATACACCATGGGCATCGGAACTATCATGTCCGCGAAGAAGATTCTGATGGTAGTCACAGGCGCAGACAAGGCAGACATCGTGGCAAAGGCATTCTACGGCGAGGTAACACCGGAGGTTCCGGCTTCCATCATTCAGTTCCATCCGAATGTAACCGTTATTTGCGACGAAGCAGCCATGTCCAAGGTACAGAAATAAAAAAGAAAACCCAACAAAACCCATGCATATGGAGGGGAGTGCCGTCGAGCGCTCCCCTCGTTGTTTTGGTGCGTAGTTTGTGAAAAAGAATCAGGTAAACTGGTTGGTGTCTGGATCGTAGACGTAGTCCACGGAGGCCAGGGAAGACTCGATGGCGCTGCGCTCCAGGTTTTCGGAACGGCACAGGTCGTCCAGGGATGCGTAGTGATCGCGAAGCTGCGTGTTCATCCAGCTTAAAAGCATAATAGGATCCTTAGGAATCATGGGAAATTACCTCCTGACAAAAAAGATTAGGATAACTGTAAGACATTCTCCCGGAACTTGCAAGGATTATTTTTTTCTGGTACACTGAGAGCCAGAGAGCTTGCAAAAGGAGAAGGGGAAATATGGAAAATACAGAAGAGATGAAAGCAAAGAAAAAAGCGGCGCAGCGGCTGACTACAGGTATTATCATCGGAATGACCGTAGTCGTGCTCGGCTATGTGGCGTATGCCCTGGTTACGAAAAATATCAATATGCAGATTTTTGAGGTACTGCTGGGTATCTTTGTAATTGGCTATCTGGTGCTTTCCGACGTGGTGGAGCCCTGGCTGACCGGTCTTTTGAAGGATATGACCCAGATGAGAAAGACCGCGTATCTGAAAATACTGGGGCTGGACGTTGTTGGCGCGGGAGCTTTGCTGTACTGGATTGTGGGGATGGATTCTGAGGCAGGAAATAACCTCCTGATTCCGGTACTGGTTTATTTCCTGGCAAATCAGATGAAACGGAAGCTGCGTCCGGAATTTGAAGGAATTACCGAGAAGATCCTGAAGGACCAGGCAGAAGCGTCTGACGAAGAGGAGACAGATCCGGAAGAACTGTCCGACAAAGAGAAATAAGAAAAGCGGCGGAGCAGGATTCTATGCCTGCTCTTCCGGCATATATTACAGTAAAAGCAAACCGGGAGAGCGGCCGTGAATAGAAGAAGCAGGAGAAATCCGGAATGGAAGCGGGGACTCAGGAAGGGGCTTCTGGGGCTTATGCTGGTGCTGGGCGCCTTTTTCTGGCGTAAAAATCAGGAGGCCGGACAGCAGATCCGGACCGGATCGGAATCTGTCAGAAGCGCAGAAGCGGATCCGGTGGGCCGGGAAACAAAGCGGCTTGCCCTGACCTTTGACGACGGGCCTCACCCATACTATACGGAGCAGCTTTTGGACGGCCTTGCGGATCGCGGTGTAAAAGCCACCTTTTTTCTGCTGGGCGAGAATATCGAGGGCCGGGAGGATATCATCCGGCGCATGCATGAGGAAGGGCATCTCATCGGCAATCATACCTTTTACCATGTGGACGTGAACAGTCTGCCCTTAAAAGAGGCCTGCGCGGAGATTCAGGACACCAGCAGCGCTATTACCGCCATCACCGGACAGCAGGTGGAATACGTGCGTCCGCCCTACGGAAGCTGGAATAAGGAGCTGGAATGTGAGGTGCTGATGATTCCGGTATTCTGGACCCTGGATACCCTGGACTGGAAGGTGAAAAATGCCGACCAGATTGTGCGGGAGGTACTATCCGATGTGGAGGAAAACGATGTGATTCTCATGCATGATTCCTACCGGACCACCGTGGATGCGGCCCTTCGGATTGTGGATGCGCTGCAGGAAAAAGGGTACGAATTTGTGACGGCGGACGAACTGATTCTGGAGTAGTGCGCCTGGGTACAAGGAGAGATACAGATGGATTTATTTGATTATATGCGGGAAAATACACAGAAGCAGGAGGCGCCGCTGGCGTCCCGGCTGCGTCCCCGGACCCTGGACGAGATTGTGGGACAGAAGCATATCATAGGAAAGGACAAGCTGCTTTACCGGGCCATCCGGGCCGATAAATTAAGCTCACTGATTTTTTACGGACCGCCCGGCACCGGCAAGACCACTATTGCCCGTGTCATCGCCAATACGACAAAGGCGGATTTTACCCAGCTGAACGCCACGGTGGCCGGCAAGAAGGATATGGAGGCTGTGGTAAATCGGGCCAAGGATAACCTGGGGATGTATGGCCGCAAGACCATCCTGTTCGTGGACGAGATTCACCGGTTCAATAAGGGGCAGCAGGATTATCTTCTGCCCTTCGTGGAAGACGGTACGGTGATTCTCATAGGAGCCACCACCGAGAATCCCTATTTCGAAGTAAATGGAGCTTTACTGTCCCGTTCTGTGATTTTTGAATTAAAAGCACTGGAAAAATCAGATATTCTGGAACTGATTCACCGGGCTTTGACGGATAAAGAGCGGGGCATGGGCGCGTATCAGGCGGAGATCACCGGCGAAGCGGCGGATTTTCTGGCGGATATCGCAGGCGGCGACGCCCGGTCGGCCCTGAACGCCATCGAGCTTGGCGTGCTGACCACGGAGCCCTCCGGGGACGGGCGGATTCACCTGACGCTGGAGGTGATGTCCGAGTGCATCCAGAAGCGGACGGTGCGCTACGACAAGACCGGCGACAATCACTACGATACCATTTCCGCCTTTATCAAAAGTATGCGCGGCTCCGATCCGGACGCGGCAGTCTATTATCTGGCGAAAATGATTTACGCGGGGGAGGATGAACGGTTTATTGCCCGCAGAATTATGATTTGCGCGTCTGAGGATGTGGGAAACGCGGATCCCATGGCTTTAACCGTGGCGGTATCAGCAGCTCAGGCCGTGGAGCGCATCGGTTTTCCGGAAGCACAGATTATCCTGGCCCAGGCGGCTTCCTATGTAGCCTGCGCGCCCAAGAGCAATTCCGCAGTCAATGCCATCTTTGCGGCTATGGAGTCGGTGAAGACAAAGCGCACCAGCGTGCCGCCCCATCTGCAGGACGCCCATTATCCGGGTGCGGGCAAGCTGGGTCATGGTACAGGGTATAAGTACGCCCATGATTACCCGAATCATTATGTAGAGCAGCAGTATCTGCCTGACGAGGTGCTGGGAGAGAAGTTTTATGAGTTGTCAGATAATGGGTATGAGAAGCAGATCAAAGAACATTTTAAGAAGATAAAAGGCGAGGCGAAAAACAGGACGGAGCCCTGAAAGGCTTCCGTCCTGTATCCTATTACAGTTTTTCCGGCTCCGGATAATCCACGCCGAAGGTATCGACAGTCACAGTCTTCATGACCTGCGGTTTCATGGGACGATCGCGGAAATCGGTGCGTGTGGTGGCGATCTTGTCTACCACGTCAAGTCCCTCGATGACCTTTCCAAAAGCCGCGTAAGCGCCGTCCAGATGGGGACTGGTCTTATGCATGATGAAGAACTGGGAGCCTGCGGAGTCCGGATGCATGGCTCTGGCCATGGACAGGACGCCTGGTGTGTGAGCCAGATCGTTCTGGACGCCGTTCTGGGAGAACTCGCCCTTGATGGAGTAGCCCGGTCCGCCGGTTCCGGTGCCCTGGGGGCAGCCGCCCTGAATCATGAAGCCGTTGATAACGCGGTGGAAATTCAGTCCGTTATAGAAACCCTTCTTCACGAGGCTGATGAAATTGTTGACTGTGTTGGGTGCGATTTCCGGATAAAGCTCCGCTTTGATGATATCGCCATTTTCCATTTCAATGGTAACTACCGGATTCTGTGCCATAATGTATTCCTCCATTTTATTAATATCCGTATTTATCTATTATTTTAGCCGAAAACAGGGAGAACGTAAAGGAGTTTTTCGAAAATGCTGAAAGGACTGATTATACAGGCGTCCCATACAGAGGCGCTGGAGGCCGCGCTGACAGCCTCAGGGCTTCCCTGGAGGAAGGTTCCGGGCGGCAGCGGGAAAGCGATTTCCAAGGCCTCCGGAAGCCTTGGGGAGCCCAAAGAGTTGCTGTGTCTGGTGGAGACAGACGCAGAGGAAAAAGCCGCGCTGGAGCAGGGCTTCTTCTGTATCGGTTATCTGAATCCGGATCTGCCCGGCCAGAAGCTGTCCGGTTGCCGGATCCTGCTGGAGGGCTTTGAGGAAATTGATCGAGAATTTCTGGAGCAGGTACATACGAGAGCCCTGGGGCTTCCGGTCACCATCGCGGAAACAGCACGTCTGCGGATTCGGGAAATGACGCTTTCCGATCTGCCGGAGCTGAACCGGATCTGCAGGGAAAACGGCCTGCCGGAAACCGGGGAAGAGGAGGCAAAGGCCTATATCCGGTATATGTATGGGCTTTATCAGTGCGGGATGTGGGTGGTACTGGAGAAGGAGAGCGGCAGAATCATCGGCCGCGCCGGTTTTGGAATCGCCGATTATCTCCCGGAGGCGGAGCTGGATCTGGGATACCTGATTGACACGCCTTATCGGAGACAGGGCTACGGGGAGGAAGCCTGCCGGGCAGCGCTGGATTACGGGAGGGACTGGCTGGAGCTTCCGGAGATCAGTGCCTACGCAGAGGCTGAAAACACGGCGTCCTGCCATTTGCTGGAAAAGCTTGGATTCAGGCGGGAGCAGGAGTTTACCTGTAAAGAACAGAAAATGTATCGATACCGGAAGAACTTTGGATATTAAAAAACGGCAGTAATTAGAAATTAATGGGTTCCGCCCTTGCCGCTTCCGCCCATGACGATATCATCGTCTACCATGGGCTGCAGCCACAGCTCGCCCGGTGTCTCCGGGATATACGGCATCAGGATATAGGACGGGTACTCGTGCTCGTAACGATAGCCGCGGCCCAGAATATTCAGCTTCATGGGCGGCTCTTCGGTAATACCGGTATCGATGCCCTTCATCCAGTGATCGTACCATCTTAAGCTCTCTTCGTTCATGAAGCGATAGGGCAGTTCCATGCCGTTGTAGCCTTCCATAACGCCGCAGCGCTTGTAAGCGGTCAGCTCCTTGGAATTCATCGCGTTGAAGACTGGAGCGGACCAGCGGCCCATGGGAGCCCAGCCACACTTGAAGTATACCGGGACTTTAAGCTTGTCGTACTTATACTTCATGGAACGGGGACGCCAGAAATCGTCCTCCTGAGGATGAAGCAGATAGTCCAGATAGAAGGTATGATACTTCGGCGGCCATACGTTAAAGATCTTGCTGAAGTAGGTGTTGATAGCGATATCCGGGTCTTCCTGAACCTCTTCAATACGCTTCTTCATCTCTTCCTCGGACATCATCTTGGTGGTCCAGGGAACCGGATTGTTGGACGGGCAGAGCCTGAATGATTCCGAATTGGAAGTATCATGATTGCTACAGTTCTGAATAACCTGTTACAATCTACCGTATTGGCAAATGTGCCGATCAACAGCTACATCACTGCGCTGCTCTTCGGTATTGTACTGGTGGTTGGTATCCTGACATTGTTTGTGTAAGAATACAGGTGTAAAACGAAATTTTCGAAATGTATTGGGAAATTATATAGGGGTGGAAGGGATCGCCATTTTCGGATGGCGGTCCTTTCTTATTGGAAATAAAAAGATAGCAGCCTGCGGGGCAGGCATTCAAATCTGGTAAGCAAATGCGTTGGCAGATCGGGTGGAATGTGATAGAATATCATTGGGTATGCAACCTTGCCGAATGGCATCCAAAGCGGAGCGTGCATATCCGAAGGATATGGGAAAATAACCATAACTGTGAAAATTATGTATCAGGAAGGAAACGAACACCTTGTATAATTTATACGAAAAAATAAAAAACGGAGAAGACGTAAGACAGAGCCTGTCCATCATGCGGGGACTTCTGCGGGATAAGAAAGAAGGACCGGCAGCAGGTCTGTGGCTGGATGAGAAATTCGAGGAGGAGCCGGAATTCTGGCTGTCCCTTTTGAAATCCGAGGATCCCAAGATTCGGAAAAATGCGGCTCTTGTGCTGGGACTGCTGGGCAGAGACGAGTGCCGAGACGCACTGCTTGCAGCCTATGAGAAGGAAGAACAGCGCTTTGTAAAGAGCGCCTATCTGCTGGCGCTTCAGGGCTGCGACTGCGAGGAGCAGCTGCCGTTTCTGAAAGAGCGCAGACGCATTTTGCTGGGAGAAAAGCGGACTGCAGAAAACGATAAGCATCTTCGCGAAGAGTTGGAAGCCCTGAACGGCCTGATTTCCGAATATGCGACTGCGAAGAAACGTCGGTTTACAGGCAAAAACGAACTGTCAGATGTGATCCTGACCACCTGGAAAGACTACCGGGATCTGACAGCCCGTCAGATCACCTGCGGTGAAGTCACCATGATGGGATCCGGCATGCGGGTAAAAGACGGGGATCTCAGAGAACTTCTGTCCATCCGAACCTGGCGGGAGCTGCTGTTCTGCCTGGATATCGACGAGGTATCCCGGGAAAACGCCGCCAAAGAGCTGGCAGAATCCAATCTGCGGGAAGTCCTGAAGCGATACTACGAGGGCGGCGCTCCCTGGCAGTTCCGGATCGAATGCCGCAGCAAAATGAACCTGGAGGAGCGCAGCCGCTTTACCAAAAAACTGGCAGACGGCCTGATGCTGGAGACCGGCGGCAATATGCTGAACGATACGTCAGATTATGAGGTAGAGCTTCGCCTTAACGAGAAAAAATCCGGCGGATTCCTGCCCTTACTTAAATTCTCCGGCCTGCCGGATCGCCGCTTCGCCTACCGGAAACACAGCGTGGCAGCCTCCATGCAGCCTGCCCTGGCTGCCGTACTGGCAGAACTGGCAAAACCTTACATGAAAGAAAATGCCCGGGTGCTGGATCCCTTCTGCGGCGTGGGTACCCTGCTCTTTGAGCGGAACTACGCAGTACACGCCGACACCCTCTATGGCACCGACATCTTTGGCCCGGCCATAAAAGCCGCCCGGGAAAACGCCGCCACAGCAGGCATCCCGGCTCATTTCATCAACAAAGACATGCGGGACTTCAGCCACGAATATAAATTCGATGAAATCATCACCGACATGCCCGGAGAGGGCAAAAACCGCACCGCCCACGATGTGGACTGTCTGTACCGCGCTCTGTTCGAGCGGGCAGAAGCACTGCTGAGGCCCGGCTCCATGATTTTTGTATACGCCCATGACCGGGGCTACGCAAAGCGCTGGATACGGGAGAACAAAGAGCTTAAGCTTGAAAAAGAGTGGCGGATCAGCGAGAAAGAGGACACCTGGTATCTGGCAGTCCGTTATGAAGGATAACTGGAAAAATGTGGAAGAACAAGAAACGAGAACAGACAGAGCATCCAGAACGCGGAACCGGGTACAGCATCAGAAAACAGGGAATGCTACTGGCATGCGCATTGCTGGGAATATTGCTGTGTGGGCCGCTTAGCGGCTGCGGGCAGGAAAAAGTGGCGGAGGCAGAAGCCTCAGAGAAGAAATCCGAAGCGATAGAACAGGAAAATCCAGATGCAGGAGAACAGATTTCACGTATCGGTCTGATATTGACCAGCCGGGACGATTCGGAGAATGAACAGGTACAGACAGACTTTGAGAATCTGGCGGAAGCTCTGGGCGCAGAACTTCATGTAAAGACGCCGGATGTATCCGCCGCAGAAGCAGACGAGGCCCGTGGGCTGGAGTATCGTACCTTTGCCCTCTGTGACGTAGATCCGATAGAGTATCAGATGCTGGCAGTCAACGAGCTGGTGGCCGAGGACGTAGACGTAATTGCGATTCACGCCAATCATGAAGAAGCGCTGGAAAGTGTTCTCTCAGCCGCACGCAGTGTCGGCGTCCGTGTGATAGCGTTTGAACAGCCGGTTACGGATGCAGGCTGTGATGGATATGCGGAGACATCGGAAGAGGCAGTGGCAGTAATAAAAAGTGAATAACGGACGGAAAACCGGGACCCAGCCCGGGGAATTTTTCTTTCGAGGTGTTCGGACGCTTCGCGGACAGCCGGATACCGTAGTGAAAGAAAAATTTCCCGGGCTGGGTCCCGGTTTTCCTGTTTTTAGAGATACCCGCAGGGTATTCCATGTATTGGTTCATTTCATGGTCAGAAAAAGAGGGAGCGGGAGACTTTGCTTACACATGACTGTCCGTGAAATGTCCGAACACGGTGTAAGCAAAGTCTCCCGCCCCCTCTTTTTCGTCCGTCTTATTATTCCAAATTCAAACTATTCTTCATAAAGTAGGCCGTCAGCCAATAACAAACCCCACCCTGCATCAACGAAATCAAAGCCGAAATAACCGAACTAAGCCAGAAAGCCGTCGTATTAGACCAGCTGGCCGAAAACATATGAGCCGTGAACGACAGACCGGAAAACAGAGAAGTCCCAGTGGAATAGGTAGTAGCAGTAATTCCGGTCAGAATACCGGCAATTACGTTAGAAAGAATCGTAACGCCCACAAAAATACCGACAGAAGACAAAATTTTATGGGTATGAAAGCTATGTCCAATGGTAATACACATATAGTAAATCAGGATACTCGCCATTTCCGATAAAACAAAAAGCGGAATCCACACAAGCCCTGCAGCAACCGGAGATACCCCGAAATTGTCCCGAAAACTGATAAACAGAGTAGGGATCTCATCAAAGACCGCAGAGATCAGATCCTTGTTTAAAAACATCACCAGAATAGAAAGAATGAGAAGCACCGTATCGATGGCAATCCAGACAGTCGCCACGATCAGCTTTCCCCAGATCTGTTCATGGACAGATACCGGAAGCGTGTGCATCAGGTACCCTTCATCTGTGAACAGATTTTTTTGAAATCGCAGGATCGACAGATAAATGGAAGTAATCAGCGCGATGGCGACCAGCGCGATGACATAAAAAATAATCAGAGATGTGTCCGCAAAGGTCATCCAAACATTCCCGTCGTTGAAGCGCGGACGGTTCAGCGCCAGCTGAACATAAAAGCGGCCGAAAATCGTAATGGCAATGAGCCCCAGATGCAGCGGAATCATCAACCGGTTCACTGCCTTAAATTCGTATTTTATCAATTTTCCTAACATCTGAATACCTCCCTGAATAAAGTGTCCACCGATTTCCCTTCCTGCTCCCGGATAGCATCCACGGAAGTATGCAGGCGGATGTGGCCGTTCTGGATGAAAATCACGTCGTCCAGCACATTTTCAATATCGGAAATGAGGTGAGTCGAGATCAGAACCGACGCATTTTCATTATAATTGGAAATGATTGTCTGGAGAATATAGTCCCGGGCTGCCGGATCCACGCCGCCGATGGGCTCGTCCAGGCAGTACAGGTCAGCGTCCCGGCTCATAACCATGATGAGCTGCACCTTTTCCTTGGTACCCTTGGACATGGTGGACAGGCGGGCCGTCGGGTCGATGCCCAGACGCTGGAGCATATCTTCGGCGCGGTTCCGGCGGAAGTCCGCGTAGAAATCGCAGAAGAAGTCCAGAATGTCGTTGACTTTCATCCAGCTGTTGAAATACGTGCGTTCAGGCAGGTAAGAGACGACTTTTTTGGTGTCAGGGCCGGGCTCATTTCCATTGATGTACAGCTGTCCAGCGGTGGGAGCGAGCAGGCCGTTGATAAGCTTGATCAGGGTCGTCTTGCCGCTGCCGTTTGGTCCTAAGAGGCCGATGATGCGGCCCCGGGGTAAGGTCAGGTTCAGGTTGTCCAGGGCAGCCTTAGAGCCGTATTGCTTGGTGAGCCCTGTACAGGTTAAGAGTTCGTTCATTTACACTTCCTCCTTGCTTTCTTCGATGAGAAGCTGAATGCTTTCTTCTCTGGTGTATCCTAAGTGGGCCATGGCTTCCAGAAACTGCTGGATCAGGTCGTGGGCCAGCTGGTGTTTCAGATTTTGCATAATGGCGGTGTCCTCGGTGATGTATCTGCCGCTGGTGCGCTGAGTGTAGACCAGGCCGCTGCGTTCCAGCTCGGCCAGAGCTTTTTGCATGGTGTTGGGGTTGACGGCGGCTTCGGCGGCCAGTTCCCGCACGGATGGAAGCTTTTGGCCGGGCTTATAGATGCCGGCGATGATTTTGGATTTGATGATGTCTTCCAGCTGTAGGTAGATGGGACGGGTGTCATCAAGGATCCAGGGCATGGGATCACGCTCCTTTCACATAGTTACAGACAAATTGTATTACTTAATTAGTACAATAGAATATTCATGAAAAAATGTCAAGGATATAGAAAGAATCTTTAGAAAGTCTTAATAAATAGGGGGGACGAAAGGCCGGATCAAACGGTAACCCGGGCATCAAGCCCGTCAGGCTCGCTATCAGAGCAAGAGTAGAGATAACAAGAAACGAAATATCCTTTTATATACCACTAAGCTCCCCAAAGGCCTCCAGCTTCTCCATAACAGCATTCATAATAACTTTAATACTCCTTTCTTATCATACAAGCACATATTACATATACCCCTATTGGTATATGACTTGTAACGACACACTATACCCATAGGGGTATAAAGCCAAGACACAAAATATAAAAAACTGCAACTCTCTGGCCCCTCTCTTCCGTCCGTCTTAGAATAAGTAAGCAGGAGATAAAAAATCCTTGACTTCAACCCTACTTTAAGGTTTAAAATAAAATCAGAGTAGGCTATTTTTATCCGAAAGCATTATTTTGCCAAAAGCATTATTTTGCCAAAAGCATCTATAAAAGGAGGATTTCAACATGTCAGATCAGAAAACACCCGGAACCGGCGGTGATCACTATATTTCCTATGAGGAGCGCACCGGCGGCGAATCCACCGTATACTTCACCAAAGACCTCTCCGCAGAAGGGCTGCATAACATATTTCAGAAAGTAGGCGGCCACCTGACCGGCAAAGTAGCCGTCAAGCTGCACACCGGCGAAAAGCACGGCCCGAACATCATTCCGCGTCCGTGGGTAGAGTCCCTCATCAAAAACGATATCCCGAACGGCAATATCGTCGAGACTAACACCTACTACGAAGGCGACCGCTACACCACCGAAGCGCACCGGGAGACCCTGAAGGTCAACGGCTGGACCTTCTGCCCCGTAGACATCATGGACGAGGACGGCACAGCTCTGTTCCCGATTAAAGGCGGCAAATGGTTCAAAGAAATGTCCGTAGGCAAAAACCTGGCGAACTACGACTCCTTCCTGGCTCTGACCCATTTCAAAGGACATACCATGGGCGGCTTCGGCGGATCCAATAAGAACATCGGTATCGGCTGCGCAGACGGCCGCATCGGAAAAAAATGGATCCACACCGTAGAGGGATCCGACAACCAGTGGAGTATCGCCGAAGAAGAATTCATGGAGCGCATGACCGAGTCCACCAAATCTGTCTTTGATCATTTCGGCGATAAGATCGTATATATCAACGTCCTTCGCAACATGTCCGTATCCTGCGACTGTGAAGGCGTGGCAGCAGAGCCGGTAGTCACCCCGAACATCGGTATTGTAGCCTCCACTGACATTCTGGCCGTGGATCAGGCGTCCGTAGACCTGGTATACGCCCTGAGTGAGCATGACCATCACGCCCTGGTAGAGCGCATGGAGACCCGTCACGGCCTGCGCCAGCTCACCTACATGAAAGAGCTGGGTATGGGAAATGACAAGTATCATCTGCTGGATATTGATGAGAACGACAAGGAAATCAGCGTAAAAGAAGCGGTAAAGGATGTAAAGCCGTTCCACGCGGAATAACAGAAAAGCAGGTGGCGGAGATAGTGAAGACGCTGTGAAAACAGAATACAGAATGGCATCAAAAAAGGATCCTGTGGCAGGATCCTTTTTTTTGTAGAATGTGATTCGGAAAGAATTTTGCATAAGAACAGAATTTATAGTTGACATACCTAGAATTTCTAGGTAATATGGAAGCATAGAAAATCTAGGTATTATATTTGAAGTATAGAGAAGGAGACATTTCCCATGGACAAGAAAATGATGGCGGTCAGCACGTCGATGCTGGTACTGAAGCTTCTGGAGGAGGGGGATCTGTACGGCTACCAGATGATTCGGCTTCTGGAGGAGCGCAGCGAGCGGGTATTTTCTCTGAAGGAGGGGACGCTCTACCCGATTCTTCACAGCCTGGAGGAGCAGGGTGCTGTGGAGAGCTATGAGCAGTGCGCCGAAAATGGCCGGAAGCGGAAGTATTACCGCCTGACGAAGAGCGGCGGAAAGTTATTGAAGTCCAAGCAGCGGGAATGGCAGGAGTACGAGCAAGCCATTCGGAATGTGCTGAAGGGAGGCGTGAGCTTTGCGGGATAAGATTGATTTATTTTTGGAGACGGTGGATGAGCAGATCGCCTGTAAGCTCTGCCACGAGAAGATCAACGACGAGCTGCGGGGACATATCGAGGACAAGGCGGAGGATTACCGGAGTTATGGGCTGAGTGAGGAAGAGGCCCTTGGCCGGGCCATCCGGGATATGGGCGAGCCAGACGTCATCGGCATGGAGTTAAATCGGCAGCATCAGGTTCGGACGCCCTGGCCGGTGCTTGGAATCATTGGACTCTTGCTGGTGATCGGATTGGCTGAACTGGTGATGTTCGAGGGAGGATGGAGCAGTCTGTCGGATCTGGCTTACAGCCTTTCGGATGGAAACTATTATATCTGGGGACTTGGACTCCTTCTGTTGGTGATATATCAGGGGTATCCTTTTTTGTTGAAGCACGCGGGCATGGTGGTAAAGATTATTGGGATTTTCTGCGGCGTGCTGGTAGTGGGCGGCTTTGGTCAGAGACTGCTTGCAAGCTGCGGCTCGGATAATATGACGCTTTACCGACTGTACAGCTCCGGCTTTCAGACGCTGATTCTGGGGCTTGGTGTGCCGGTGTCGGCGGTCTGTCTGTATCGAAGACGGGCGGGAGGCTGTCAGGCCATCATGCTCCTGACCATGGCGCAGGCTGTGTATCTGGCGGCACTTCGTCTCTCCCGGGGCTTCCGGCCCGGCGGTTCCTGGATTCCAGTGCTGTGCCTGCTTCTGACCTGTCTGGGTATCGAACTTTACATGGCGGTCAAAGGCTGGTTTGGCGGGTCTGCCGGAAAGGCTATCGCGGCGGCAATCCTTGGCTTTGCGGTGCTCCTGACCTTCTGGGCCGCGCCGGGAAGCCAGGCGCGGGAGCTCTGGAACCGCTGTATCTATCCGGAGGCCTACGCGGCCAACTCCACGGCCTGGGACGACAGCTACAACAACGTGCTGATCCGGGAGCTTCTGGGTCGTGCAGAGAATTTCGGAGAGATTCCGCTTAGCGAAGAGGAGCTTCGAAGCTACGGCACCGGCGAATGGTATTATGGGGAAAATGGGACCGGACACTGGAAGGATCAGCGCTCCGGCGAGACCTCCGGGGCGGACAGCGCATTTTCCAGCTTCTCGGTCTATCAGGAATACAGGAGTCAGTTTCTGAAAAATCCAACCTTGGAAGATATTCTCCCGGATAAATACCAAAACAATTATCGAGCCGCCTGGTGGGTGTTTCATTATGGAAGAATCCCGGCTGCGGCGCTGATGCTACTCAGTATCAGCCTTCCGGCTACCCTGATTTTCCTGACCCTCCGCATCCGTAACTGCCTGGGCCGCACCATAGCCCTCTCCGGCAGCCTCCTCCTGACCCTGGAGACCCTGATTTATCTGATCGAAAGTATGGGCTTTCAGTTCAGTCATTTCTCCAACCTCCCCTTCCTGGCCGAAGGCTGGAGCAGCATCACCATCACCGCGCTGTCAGTGGGAATGGTACTGTCCGTGTGGCGGTATGATCGGGTGGTGACAGAGAAGGAGAGGAAAGGAACGGAAGCAGCAGAGACAGCGATAGCGTAGAAATAAAAAAGGAATGAAAATGAAGAACATTCGCATTTTCATTCCTTTTTATATAAAATTACATTTTAAAAATATCAGCATGTGAGCCGGTATCGACTAATGTCAGTGTCAGAATATCATTTTCTATCAGATAGACCAAAAGCCAATCTGGCTTAATATGACATTCACGGAATCCCTGAAAATTTCCACTTAAACCCGTGATCACGATATTTTTCATCCAGTTGTTTGCCCTGACGCAAGGTATCTACCACGTCATTTAGAAGAGAAAGATCTAAACCGCGTTTTTTCATTCGTTTTCTGTTTCTATTTCATATTCGCGAACCGTTCCACCGCCTTGGTGAAGCTCTCGATGGTCTTATCAGCGTCCCCATGCTGGATGCCGTCCCGGACGCAGTGCTGGATGTGGCCTTCCAGAACCACCTGACCGGCCTTGTGCAGGGCCGACTTGGCGGCATTGATCTGGGAGAGAATGTCTTCACAGGGGATATCCTCGTCGATCATGCGGTCAATGGCCTGAACCTGGCCGATGATCTTTTTTAATCTGCGGTGCAGATTATCTGAATCCATGCATTGTTTCATAAAATGATACCTCCCGGAAAATTCATATGTTAGCCCAATTATAAAAGGAATCCATGGAACTGTCAAGCGAGCCGAAAGGAGCCAAAAAGGAACAGGACAGATAAAAACCAAAGGAAAATGCAGGCTGGAATAGATAAAATCAACTGTACAGACATCGTTCCCTGCGTTATAATACAGCATAATGACACTCTGTACCAGAGGGGTGGCGCCCGGGGCGGAGCAGATGAAAAGATGACGTGATGCCAGGGTCAAAAGGTCTAAACCCACATGAGCTTGCTCATAGGTGGGTGAAAGACCTTAGGACCCGCCCCGATATGAGCATAAAAGTGGGATGATAATCCCACGATATGCGAATATTGGGTAGGATTGTGGAAGTGCGTAGCACGGAACAATCCGTAGGAATCAAAGTCGGGGGCTTTTGACCCCGACATCATAATATGCAACAGAAAAGAATGAGGAGCAAAATTATGTACAAAGAAGTCGCGAAATTAATTTTATACCGGGATCTGGGAGAGAACAGCATCCTCCGGAAGCTGGCCGGGATTTTTGAGGATTATGAAAAGGATCAGTGCAGCGCCGCGGAGCTGACCACGAGGATTTATGAGCAGATGAAGGCGCTTCTGGATCTGTCTACCATGTACGGCTTTGACGAGAACCTGTGGCACAATTATCTGACCTTTATTCTCCTGACCAATGAGAATTCCTTCAGTATGACCAGCGAAAAGGTGGGAGCCAATGACGGTACCGTCAACCATTTCGCAAAGGCGGATTTTAAGGTGTTTAAACACCTCTTTGATTACGATTTCAGCTCCATTGAGCGGGATCTGGAGATCGACTGCTTCAGCACCGTCTGCCACTATAAGGCCATCGGCAAAAAGGAGCGGATGTACAATAAAAACGTCAGTGAAAAGGTACAGGCGGTGAGCCGTCAGATTGAGCAGGCAGAAGATGAAAATGAAATCTTCAAAATAATTACAGATTTTTACAAAGCCTACGGCGTGGGTATGTTCGGCCTGAATAAGGCCTTCCGGATCCGGGAGGACGGAAGCAGGGTGGAATTCTTGCCGGTCAACAATACAGAGCAGGTGCTTTTGAAGGATCTGGTAGGCTATGAAATTCAGAAGAAGAAGCTGGTGGACAATACGGAGGCCTTTGTGAAAGGACTTCCGGCCAACAACGTGCTGCTTTTCGGCGATGCCGGCACCGGAAAATCTACCAGTATCAAGGCGATTCTGAACGAGTATTACGATCAGGGTCTGCGAATGATTGAGATTTACAAGCACCAGTTTCAGGATTTATCTTCGGTCATTGCCCAGATCAAAAACCGGAACTATCGTTTCATCATTTACATGGACGATCTGTCCTTTGAGGAATTTGAGATCGAGTATAAGTTCCTGAAGGCAGTTATCGAGGGCGGTATGGAGACCAAGCCGGATAATGTGCTGATCTACGCCACCTCCAACCGCCGTCATCTGATCCGGGAGACCTGGGGAGACAGAAGCGACATGGAGCAGGACGAGGGGATGCACCGTTCCGACACCATGCAGGAGAAGCTGTCCCTGGTGGCCCGTTTCGGCGTGACCATCAATTTCTCCAAGCCAACTCAGAAGGAATACTTCCAGATCGTCACGGAGCTTGCGAAGCGCTACCCGGAGATTACCCTGACCGACGCAGAGCTTTGCGCCGAGGCCAATAAGTGGGAGCTGAGCCACGGCGGTATATCCGGAAGAACTGCCCAGCAGTTTATCAATTATCTGGCGGGAAAATCGGAGAACGCGTAAAGGACGAACCGCAGATCGCGGAAATATACGGATAGAAAAACAGGAAATATGTAGCAGGAGGTGCGAAAATGCATCTCCTGTTTTTACGTGAGCAACGAGTAAAATTCGCGAAGCGTATTTTATCTCGTTGTTACCGTCGTGTCAACCTCCGCTCCGCCACATTCAACCCCTGATACAGCCCCATGGCCAGCCCGCACAGGATGACGATAGACATCAGCACCAGATCCAGCTGAAACACCTGGCTGCCATAGATAATCAGATACCCAAGCCCCCGGCGGCTCCCGATAAATTCCCCGATGATGACGCCCACTAGGCAGAGCCCGATATTGACCTTCATAGTATTCAGAAAAATGGGCACGGAGCCGGGCAGCACCACCTTCCAGAGCACGTCGCCCCGATCTCCGCCCAGTGTGTAGATGAGCTTGATTTTCTCTGCGGAAATCTGTTGAAATCCGGTATACAGCGTCAGAATACTGCCAAAGACTGCCACGGAGATTCCGGCCACAATGATGGTCCGTATATTGGCGCCCAGCCAGACGATGAGAAGCGGGGCCAGGGCGGATTTGGGCAGACTGTTTAAGACCACCAGATAAGGCTCCAGAGTGCGGGACAGCCCCGGCGACAGCCAGAGCAGCACGGCGGTCAGAAGACTTAAGAGAAAGACCAGCAGAAAGCTCACCAGCGTCTCCAGAAGAGTCACGCCCACATGGAGAAATATGGAGCCGTCCCGTCCCATGGAGAGAAAAGTGCGGACCACCCGGGTGGGACTGCTGAAAATAAAGGCGTCGATGAGGTGCATCCTCGTGCTGGCCTCCCACAAAACCAGAAAACCAAGGAAAATGAGAAGCCTTGCCAGCCGCACCCGGTTCCGGAGCCGGGTCTGTTTTTTCAGAAAATTTTGCTGGGCCAGGGAGCAATTTGCAAGATCAGGCATGGTCGTTCAGCTCCTTCCAGATGGTGTTGAAATAATCCTTGAATTCCGGCGCGCTGCGGGAACGCATGGGCGTGCGGTTAGCCAAATCAAACTCGACAGGCACCCGTTTCCGGATGCGCCCGGGCCGCGCGGAGAGCACCAGCACCTCGTCGGCCATACTGATGGCCTCCGATAGATCGTGGGTCACAAGAACCGCCGTCTTCTCCTCCTTTTTAATAATCTCATAGATATCGTCGCAGACCGTCAGCCGGGTCTGATAATCCAGCGCCGAAAAGGGTTCATCCAGAAGCAGCAGATCCGGCTCCAGCGCCAGGGTACGGATCAGCGCTGCCCTTTGCCGCATACCGCCGGAGAGCTGGGAGGGGCGGGCGTTCCGAAAACCGGACAGGCCGTAGGAGTCCAGCATGTGATCGACTTTTTGAAGCTTTTCGGGCGTCTTTTGATGCTGAATTTCCAGGCCCAGCAGCACATTGGTGTAGACGGTGCGCCACTCAAAAAGATGGTCTCTCTGAAGCATATAGCCGATGTTGGCCCGGGCTTCCCGGACCGGCAGGCCGTGGAGCAGGATACGGCCCTCCTCCGGCAGAAGGAGGCCGGAGATCAGGGAAAGCAGCGTGGATTTTCCACAGCCGCTTGGCCCCACAATAGCCAGAAAATGGCCGGCTTCCAGGGTAAAAGAAATATCGGAAAGAGCCGGAGTTTCGCCCTCCGCCTGATGGTAGGCGAAGCCGACATGCTCCAGCGTAAGCAGCGGATTCATAGGCAAGCCTCCTGATACTATATAGTTAGTTTATGGAAAAATAAAGAAGGGTGTGACTGAAACAAGAAAGAACCATTTACATCATGGTTGATCAAAGTTCAACCATGATGCAAATATGATGCAGATATGATACACTCTATCATATAGAAGGAGAGAGTAAAATGCTGCAAATCTTAGTGGTGGAGGACGAACACTCCATTTCCAATCTGATAAAGGTCAACCTGACCAGGGCCGGTTACGCCTGCGACTGCGCCTACGATGGGCTGGCGGCGGTGGATATGCTGGATAAAAAGCCCTACGACCTGGTACTTCTGGATATTATGCTGCCCGGGGCAGACGGCTACGAGATCATGGATTATATCGCGCCCCTGGAGATTCCGGTGATTTTTCTGACGGCGAAAGCGAGCGTGGCGGATCGGGTGAAGGGACTTCGCATGGGGGCGGACGATTACCTGACCAAGCCCTTTGAAATCATCGAGCTTCTGGCCCGGGTGGAATCGGTGCTGCGGCGCTATCACAAGACGGAACAGGTGCTGACTGAGGGCAACCTGGTTATCGATACGGCCTCCCGGACGGTCACAAAGAAGGGCGAGACTATCAGCCTTACGAAAAAGGAATTTGACCTTCTCCTGCTCTTTGTGCGCAATAAAAATATCGCCCTTTACCGGGAGACCATCTACGAGCGCATCTGGGGCGGCGAATACATGGGCGACAGCCGGACGGTGGATCTGCATGTGCAGCGGATGCGGAAAAAAGCGGGCCTGGAGGAGCAGATTCAGACCGTGTACAGAGTAGGATACCGCTATTGCCCGTAATCAGTACGGGGAATCAAGCTATCTGCGGCAACTGGTTCAGAATATAGACTGTTCGGAGGCAGAACGCAGAGTATAAAAATGAAAAGAGGATAACGGATGAAATTTTCCTGGAAAATCAGTATTTCCATGCTGGTCATCAGCATGCTGGTGATGGGACTGGGCGGCTATGCACTTTTAGGCACCCTGTTTTCGTCGTCCTGGCAGCGGGAGACCCGGAACGCGGCGGAGGAAAACAGGATGCTGGCCTATTCCTTCGTGGCCTACTGGAATACCACGGTACAGGAATGGCAGAATTTTACAGATAAAGAAATTCAGAAAACAGCGGAGGCCATGTCCCAGGGAATGACGGACAGCGGCCTGACCTTCCGCATCTATGACGGGGATGGCCAGCCTCTCTACATGGAAAAACAAATCCCCTACGATCAGGAGAAGGAAAAAGACATCCAAAAGCTCATCAAGGCCGCATCCGGGGAAACCCGCGCCCGGGAGCTTCGCGAGGAAAACGGCACATACGAGTTGGCCACCATGAGCAGCATTCAGCTGGGAGAGAAGCGGACGCTCTATCTGGAAAGCGATCGGGACGTGACAGCCCTTTTTAACGACCGGACGGAACAGTACCGGATTTACCGCCGGTGGATGCTGGTGGTTTTGCTTTTAGAGCTTCCGGTGTGCTATCTGATGACCGTATGGCTTCTGAAGCCCCTGCGCCGTCTCTCCCGGGCCGCCAGACGGATTGCGGGCGGCGACATGGAGGTGCGGGCCCGGGTGGAATCCGAGGACGAGGTGGGAAGACTGACCCGGGATTTCAACCGGATGGCAGACCATCTGGAGCAGCAGTTTACGGAGCTTCAGGATACGGCCAGACGGCAGGAGGATTTTATCGGAAGCTTTGCCCATGAACTGAAGACTCCGCTGACCTCGATGATTGGCTACGCGGATATGCTGCGGAGCCGGGAGATGACGGAAGAGGAACGGATGGACGCGGCCAATTATATTTTTAAAGAAGGAAAGCGGCTGGAGGCCCTGTCCTTTAAGCTTCTGGATCTGATGGTGCTCCGCCATCAGGAGCTTGTGAAAAGACGCGTGTCCACCGAGTGGCTGGCGGAGGAAATCCGGGGGATCCTGGAGCCTGCCCTGGAAAAGCAGGAGATCCGTCTTTGGGTGTCGGTAGAGGACAGGCAGGTGGAGCTGGAGCCGGATCTGATGAAAACGGTGCTGATGAATCTTCTGGACAATGGCCGGAAGGCCATGGAGGGCAGCGGTCGGGAAAAGAGGCTGACGCTGCTGGGGCGTCCGGAGCAGGGAGGCTATGCCTTTTATGTGTGCGACAAGGGAAAGGGCATGCCGGAGGCAGAGCTTAGCCGGATCACAGAAGCCTTTTATATGGTGGATAAATCCCGCTCCCGGAAGCAGGGCGGAGCAGGTCTGGGACTGTCCATCTGTGCGGAAATCGTAAAGCGTCATGGGGGCAGACTGGATTTTCAGAGCGAGGAAGGAAAAGGAACGCTGGTAAGGGTATGGCTGCCGGAACAGGCCGGGGAGGAGAAAGCATGAGAAGAAAAAACTGCAGATCCCGCAAAAGCTGGCTTCTGACCGTGGGAGCATTGCTTCTGGCGGCGTCAGTGGGCTTTGGCGTTCCCCTGGCTTTCCGAAAATGGCAGGACGACAGGCGTCTGTCTGTGGTGGAGACGGAGGAAGCGCCGGAGGTGCGGATTACGTCCCAGACAGAGCTTAGCATGGTAGAAAAGGCGGAGCTGTTTCTGAGCGCCGACGCGAGCACCACGGTATTGGAAAAAGGAAAAAATTACGACGTGGCTGGAAGCCTTGCGAAAGCGGAGGAAGAGCTTGCCACCTTATGCGAAATGGGCGTATTGGACGAAACCTTCCGCACAGCCAAAATGACAGAACAGGACGCAGAGCAGAGTGCGGATCCGATTTTCTATATCGACCCCAGCGGGGAAAAATCCATGATTATCTGGATGCTGAATTTCCAAATCGACACGGAGTGGGACAGATGGATTCTGAAAGCTGCCCTGGATGACGAGACCGGTAAGCTTCTGGAGCTGGGCATTCAGGAGTGGAGTGAGGATTATGGAAATGGAATCCGTTCCGGCGCGGCGGCGACGGATTCGGACATGGCGGCGACGGATTCGGATACGGCGACGGCCGATTCGGACGTGGCAGAGCGGGCTCAGAAATTCGGCTCCTATCTGGGCCTGACAACAGAGCGTGTCACGCAGAACTGGGAGCTGGCAGACGCCATACTTTCCGATGGAGATAGGACTGCCTACGACAATCAGGTACACCTTTACGAAAAGAAGGGCTATACCGAAGAAGAAGCCAGAAGGCTGGTAAGCGAAGAATGGGGCATCAGCGATAGGAATCCGGACGGTTCCCGGACGGCGCAGGTTGTTTACCGCGAGGGCGACAAGGGAGAAGTACATTACTATCTCCGCCTCGGCGCCTTAAGTCTTTCCATTTATTTTGCCCTATAGCGCAAACTTCCTTGAAAAATGTCGATATCTATGCTATTTTTAAAGATAACATTAGTAGAAAGAAACGACAAAAAGGAGAGTAAGTATGAATTTCCTGGAGGAAAGAATCTTAAAAGACGGCATTGTAAAAGAGGGAAATGTCCTTAAGGTGGACAGCTTCCTGAATCACCAGATGGACATCAACCTGTTCAAGCAGATGGGCGAAGAGTTTAAGCGACGCTTCGCGGACAAGAATATCAATAAAATCATGACCATTGAAGCCTCCGGTATCGGCATTGCCTGTGTGGTAGCCAGCTATTTCGACGTGCCGGTGGTATTTGCCAAAAAAAGCCAGAGCATCAACATTGACGGAGACGTCTACGTGGCAGAGGTAGAGTCCTTCACCCACAAGAACAAAAATCAGGTCATCGTATCCAAGCGTTTCTTAGGGCCGGAGGATCACGTACTGATTATCGACGATTTCCTGGCAAATGGCTGCGCGCTCCAAGGCCTGATTTCCATCGTGGCACAGGCAGGCGGCACCGTGGAAGGTATCGGAATCGCCGTAGAAAAGGGCTTCCAGTCCGGCGGACGGATGATCCGGAACCTTGGCTATCAGCTGGAGTCCCTGGCCATCGTAGAGAGCATGGACGCAGCGACCGGAAATGTGAAATTCCGCGATCAGAGTGAAGTGGAATAAAGATTGGATTAGAAGAAAAACTATGAGTGAAAAAATCGTATTCTGTAAGGGCGGCGGCTGTACAGCAAAGCTGGGAGCCGGCGTTTTAAGCCATGTCCTGGAAAAGCTGCCCAGGGGGCCGGAGAATCCGGATCTTCTGGTGGGCTACGACAGCAGGGACGACGCGGCGGTTTACCGCATCAGCGACGACACAGCGGTGGTTCAGACCCTGGATTTTTTTCCACCGATGGTGGACGACCCCTATACTTTCGGGAAAATAGCGGCAGCCAACGCCTTAAGCGATATCTACGCCATGGGTGGCGACGTGAAAACCGCGCTGAATATCGTCTGCTTTCCGGAGTCTTCGGATCTGAATATCCTGGGAGAAATCATGCGGGGCGGATCGGAAAAGGTGCTGGAGGCCGGAGGCATCCTGGCGGGAGGTCATTCTATTCATGACGCCGATGTCAAGTACGGCCTGTCGGTCATGGGCCTGGTACACCCGGATCGAATCTGGTCCAACAATGGCGGACGTCCCGGAGACAGACTGATTTTTACCAAAAAGCTGGGCGTGGGGATCGTCTGCACGGCGAACCGGGTGAGAGAGGCCTCGGAACAGGCCATGGCGGAAGCCATCGAATCCATGACCACCCTGAATAAAATAGCCTCTGAGATAGGAAGAAGATACCACATTCACGCCTGTACCGATGTGACGGGCTTTGGTTTTCTGGGCCATCTCCATGAGATGATGGACGGAAAGCTGTCCTGTCGGATACAGGCGGAGAAGGTGCCGCGCATTGAGGAAGCGCTGCATCATGCAGAGGAATTTCTGCTGACGGCGGCCGGACAGAAGAACCGAAACCATGTGGAAAAATATGTAAAATTCAAAAACATCGCATTTGCCATGGAGGAGCTGCTGTTTGATCCGCAGACCTCCGGCGGACTGCTGATGGCGGTAGGCGCGGACGAGGCAGAGGATCTGAGAAATGAGCTTCGCGCGGCGGGACTTCCGGCGGAGATCGTGGGCGAGATTGTGAAGCGCACGGAGCCGGAGATTCTGGTAGTCGAAGGAGACTCATAGGTAATTATTTATAAAGAAGGAAGTTATTTTTATAGAAAGAAATTTTCATAAAAATAAGAAAGGAACAGGAGGGAAAGAAACATGATTCAGGTAAACGCACTGGGCGACGCCTGCCCGATTCCCGTAGTAAAGACCAAAAATGCCATTAAGGAGCTGGGCGGAAGCGGCGTGGTGGAGACGCTGGTAGACAATGAGATTGCAGTCCAGAACCTGACCAAGATGGCCAATCAGAAGGGCTACAGGGTCAGCTCCAAAAAGCTTTCGGACAGACAGTATCAGGTAACCATGGAGATTGGCGGGGGAGAGACTGCCAAGGCTCCGGAAGTAGCAGCGGCTCCGGAAGCATGTATTCCCGACGCCAGGGAGAATACGGTGGTCGTGATAGCCTCCGCCACCATGGGCGAGGGAGATCCGGAGCTTGGACGGCTTCTGATGAAGGGGTATATCTATGCGCTGACACAGCTGGATACCCTGCCGAAGACCCTGCTCTTTTACAATGGAGGCGCCGCCCTCACCTGCGAGGGGTCCGCGTCCCTGGAGGATTTGAAGTCCCTGGAGGCCCAGGGCGTACAGATTCTCACCTGCGGCACCTGCCTGAACCATTACGGGCTGACAGACAGCTTAAAGGTGGGCGAGGTCACCAATATGTATGTCATCGCCGAGACCATGGCGGGCGCGGCGAAAATCGTTAAGCCATGATTTATCTGGATAACGGGGCGACCACCCTGCAAAAGCCCGAGTGTGTAAGGGAGGCCCTTCTGGAAGCCATGGCTTCCATGGGAAATTCCGGAAGGGGCGTCCATGACGCGTCCCTTTACGCGGGACGGATCATCTACCGAGCCAGAGAAAGCCTGGCAGAGCTTCTGGGCGCGGCGGCTCCGGAGCAGGTGGTCTTTACGGCCAATGCCACCGAGAGCCTGAACCTGGTGCTTGGCGGCCTGTTCGGGCTGGGGGATCATGTGATTACCACCGTCTGCGAGCACAATTCCGTGCTGCGGCCCCTGTACCGGCTGCAGGGCGTGGAGCTGTCGGTGCTTCCTGTAAAGGCGGAAGCCGGGGAAGAACGGCAGGCAGGCATCCTGGCTTACGATGAGTTGGAATCCCTGCTCCGTCCGAACACAAAAGCCCTGATCATCACCCACGCCTCCAACCTGACCGGCAACATCACCGATCTGGAGCAGGCGGCAGCCTTCGCAAAAAAGCACAGTCTTTTGCTTATCGTAGACGCTGCGCAGACGGCGGGCGCAGTCCCCATGGATATGGAACGTATGGGGATCGATGTCCTGTGCTTCACCGGCCACAAGGGACTTTACGGCCCCCAGGGAACCGGAGGCGTCTGCGTCCGTCCCGGCCTTTCGATCCGGCCGCTGAAGGTGGGCGGAAGCGGAATTCACAGCTTCGACCGGGAGCATCCGTCAGAGATGCCGGCGGCGCTGGAGGCGGGCACCCTGAACGGCCATGGAATCGCAGGCCTGGGCGCGGCGGCCCGTTGGCTTCTGGAGATCGGCGTGGAGCAGATTCGCGCCCGGGAGCAGGTGCTTCTTCGGCGGTTTGTGGACGGCGTGAAGGAGGTGGAGGGCGTAACCCTCTACGGAAATCCGGATCTGGACCGTCGGACGGGAATCCAGTCCCTGAATATCCGGGATTACGATTCTGCACGGGTGGCGGACTGGCTCTATGAGGATTACGGGATCGCCGTCCGGGGAGGAGCCCACTGCGCGCCGCTCATGCATGAGGCGCTGGGAACCCGGGAGCAGGGGGCCGTCCGGTTCAGCTTTTCGTATTTTAACACGGAAGCGGAAGTGGACAGAGCCATCGAGGCCGTCCGGGAGCTTGCGGAGGAATAGCCATGCGGCAAAAAAAGGACACACTGATCATTTCCTTCGGTACGACTACAGAGGCCATGAAAATGGAGCGATACTGCGAAGGGAAGGGACTTCCGGGGCGGCTGATTCCCATTCCCCGGGAGATTACGGCAGGCTGTGGTATGGCCTGGAAGGCATTGCCGGAGGATAAGGAGCTGCTGCAGCAGGAGCTGCTGGCGGGTAAGATCCGATGGGAAGGTATGTATACTTTGAAATTGTAAAAAAATGGGATTTACAAAAGTCCCGGTGAATTGCTACAAGAGGAGAAACATTTATGAATGAAGTAGAGAATAAGAAAGCAGCCTACGATTTTTACGGCAAAATGCCCTTTCGTAAGGCATTTCCTTTAGGACTCCAGCACGTGCTGGCCATGTTCGTGGGAAATCTGACCCCGATTCTGATTATCACAGGAGCCTGTGGAATCGGCTCCGGTACGGAATTTGCGGAGGTGCAGGTAGCGCTTCTGCAGAACGCCATGCTGGTGGCGGGAATTGTAACCCTGATTCAGCTGTACGCCATCGGTCCGGTGGGCGGAAAGGTGCCGATTATCATGGGTACCAGCTCCGGCTTTATCGGCGTATTCAATAGCGTGGCAGGCGTTATGGGCGGCGGTATCCTGGCGTACGGCGCGATTCTGGGAGCTTCCCTGATTGGCGGCCTTTTTGAGACGGTTCTGGGCTTTATGCTGAAGCCCCTGCGCCGCTTCTTCCCGGCAGTTGTGACCGGTACCGTGGTACTTTCCATCGGACTGTCCCTGATTTCCGTAGGCGTGGGATCCTTCGGCGGCGGAAGCTCCGCGAAGGATTACGGCTCCATGGAAAACCTGCTTCTGGGAACCCTGGTGCTGGTGGTCATCATTGCGCTGAAGCATGGCACCAAGGGAATGACCAGTGTTTCTTCTATTCTGATTGGAATTATTGTAGGTTATATTGTGGCGGCGATCATGGCGCTGGTTCTGCCCACCACCGGAGTAACCGCGGAGGGCGTGGAGTATACCAAGGCCTGGGTTCTGAACTGGGACAAGGTAGCCCAGGCAAAATGGTTCGCGGTTCCGGCCCTGATGCCGGTGAAGCTGGTCTTCGATCCCAGAGCCATTGTTCCGGTGCTGATTATGTTCGTGGTAACCGCGGTGGAGACCGTAGGAGATATCTCCGGCGTCATTGAGGGCGGTATGGCTCGGGAGGCGACCGATTCCGAGCTGTCCGGCGGCGTAGTCTGCGACGGCGTGGGATCCTCTCTGGCTTCCCTGTTCGGCGTGCTTCCGAACACCTCCTTCAGCCAGAACGTAGGTCTGGTCACCATGACCAAGGTGGTAAACCGGTTTGCCCTGGCGACCGGAGCCGTGTTCCTGATTCTCTGCGGCCTGTTCCCCAAGCTGTCCGCACTGATTTCCATTATGCCCCAGAGCGTTCTGGGCGGCGCGGCAGTTATGATGTTCTCCTCCATCGTTGTCAGCGGTATCGGCCTGATTACCAAGGAGAAAATGACCGTCCGCAACACGACGATTGTATCTGTAGCACTGGGTCTGGGCTATGGTCTGGGCGCCAACAGCGGCGTGCTGGCAGGACTGCCCCAGAGCGTACAGCTCATCTTCGGCGGATCCGGTATCGTACCGGCTGCCCTGGTAGCGATTATCCTGAATATTGTTCTCCCAAAGGAGGAATAGCATGATAAAAATAAGAGAATTGGTAAAGGTGGAAAGTCTGGAGGAGGCCTGGGAGCTGAACCAGAAGCGCACCAACAAGATCCTGGGCGGTATGCTGTGGCTCCGCCTGGGCAACCGGAACGTGCAGAAGGCCATCGATCTGTCAGGCCTGGGGCTTGATCAGATCGAGGAGACGGAGGAAGCATTTTCCATCGGCTGTATGGCGACCTTACGTCAGATCGAGCTGCATGAGGGACTGAACGCCCTGTGCGAGGGACTGCTGCATGACGCGGTCTGTGATATCGTGGGCACCCAGTTCCGGAATCTGGCTACGGTAGGCGGCAGTATCTTCGGACGCTTCGGCTTCTCCGATGTGATGACGGCGTTTCTGGCCCTGGATTCCTACGTGGAGCTCTATAAGGGCGGCGTTGTCCAAATGTCAGAATTTGTAAAAATGAAGCGTGACAATGACATTCTGGTGCGGGTCATCGTAAAGAAATGTCCGGGTCATTTTGTCTATCTGTCCCACCGGAACACACGAACCGATTTTCCGGTGCTGACCGTGGCCGTATCCGACTGCGGCGGCGTAAAGAAGGCCGTGATCGGCGCAAGACCGGGTATCGCGAAGCTGTATGAGATCGAGCGCATGGACAAGGAGACGGCAGAGCGTCTGGCAGAGGAAACCCCGTTCCAGAGCAATATGCGCGCCTCCGAGGCTTTCCGCCGTCATCTGGCGGGCGTACTGCTAGGACGTGCCTTCGCAGAGATTCAGGGAAAGGAGTGAGGCTGACATGATCGTAACGATGACCTTAAACGGAAAAAAGATAACAGATGAGATTGCCGCGGATATGACACTCTTTACCTTTGTCCGGAAGCATGGCTGCTACAGTGTAAAATGCGGCTGTGAGACCACCAACTGCGGACTCTGTACCGTATTTCTGGACGGTACTCCGGTGCTTTCCTGCGCCATGCTTGCGGCGCGGGCAGAGGGACGCCGGGTGGAGACCCTGGAGGGACTGCAGAAGGAGGCAGAGGAATTCGGCTCCTTTATCGCCGATCAGGGCGCGGAGCAGTGCGGCTTCTGCAATCCGGGCATGATTATGAACGCTATCGCCCTGTTCCGGGAGAATCCGGAGCCCACCGACGAGGAAATCAAGCAGTATCTGGCAGGCAATCTGTGCCGCTGCTCCGGCTATGAGGGACAGCTGCGGGGAATGCACGCCTTTATCGAGTATAAGAAGAACGGAGGTGCCGCATGCGGGAAGTAGGAAAACGGGAACGCAAGAAGGACGCCATAGCGCTGGTGACGGGACAGCCGGTCTATGTAGATGACCTCGCCCCGAAGGAATGTCTGGTGGTAAAGCTTCTTCGCAGCCCCCACGCCAATGCCATCGTGGAGGACGTAAACTATGCGGCGGCCCTGAAGATTCCGGGTATCGAGGCAGTGTATACCTGGAAGGACGTGCCGAAGAACCGGTTTGCCACAGCGGGACAGACCTATCCGGAGTGGAGCCCCTACGACCATCTGATTCTGGATCAGCATGTGCGCTTTGTGGGCGATCCGGTAGCGATTGTAGCAGGCGAGAATGAAGAATGTGTGGATAAAGCCCTGCGGGTGATCCGGGTGAAATATCAGGTGCTTCCGGCGCTGCTGGATTACCATGAGGCCATCGACAATGAAATCCTGGTGCATCCGGAGGACAACTGGGAATCCCGGTTCCCGGTGGGAGCCGACAACAGGCGGAATCTCTGCGCCCATATGGAGGACGGCGACGGAGATGTGGAGGCGGTCCTTGAGGACTGTGAGGTAAAGCTTACCCGCACCTACCATGTCCCGGCGGTCAACCAGGCCATGATGGAGACCTTCCGGACCTATTGCTATATCGATACCTACGGAAGACTGGTGGTCGTAAGCTCGACCCAGATCGTATTCCATGTAAGACGAATTGTGTCCACGGCCCTCGGGATTCCCAGGGCAAAGGTGCGGGCTATGAAGCCCCGGATAGGCGGCGGCTTCGGCGCCAAGCAGACGGTGGTGTCGGAGATTTATCCGGCCTTTGTCACCTGGATGACAAAGAAGCCCTCCAAGCTCATCTATACCAGAAAAGAAAGCCAGATTGCCGGCTCTCCCCGTCATGAGATGGACGTCCGGGTCAGCATCGGCGCAGACCGGGACGGAACGATCCGGGCCATCGATCTTTACAACCTGTCCAATACAGGCGCTTACGGCGACCACGGCCCCACTACGGCGGGACTGACGGGACACAAGGCGATTCCCTTGTATACAGCCAACCTGGAGGCCTTCCGTCATGTATTTGACGTAGTCTACACGAATCAGCTTGCCACAGGCGCGTACCGGGGGTATGGAGCCACCCAGGGAATCTTTGCCCTGGAATCCATCGTAAATGAGCTGGCGACGGTTCTTCACATGGATCCGGTGGAGCTCCGTCTGAAAAATGTGGTACGGGAAAAGATGCTTATGCCGGCTTATTTCGGCGAGGTGGCAGAGAGCTGCCGTCTGGACGAGTGTCTGGTCCGGGCCTGCGAAATGATTGGCTGGAAGGAAAAATACCCTGCCCGGGATATGGGAAATGGCAAGGTACGCGCCGTAGGCGTGGGCATGGCCATGCAGGGCTCCTGTATCTCCAACGTGGACGTGGGATCCGCGACGATCATGCTCAACGAGGACGGTACCTATAAGCTGGCCATCGCGGCGGCGGATATGGGAACCGGCTGCGATACCATTCTGGCCCAGATGGCGGCGGAATGTCTGCATGTGACCACCGACGAGATCTTCGTCTCCGGCGCGGACACAGACAGCTCTCCCTATGATTCCGGATCCTACGCCTCCAGTACCACCTATATTACCGGTCAGGCCGTGGTCAAGGCGGCCACAGAGCTGGAAAAACGGATCTGCCAGGTAGCGGCAGGCATGCTGGAATGCGACCCGGAGGACGTGGAGTTCGACGGCAGAAAAGCCACCGATGTGAAAACCGGAAAATCCGTTACCAGCGAGGAGATCGGCTACAAGGCCCAGGTCTGCAACGAAATCGCGTTACAGGTGACAGAAAGCCACAGCTCCCCGGTATCGCCGCCTCCCTATATGGCAGGCGCGGTGGAAATCGAGCTGGATAAGGAGACGGGCCATGTGGAGATCCTGGACTATGCGGCGGTGGTAGACTGCGGTACGGTTGTGAACCCGAACCTGGCGACAGTTCAGGTGGAGGGAGGCTTAGGTCAGGGAATCGGAATGACTCTCTACGAGAATATCCAGTACACGGAGAAGGGTAAGCTTATCAATAGTTCCCTGATGCAGTACAAGATCCCGACCCGCCAGGATATGGGACATTTCCGGGTGGAATTTAAGCCGAGCTACGAGCCTACCGGTCCCTTTGGCGTGAAATCCATCGGCGAGATTGTGATCAATACTCCGGCTCCGGCCCTGGCCCATGCCATCTATAACGCGACGGGCGTATGGCACCGGAACCTGCCGATTACCAGCGAGAAGATTGCACTGGGGACAGACTGATTCGGATAAGATATGTTAAAAGAATGGATAGACGGAAAATGGGTGGAGCGGGAGTCGCTGCTGGCTGCCCTGGGGCTGATCGAAAGCAGCGTTGCTTTTGGCGGGAAACCGGAAAAGAAGCCGGAAAAGAACCGGGTCATTTCCATCGTGGGCGCAGGCGGAAAAACCACCTGCCTGCGCCGCTTCCAGTTGGAATGTGAAAAACTGGGAATCCTGGCGGCCGCAGGCACCACCACCCATATCCAATATGAAAAGAATACCGGATTTCTGGACCGTCCGGATCTGCAGGCGGCCCGGGAGATGTTAAAGAATACAGGCACTCTCTGGATGGGAGAGCCTGTTTCCGACTGGAAATGTAAAGCGCTGCCGGAATGGTTTTACCGGGAGCTTCTGACGGAGGGGATCTGGCTTTTGCTGGAGGCAGACGGAGCCAGAGAGAAGCCGGTCAAAGCGCCCAGAGAGGGCGAACCGGTAATTTTGCCGGAGACCGGGCTTGTGCTCTGTGTGTATGGACTGGACGGAGTGGGGCAGCCTATCAAAGAGGTCTGCTGCCGTGTGGAAGAGGTCTGCGCCATTCTCGGAAAAGAAGAGAAGGACGTCCTGACGGCGACAGATCTGGCGAAGCTGGCGGCCAGTCCGGCAGGAGGGAGAAAGGGCGTAAGACCCGGTATGGACTACGCGGTGTTATTTAACAAGGCGGATACCCGGGAGCGGGAGGCAGCGGCGCTGGAAGCCGCGAAAGCGCTTGCGAGCCCGGAAACGAGGATTCTCATGGCGGCGGATCTGATGCCGCCCTGGAAGCTTCAGAGAGCAGGAGAGACAGGATGAAGATCGTAATCAAGGGAGCCGGGGATCTGGCTACCGGCGTGGCCTGGGAGCTTTTCCGGGAGGGACACCGGATTATCATGACAGAAATTGCCGTACCGCTGACGGTACGCCGCCAGGTGGCCTATTCCCGGGCGGTCTACGAGGGACGGGCGGAGGTAGAGGGCGTGACCGGCGTGCTGGCCGGATCGGCGGAGGAAGCCATAGCCCTTTCGGAACAGGGCGTCATCAGCGTGCTGGTGGATCCAGAAGCCCGGGTGCGAAAGATCTGGCAGCCGGAGGTGGTCATCGACGCCATCATGGCGAAGAACAATATCGGAACAACGCTTACGGACGCGCCGCTGGTGCTGGCTCTGGGGCCCGGCTTTTCGGCAGGGACAGACTGCCACGCGGTCATTGAAACCATGCGTGGGGAAGCCTTAGGCCGCCCCATTTACCGGGGCAGCGCCATTCCCAATACGGGCGTGCCGGGCATGGTGGGCGGCTACGCCATGGAGCGCCTGATCAAGGCTTCCGGAGACGGCCGGATGGAGCCGGTGGCAGCCATCGGCGATATCGTAGAGAAGGGCAGCGTCCTGGCCTATACGGGCGGCGAGCCGGTGTACGCGCAGATCGACGGCGTGATCCGGGGTATGCTGCAGGCAGGCGTGCCGGTAAAGAAGGGCATGAAAATCGGGGACGTGGATCCGAGAAAGGACGAAAGCCTGGTTCACCTCATTTCCGATAAATCCCATAAGATAGGACGAGGCTGCGCGGAGGCCGTCCGGACGCTGGTAGGGCGGCAGTACGGTATCGTGGCGCTGGCAGCGGGGCTGTCCAGCCGGTACGGCGGAAATAAGCTTCTGGAGGAGCAGGTGGACGGGCGTCCCCTGTATGAAGTAACTTTGGATAAGCTGGGCGCTTTTTCGGACTGCACCCGTGTGATTGTGACCCGGTTTCCGGAAATAGCCGGGGCGGCCGGGGAGCGCGGCGTAAGGGCTGTGATAAACCGGGAGCCGGAGCGGGGCATCAGCCATTCCCTGCAGCTTGGACTTACGGAATGTCTTCGGCAGAATCCGGATCTGCGGGGCGTATTGTGTATGGTCTGCGACCAGCCCTATCTGGAACCGGCGACCATGGAAAGACTTCTGGAGGAGGGCTTTTCTTATCCCGGGGCTATCGTCTGCGCCGGACACGGGGAGCGGCGGGGCAATCCGGTTCTCTGGGACCGAAGCTATTTCCCGGAGCTTCTGGAGCTGACCGGCGATACCGGAGGCCGTCAGGTGATAAAGCGGTATCCGGAAAGGGTACGCCTGGTGGAATGTGGGGAAAAGGAACTCGCAGATGTGGATATCCGCGCATAAAGAAAGAAGGATTGTGGAAAACTTGCGTCATTTATATACCATCTTACAGGAATATCAGGATAAAAAGGAAAAACGGATTCTGACCGTCTTAAAGGGACCCCATGCGGGGGAAAAAGCCTTTTTTGCCGGAGACGGGCTTCTCTGGGAGAGAACCGGACAGGGCTTCTTCACAGAACACCGGGAAGAGGCCGGGGCAATCCGGGCCGAAGGGCAGCAGGAGCTGGCAGGGGAGACGGTATTCTGCGACTGTCTGGGAGAAGCGAAGAAGCTGGTGATCTGCGGCGCGGGCCATGTGGGCGTGGCGCTGCTTCGTATGGCACTGCTGCTGGGCTTCGACGTGACGGTTCTGGAGGATCGACCGTACTTTGCGGACGGAGCCAGACGGGCCGGCGCCCGGAGGGTGATCTGCGATACGTTTGAGACAGGGCTTGCAGAGGTTCCCGGGGACGGGGACACCTTCTTTGTCGTCATGACCCGGGGACACCGCTACGATCTCATCTGCCTGGAAAAGATTCTGGGGAAGAGCTATGCCTATCTGGGTATGATGGGCAGCAGGGGCCGGTCGGCGCTTGTGAAAAAGAAGCTGTTGGAGCAGGGCTTTCCCGCAGGACAGGTGGAGGAGCTTCACGCGCCCATCGGACTGAGCATTCACGCGGAGACGCCGGAGGAAATCGCGGTCTCGATACTGGGAGAAATCATTTCCGCCAAAAACGGAGAAAAGAAGAACAGCAGCTTCTCGGAGGAACAGCTGGAGCTTCTCGGGGACGGGACGGACACACAGGCGAAGGTACTGTGTACCATCGTAGCCCGCCGGGGATCGGCGCCAAGAAGCGTCGGTACCAAAATGCTGGTGCTGGAGGACGGCACCGTATCCGGAACCATCGGCGGCGGCTGCGTGGAAGCGGGCGTGAAGGAAAAAGCCCGGTGGCTTATGCAGGATAAGGAAAAGCGGCAGGAGCTGATTTCTGTGAGCATGACAGCCTGCGACGCGGAGGAAGAGGGCATGGTCTGCGGCGGCGTCATAGAGGTACTGCTGGAGAAATGCTGAAAGAATTTTAAAATGATACAAGCCGGATACATTCCTCACCTATACTGAGCTTCAAGAGGTGAGGAACATGCAGCGTGAGCATGGATATGAGAGACCGGGGCGTTCCGAATCCCGCCGTCGCCGCCGGCAGAGGCAGTTTTATCGGATCCTTGCAGCCATCTGGTTGATGGCCTTTGTGTTGGGATTGCTTTGCGGGAAGCTTGTATTTGCGAAGGAGACGGGGCTGCTGGCGAGAGCCGGGGCGGAATCGGCGGCAGAAGAATCCGAAAATGACAGGACGCAGACGGCTGAGCATGACAGTGGGACAATCGATAACCCGGACGGGAAAGAAAGCGCCGGGGACTGGAAGCTGACCCTGGTCAACGCCACGCACCCCATGGCGGAGGGCTATCGTCCCCGGGTGTCTGAAATCGAGAATAATTACTATTTTGACAGCCGGGCGGTGGGAGAGCTGCAGCAGATGCTGGCCGATGGCCGGAAAGAGGGCCTGGACTTCTGGATCTGCTCCGCTTATCGGACCATGGAGAAGCAGACAGATCTTTATAACAATAAGGTGAGCCGCCTGCAGGCCGAGGGCTTAAGCTATGAGGATGCCTATCGTCAGGCGGGAACCGTCGTGGCCTACCCCGGAACCAGCGAGCATAACCTGGGACTGGCGGCAGATATTGTGGCAAAGGATTATCAGCTTCTGGACGATAAGCAGGCAGAGACGCCGGAGGCTAAATGGCTCAAGGAAAACTGCTGGCGCTACGGCTTTATCCTGCGCTATCCCACGGATAAGACCGGGGAAACGGGGATCATCTTCGAACCCTGGCATTACCGCTATGTGGGGAAAGAGGCTGCCAGGGAAATCATGGAGCAGGGAATCTGCCTGGAAGAGTATCTGGGCGAGAAGTAAGAGGAAGCAGGAACGATGAATAAAATAAATTATCAAAAAGAACTGGATAAAGTAATCGAAGTATTGCAGCGTCAGGGCCGGGTGCCCCGTCTTCTGCTCCACAGCTGCTGCGCGCCCTGCAGCAGCTACGTGCTGGAATACCTGTCCCGGTATTTTGAAATCACCGTCTTTTATTACAATCCGAATATCTATCCGCCGGAGGAATTCGGAAAGCGTGTGGAGGAGCAGAAGCGCCTGATTGCCCAGCTTCCCGCAGAGCATCCCATCTCCTTCCTGGACGGGCCTTACGAGCCGGAGCGCTTCTATGAGATGGCAAAGGGCCTGGAGCAGGTTCCCGAGGGAGGGGCGCGCTGCTTTAAGTGCTATCGTCTGCGTCTTACGGAGACTGCGGAGATGGCCCGCGCCGGAAAATACGATTACTTTACCACGACGCTGTCCATCAGCCCTTTAAAGAACGCGGAGAAGCTCAATGAGATCGGCGGTCAGCTGGCGAAGGATTATGGCGTGGACTATCTCTACAGCGATTTCAAAAAACGGAACGGTTACAAGCGCTCCACAGAGCTGTCCAGGGAATACGGCCTCTACCGGCAGGATTACTGCGGCTGCGTGTTCTCCATGCGGGAACGCCGCGCGCAGCAGGAGGCCGCGGCAAGACAGGAACCTGCTGAACCGAAATTATTTCTGTGAGAATGAAAAAGATGAGAAACGCATAGAAAAACAGAAATGTTTCGGAAAATGAAAAAACACAAAAAAATTCACAAAATGGGTTGACAAACCGCTCATCATCCCGTATAATACATTTTGTTACTGCTTCAGTAAGAAGCAAACATAAATGCGATAGTGGCGTAGTTGGTAACGCGCGACCTTGCCAAGGTCGAGACCGCGGGTTCGAGCCCCGTCTATCGCTCTTGCGAAAAGGAATCATGCATAGCATGGTTCCTTTTTTTGATCCTTATTTACAAAAAGAAAATTGCAGAACAAAGGAATTCATGTTATAATTGTACAAAAGTGATAAAAAGAAAACGAAAAGAAAGAAATTTATAGGCAAAATAGAAAAGACATAAAGGAGAGGGAAACATGAAAGCTGCGTATCTGAAAGCAAAAAATCAATTTGAAATCCGCGAGGTGGAGGTGCGGGAGCCGGAGGCCGGAGAAGTACTTGTGGGAGTAAAGGCCTGCGGATTCTGCGGACACGATAAGATTCTGGCGAGCTATGCCGGAGAAGAATGGCAGCCCTTCGGACATGAATTTGCCGGTGTGGTAGAGAAGGTCGGACATGGCGTAAAGAATGTAAAGGTGGGAGACCGGGTGGTAGTAGAGACTTCTATCTTTGATCCTATTTCGGATTACGCGCGGAACGGTCGTCCCGATCTGGATACCGAGGGCCCCAACTATATGACCATGGAGCATACGGGAATGGGCTTTGCGGAGAAGACCATTGTCCCGGCGATTCTCTGCGTGCCCTTTACGGATCTGGAGGATCGGGAAGCCTGCTTCCTGGAGCCCATGGGTGTGGCGGCAGACCTGATTCTGACTGCGGATATCCATCTGGGACAGGACGTATTGCTGATGGGCTGCGGAGCCATCGGCCTGATGGCCCTGCAGATGGCGAAGGCCTCCGGCGCAAGAAATATCTATGTGGCAGAGCATAAGGCAAACCAGAAGAAGATAGAGCTGGCAAAACAATTCGGGGCCACCGATGTGATTCTCACTGATGAGATGGAGCTGACGGATTATCCGTTCCCCCGGGGAGGCGTAGACCGGGTGCTGGTTACCACGCCGCCCGTCACCATAGCCGAAGCGGTAAAGGTGGCAAACGTGGGCGGCATTGTGGCGTTCCTGGGTATCAGCTACGGCCCCGGCGCCATGGTGACCTTTGATTCCAACATTGTGCATCTGAACAAGCTGCAGATCCGGGGATCCAATGCGATTCCGGCGCTCTACTTCCCCCATTGCCTGGATTTGGTGAAGGCGGGAATCGTAGATGTAAAACCGCTCATTACCCATACCTTCCCGCTGGAAAAGGCGCCGGAGGGTATCATGGAATTCCTGACGGATAAAGCGCATGCGGTGAAAGCGGTTATGCTGAACGAATAAGAAAAAATTTCTTTCGCACATCTTCATTTTACCTGATTGCCTGCTTCCTGTTCCTATGGTAAAATAGGAGTAACGAGATTGTGAGGTGGGAAAATGAAGATGTCGAAGGGATGGAAGCAGTTCGAGAGAACGTTACTGGTTCTTCTTGTACTGCTTCTTTTTGCGTTGACAGGCCCGCTGCGGCTAAGAAGCGGCGGTGGAGAGCAAAGCAGAGCGACAGCCCTCAGAACCGGCTGGTATCAGCTTTCGGACGGGGGCAGGAAGGAGATACAGCTTCCGGTCAGGATGGAGGCTTCCGGGGAGGGCAGCATCGAACTGTGGAACGACAGCCTCCGGCCGGAGGACGCCGGGAAGGTATTGTCTGTAGGGGGCGTACAGTATGGACCGGAGGTCTGGCTGGGTGAGACACTGCTCTACCGATATAAGGACAACGCGTTTCCGAAAAACGATCAGATGAAGGGAAAGCTGTGGGCGGATATTACGCTTCCCCAGGAGACGGGAACCGAGCCTCTCCGGCTGATTTATACACAGACGGGCGCCGGAGAACTTATCATAGAAGCGCCGGAGCTTGGAAGCAGGCAGGAGATCACCGGACGGCATCTTCAGAAGGTATCGGTTTCCCTGGTTATCGTGGTGTGTATGCAGTGCCTGGGAGTGATATCCCTGTGTATCTATCTCTATATGCGCAGGCAGGGAATCCGGGAAGAACGGTTTCTGGATGTATCGCTTTTTCTGCTGGTGTGCGGCTTCTGGTGCCTGACGGATTCCGGGATCTATCAGATGTATGGAAAAAATACAGCCCTGGGAAGCGTGCTTTCCTTCTATGCGTTTATGCTGATGTCGATTCCCATGTTGCATTTTGTCCGCAATACGTTGAAAAAAGAGTCCGGTGTGGTTGTGAATCTCTGGATTGCGGCCCTGTATCTGAACGCGCTGATTCAGGGATTATTGAATAAAATGTATGGGATTCCCTTTATCCGGATGCTGGTTGTGACCCATCTGCTGCTGTTCTCCGGCGTGCTGTGTATGATTTTCCTGCTGTGGAGAGAATACCGGATCGAGAAGAATCTGCAGTCCGGGCTCTGCCTGTACGCGTTCAGTGTGCTGGGACTCTCCGGGGTGACTGCGCTTGTGCTGTACTGGGCGTTCAGGATATACTGGTACGAGGCTGTTTTCCAGTTTGGAATTCTGATTTATATCGCGCTGATGTTCTGGGGACTGATTTGCAAGGTGACGGAGGATATCCGGTTTCGCATGGAGCAGAGGATCTGTGAACGGATGTCCATCGAGGATCGCCTGACCGGCATGAAGAACCGGAAAGCCTTTGAGAAATATCTGCAGAACTGCGCCCGGGATGTGGAAGGCGTGAAGGATGCAGAGCTGATTTTTATTCAGATGGAGGATCTGCGGGAATTTAATGACACCTACGGCATGAGCGTAGGTGACGAGAGCGTTATCGGCACGGCGGGCTGTGTAAAGCGGGCCGGAGCCCTGGCGGGAGAAGGGGTAAGGTGCTTCCGCGTCAGCGGCAATGAATTTGCGGCCGTGATGACTGGGCAGGATGGCGGAGAGACATTTGAGAAGCTTCTGGTTCAGGAGGTCTGCCGCTATAACGGCATGGTCACAGGAAGGGGACGGCTGCATTTAAGCTGTGGAAGCAGTTCCTTAAGAAAGCAGGACGGTTCCCGCAGAACCGTCAGCGACTGGATGGCTTGCGCGAATCAGAATCTGCAGAAGAATCGAGACAGCATGAGGGGAGGCGGAAGAGATGACGTATAATATGGATTTCCTGTTCGTGGCAATGATCCTTCTGGTGCTGGTTCTGTGGCATTATTACAGCCAGAGACGGCCGGACAACCTGAACAACCGCGCGTTTCTTATTTTTGTGGTGCTGGGCAGTCTGGATGTGCTGGCAGAAATCCTGAGTACCTATTATATCATTTCCACAAAGGGAAGCTTCGGAATCGGAGCTGTTCTTACGACGACGGTATTCTATGTGTTCCAGGCACTGATTCCCTATGTATTTATCTGTTATATTTGTACGCTCAGGGAAAATCATACGGTTTCGTGGAAGTGTCTGGCCCTGTGCGGCGTTCCGACGCTGATCCTTCTGGGGATTATCCTGACCAATCCCTTTACAGGTCTGTTATTTTCCTTTGACGCGTATAGGGGGTATGTAAAAGGCAGCTGGTATATGTTGATGTACGCAAGCGCCCTGTTTCATATCCTGGCGGCGTTTATAATGGTTCTGGCCTGGAAAAAGAAGCTGGATCGGCAGAAAATCAGGACGCTCAGGGAAATTGTGGTGCTGACCGCAGGCGGCGTACTGATACAGAGCCGGTGCCAGTGGCTTCTAATGACAGGCTTTGGCCTGAGCCTGGCGATTCTGACCCTGTTCTTTACCATCAACAATCCTTACACCAACTCGGACAGTATGACAGGACTTTATGACAAGCCCTGCCTGATCCGGAAAATGGATGAAATGATTCGGAGCGGCCGGCAGTTCCATCTGATTATGGTGGACGTCTACCAGCTGTCCCACATCAATAAGGTGGCCGGAATCCGCGGCGGTGACAGGTTGCTTCAGGAGCTGGCAGAGCGGATGCAGCTGCTGGCAGGCGCCCGGGCGTTCCGGACGGCAGGCAAGCACTTTGTGCTGCTGGCAATCTCCCTGGAGGAGTATGAACGATTTCTGAAAACCCTGAAAGGGCTGTTTGAGAAGGATATGACACTTGGGGACGAGGAGCAGTGGATAAAGTGTCCGGCCATACTCAGCGGCATTGTAAATGCAGAGAAGCTGGAGGATGGCAATATGGTGCTTTCCTATGCGGAATATCTGGAATCCCTGTCCCTGAAAATGGGTTCCTCCGAGGTGGTCCAGAATGACGCGCATACCAAGAAGAGCTTTCTGTACAACAAGCAGGTAGAAAATTTCCTGTATACAGCCATCGAGGAGGATCTGTTCCAGGTATACTACCAGCCGGTCTATTCCACCAGAAATAAGCAGTTTGTGACCCTGGAGGCCTTAAGCCGTCTGAAGCATCCGGAGCTTGGCTGGATTGCGCCGGATATCTTTATCCGGATTGCGGAGGACAACTGCCTGATTGACCGCATCAGTGATCTGCAGTTTTACCGGATCTGTCGGTTTCTGAAGGAGCATTCGGATTTGATGAAGCAGATTCGGAATGTGAAGATCAACCTGTCCCCACTGGATCTGATGCGTAAGGACTGCAGCGGCCATTTTATCCGGATCATGGATGAATTCGGACTGCCCCATGAATGGGTTCAGTTTGAAATCACCGAAACCGTGGCCACCGAGTACAATACGGGGCTGTGCCGGGTAGTAGAGGATTTTCTGAAGGATGGAATCGGCCTGTGCCTGGACGATTTCGGTTCCGGCTACGCGAACCTGAATACGGTTATGCAGCTTCCGTTCTCGGTGATCAAGCTGGACCGCTCCCTGCTGTTCCATATCTGTACGGATGAGCGGGCGGCTTCCTTCTATCAAAGTGTGGTATCTACCTTTCAGCACATGGGCTATCGGATTATCTCCGAGGGCGTGGAGACAGAGAGCGAGATGGAGCTTTTGAGCAGTTGGGGCGTGGACATGATCCAGGGCTATTACTTCTCCCGGCCTCTGCCGCCGGAGGAGCTGCTGAAGCTGTTGGGATAAGAGAAGATAAGAGATGAGAAAAGAATACGGGCAGCTTTCCCGATCCGATCGGATAAGGAAAGCTGCCCGTATTCTTTTAAAAATTGGAAATTATTTACTATACAAACAAGCCGTCATTGCATGCGACCATGTCCTTGTGAAGGAGATCCTCCACCTCCTGGAACAGCTCTCTCTGATGCATGCCTGCGCCCAGAATCAGCTTCTCCTTGGGAATCACGATGGCGTAGGCTTCCATGCCGTCCTTTGCCTCGGCGGTGGAAATGGCCTCTCCGGTAGCGGCGTCCAGAGTACAGATGAGATCCGGGAAGGTAGCGGCGCGCTGTCCGTCCTGCTCTGCCAGCATGTACTCATTCCAGAAGGTGAAGCTTACGCTGCCCTCCTCGCCGGTTACGTCCAGATGTCCGATATCATAGCCGCCGTCCATCTTCAGATCGTAGTTTGCGATTTTACCCTTAGCCAGAATCTTTGCGTCGTAGTTTTTCTCCAGGAAAGCTACGAACTCCGCGCCGTTCTTGCACTGGCTGAAGGCCTTTCCGATATCCAGAGCCTGGGAAATGGCGCCCACAGCCGCGTTCTTTGCCAGATACTCGGCGGTCACCGGGTTACGCAGCACGCCTACCATACCGCCGTCGGCCACCGCACTCTGGCGGATCACATGGGAGGTGGAGTTCAGGGCTCCCTTTGCCACGGTTTCCACGTAGCGGGCGCCCACGCCGCCACAGGCAGACTGGGTAGTCTGATAATCCGGCAGCAGGTTCAGTCCAATGCTTCCCATGGTTCCGGTGGGATGAGCGCGTCCGTTGCTGGGCGCGTCCACCAGGGGAATGCCGGTAAGAGCGGAGATAACCCAGCCGTTGGCGGTGGAAATGGCTCCGTTTTCGCAGGAGGTAAAGCCTGCGATTTTCTTGCCGTAATTCAGCTCAAAATTCTTCAGGGCAGTCATCCAGTGCTCGGCGGTCAGGTGAACGTCCTTCGCGGAGGGCGCGCCCAGGGTGGAGACATTAACTACCACATCGTCGGGCTTCAGTTCGCTGACGTCCAGCATGGTCAGCTTATCGGTGTGCTTGAAGGTCTCTTCCAGAGCTTCTCTTCCGGCTGTAAGGGTACCGCCTCCGCCGCCTCCCAGAAGGAGACCGCCCAGCAGGGCCTGTTCACACAATTCTTTTGTCAGATAAATCATAGTTGTTCCCTTTCTGTGGATGTCGTTTTATTTGCGGATAGATTCAAAAAATGCGAAAAGACCTTCCGCCAGTACCGGGTCGATGACCGGAAGTCCCACTTCCTGCTCCAGTAGCTTGGCGATGCCGATGGTGGTGAGACCGGTGCAGCCCAGGGCGATGACGTCCGCGCCCATATCCTTGATTTTCCGTGCGCAGGCTACGCAGTTCTTCCGGCCTTCGTCGGTCATTAGATCCAGCGTGCTGTTTACGCCCTCCGGCTTCTCCACGGCTACCAGACGGTCCTTCGGCAGCTTGCGGTAAGCTCTCGGCGCGTAGTCGGTAATACCCAGAAGGCCGATTTTCTCACCGTATTTGCCTGCCAGTGCAACGGTAGTTTCGCCGCCGCCGGTTACGGACATATGCGGAAGAGCCTCGCGGATCTCTGCCACGCCCGGATCATCGGCGCAGCTCACAATAATCATATCCTTATCCTGGAAGGTTTTTGCCAGCTCTACAATTTTCGGAACGGCAATCAGCTCCAGCTCATGGCTGTGGATGCCCTCCCACTGGTCCGGGATACAGCGGCTTTCTACCTGGATGCCCGGAAAATGGTCCATGATAATCTGGCCGTGCATATCTACGAAATGCGGATCGTCAGAGGTCAGCACACGGATCAGGCCGACCTGAAATAGTTTCTTTTCCATACGAATTACCTCATTGTCTTTCTCAGATCTGAAATTCGCCATCCTTGATTACCAGGGTATCGTCCAGATACAGGGTCGGCTTCAGAATGATGCCGTCCATATGGCAGTCTGCCTTGTTGACGCCGCCGAAGGAGGTATTGGTACCGAAGGCTACGTGTACGGTGCCGTATACCTTCTCATCCTCCAGAATGATGCCGTTCAGGATAGCTGCCTCATTGGTGCCGATACCCAGCTCCGCTACGGTGCGGTTCCGGTCGTTGGTCAGAAGGACATCTAACATCTCGCTCTTTTCGCCGGAGATGGACTGGATCTTTCCGTCCTTGATCACGAACCTCAGGGGAGCGTCCAGCTTGCCGATGCCGACCATGGAGCCGTCCACGATCATTTCACCGTTGACGCCGTCCTCCAGGGGAGCAATGTAAGCCTCGCCGGAGGGCAGGTTGCCGCACTGGCCGGCTTCCCGGTATACGCCCGGGCTGGGCACGCCGTCACGGCCATCCAGGTTCAGGGTCAGGGTGCAGCCGTCCTTCTGGATGACAGCCTTCTTTGCTTTCGTGAGGAGTTCAGTTACCTTGCCGGTGAGCTTCAGGACCTCGTCGTAATCCGCAGTCATGGCGCCTGCGCCGAACATCTCCTCGGTGATGCCGGGCATGGTAGCCACGCGGGTGCCGGTCTTCTGAGCTTCGATCTTTGCGTTGGTGTGGGTCAGGGACTTGGCGGTGGGGCAGATAACTACATCCGCAGCCTTCATGGCCTCCGCTACGGTGCGGGGCGGCTCCTCGCCGGAGAGCTCGCGCTCCTTCATAACCATCAGCAGAGCCTCGCAGCCCAGTTCCTTGGCTCCCTCGTAGAGCGCGGTGCCAATGGTGAGGCGGCTGTCGTCGGTGATAATCAGTACATCCTCGGTGGGCTTTACAGCCAGGCAGGATACCATGACATTTTTTGCGATTTCTTTCAGTTCCATTTCTATACTCCTTTGTTTCGATGCAAAATCATTACTTATTAAAAAATCAGATACTTAAAAGTCAGATACGATCCGCTAGATATCGGTGACCTCCGAGATCACCCGGGCCAGGAGGGTACGGGGCAGAACTACGGTCTTGCCGGTCTTTTCGGCGAACATTTCCTTCATCTTCTGGGTGAAGCCGATGCAGTCCAGAACCACCAGATCCACGTCGTCCATTTTGCTGATTTCCTCGGCTGCCTTTTCCAGCTCCGGCCACTCACCGTAGGGGGAAGCAGCCACGCTGGTACACTCTTTCACATAGCCGCTCCATTTCTGGTTATTCTGCTCTAACTGGAGCGGAGACGGCGTGACAGCGGCGATATGGGAGGTGCGGGTCAGAAGGGGCACTACCTTATGCAGAATGTCGCAGGGGAAGACCATGGGGACATGAGAGGTCAGACTTTCCGGAAAGCTTCCGGTACAGAATACCATGATAAGCTTCACGCCTGCAGCCTCCAGATCGTCGATGCCCTTCTGAAGATTGCCCAGGATGTATTTCTCGGCAAAGGTGACGGAAGAGCCATCGGTGAGACGGGATACCAGCACATAGTCGTCGCCTTCAGGTTTGAACTTCTCGATCTCCTCCCGGGTCAGGCCGTCCAGGCCGCCGCGTTGCAGCAGCTCGATCTTGCCGCCGAAGATATCCATAATATCGCAGGTCACGTCCACACGGGGGGCCTGTCCGATGGTGATTGCTCCGATTTTCATAAGATCATCCTTTCTGAATAAAATGTGATAAATGGTTCTGTAACAGGAGAACCCAGGGAAATTCTCTATTACAGAAAAAAGGCAGCCGCAAAGTATGCGGCCGCCTCCTTGCGTGCAAAATAATTTATTCGTTTCCGAGAGTCTGAAGCTGATCCATTCTGCCGTACAGCTTCACCAGACGCTCATACTCCTTCTCGTCATAGAAGCTTGCCTCGCCGCGGCCGAAGGATTTGGCAACCTCCATCATGTAGCGTGCTGCCTCTTCCACGTCTGCGAAGTGGCTGGAGCCTGTAGCACAGCCCGGAACCATGGTCTCGGTGGTGATAGCCACGCCTACGACCGGCGCCTTGGTAGCGGTGCAGGGCTGCAGGATGCTGTTCAGGTGATATACGTCATTGCCGTAAGGTGTGATATCCTGCATGCTCAGCGGGAATACATAGGGCAGCTGACCGGTAGTACGCTGCATGATCTCCAGCAGATCCTCGGATACGCGAAGGATCCAGCCCTCTTTTACGGTGTTGGAGATGGCGAAGCCTCTGGTATTGATGACACGGTTGCCCTTGGTGGTGTCTACGGTCAGGATAGCGTCCAGCTCGGGGCTGACCTCTTCCTTATTGACCTGGGACATCTCCACCGGGGAGCCCATGAAGGGAACCGGCTTGTGGGGAGCAGTCGGAGCGTGGGGGCAGATCTGTGTGGAGACAAATACGTCGCCTTCCAGGTAATCGCCCTTGGTCTGCATATCCAGAAGCTTGGCTGCTACAGCCAGAGCGCAGAGCGCGCCGTCGCCATCGGATACGAAGCCGATCATCTCCGGACGCGCGCCGATGCCACCCAGACGTCCCAGAAGACCGATGGTGGGAGCGGAGCCACCCTTGGACTTACCGTTGGTACCCGGGATGCGGACCTTTACCATATCAGTGCTGCCCTTAGGTCCTTCCAGCGGATAGACTTCCACGTTGGCCTCAGGATTTACGGACTGCAGATATTTTTTAACAGCCGCGCCGTCTACCGTACTGCTGTCAAGTACGTCAAATACTTCCATAACCTGTTTAATAAGCATGGTGTTTCCTCCTAAAGTGATTTATATTCAGATAGATCATACCTCATTTTCTATGGAAAAGCAACTGATTTGGAAAGAAAGATAAGTTTCCTGAAAATTTATGAAAAATTAAGAAAGTTTAAGAAACATTAATACTTTAGCTTGACACAGCTAGAAAGTGAGAGTATGATTATAAATATCACGAGCTATGAACGGGCATAGGAACGGGATGCCTGCGTCATAGCTTTTTTAGAAAGGAAGCTGATAATATGACAAATGAAAATCCTGAACTGAAAAAACAGCAGTCAATTTCAGCAGCCGAGCATCCGAAGGCGTGGGATCCCCAGGTAATGATTCTGGGACTTCCGCTGGCAGTCGTAGGATGTATCATCGGCCTGGAGCTGATTGTCCGTACAGGAGTAACCCCGAACACCTCCATCATCGGAGCACTGTTTGCCATTCTTCTTTCCAGAATTCCGGTGGCTTTCTTAAGAAAGTACCGCAGCATTCACAGACAGAATCTTTTACAGACATCCATTTCCGCAGCTACATTCTCCGCTGCGAACTGCATGATCCTTCCCATCGGTATTCCGGTTATCATGGGATATCCGGAGCTGATGTTCCCCATGCTGATCGGCGTGATGCTGGCTACCTGCGTAGACGCGACCATCCTTTACAACTGCTTCGGATCTGAGATGTTCCCGGCAGAGGGTGCATGGCCGCCCGGAGTCGCTGCCGCAGATTCCATCCTGGCAGTTATCGAGAAAGGTAAGAAGGCAGTCCTTCTTCTGGTTGGTATCGGCCTTGGCTGGGTAGGTAAGATCGCAGGCCTTCCCATGGACCTTCTGGGAGTATCCTGGTTTGGTGATTTCGGAGCCATGGCCGCTCTGGCAGCAGGTTCCCTGGTGATCGGCGTCCTGAAGGTAAACGGCTTCTCCTTCTCTATCTTCGGACACGCGTTTAATTTCGTAACCAATGCATTTGGCGAGGGCTTTGTATATACAGATCACCTTTCGCTGCAGTATATGGCGCACGGCGTTATGATCGGCGCCGGTATCATTTCCCTGGTACAGTGCGGGATCGCCCTGTTCAAGAAGAGCAAGGGTACCAAGGCAGTGGATACCACCAATGTGGTAAGCAACGAGCACATGAAGAAGACCCTGGGCGTGGGCTTCGGCGCATACCTGGTCATCGCTCTGTTCCTGGCAGTCGTGGGCGGCATCATCACCAAGATGAGCGTACCGCAGTTCATCCTCTGGCTGATCTTCGCGGCATTCGCTGCTGAGGCATCCGAGCTGATCGTAGGTATTTCCGCCATGTATTCCGGATGGTTCCCGGGCTTCGCTACTGCCCTGATTTTCCTGATAGTCGGCATGCTTCTTGGCTTCCCGAAGCTGGCGCTTGGCCTGCTGGTAGGCTTTACCGCAGCCACCGGCCCCTGCTTCTCTGATATGGCGTACGACTTAAAGTGCGGCTACATTTTAAGAGGAAGCGGAGCAAATCCGGAGCTGGAGAAAGAGGGACGTAAGCAGCAGTTCCTTGCAGAGCTCATGGGCTTTGCCGTAGCGTTTGTAATGGTTGCCTTCTTTGCAAACAAGTACTTCGGACAGGGACTGTTCGTAGCAGTATCCAATACCTTCGTAGCTACCATTGACGCGGGAGCAAGCGGAGAAATCGCGAAATGGCTTCTTATCTGGGCTATCCCGGGCGCTATCATCCAGCTCCTTGGCGGAAAGCGGCAGCTGGGTATCCTGTTCGCTACCGGACTTCTGGTAGGTAATATCATCAACGGCCTGACCATCGCAGCTGGTCTGATTATCCGTCTGATTGCTGTCCGTGCCAACAAAGAGAACGAGCAGACCCTCAACATCCTGGGTGCAGGCGCACTGGCAGGAGCTGCTATCTACAGCTTCTTCACCGCTACTCTGGGACTGGTAGGAAAGAAAGACTGATAGGCGTTACATAAGGAAAAAGCCTGAGTTATAGAAAATGGGGAATCCAGTCCGCAGGTCGGATGGGATTCCCTTTTCTGTTACGAAGTATCCGTAAGGAGCTGCCGGTGGCAGGTCCTGTAGGTAAATGGAGGGTTATTTGCGAGGAATTTAAAATATGGATTACTTTATTATCATAGCGCCTAAGCTTGTCAGCTTTTTTCTGCTGATCGCTTTAGGCTTCACTATTTCAAAATTGGGAATTTTCCCCAAAAGCTGTTTGCCGTCTCTGTCGGCATTCCTGATTAAAGTGGTGCTGCCCTGTCTGACCGTATCGCTTCTCTGTCAGAGAGGAACCACCTGGGGCGATCTGGCAGGCTTCCATGGTATTGTGCTCTGCCAGATGGCCGGATATGCGCTGCTGGCCGCTGTGGGACTTCTGTGCGTAAGACTGGCCGGAATACGCCCCACCACTTCAAATGTGCATGTGGGCTGTATGATCGGCGGCAATTACGGCTTCGTGGTCATCCCGATTCTAATGGCCCTGTACACGCCGGAAAACGGACAGCAATATATCCCTATCTGTTCCGCCATTGACACCATGATGGTCTGGACCCTGGGGTTATACTTTTTCACAAGAGGGATCGAAAAGGACAGGGAACCATGGTATCAGATTTTGGTAAAAAGGCTGTTTAACCCGATTTTGGTGTCCATCGTGCTGATTCTGACCCTGAATTCCCTGTCGGTGACCCTGCCCGGCCCGGTACTGGAGGTCTGCACGAACGTGGGCAATATCAGCTACAGCCTGGGACTTATCTATGTGGGCTGTACCATCTGCTTCCTGAAAAAAGGAAGCCTGCACTGCCTGAAAACCCTGTGGATGCTGGTGTTGACCAAGCTTTTCGCAGTGCCGCTTCTGATTTACATTCTGACCGGGCCGATTCTGCCCGAGACCGAGCGGGTGGTGCTGATGCTGATTGCGGGAGCGCCGTCCATGACCACCAGCTGTATGATAGCGGGTCAGTATGGGCTGGATGAGGACTATGCTTCCACGGCGGTCTTTGTGACGACGATTTGCTGTATGGTGACGATTCCGCTGCTGTTTCTGACCTCAGCGTTGTTTCGGTAAAAGCATACGCACATACTCATAGGAAGAAAGCGCCTTATCCGGGTAGCGCATGCGAAGACGGAAGCGCTTATATATAGGGAGGAAAATCATATGGAACTGACAGAAGTAATCGAAAAACGAAGAAGTATCCGGAAATTCTCGGACAAACCGGTTTCCAGGGGAATACTGACAGAGCTTATAAGAGAGGCCGCTCTGGCCCCCACAGCCAGCAATCTGCAGGCCTGGCGCTTCTTTGTGGCAGATGATCCGGAGCTGGTGCGGGACATCGACTCCTTCAGTCCCGGACTTTCCGGAAAGCCGCCGGTCATTATCGCCATCGCAAGCGATCTGGCGGAAGCGGAGCGCCGGGGAAGCAAGAACAGTCTTGTCTACGGCCTGATGATGGACGCGGCCATGGCGGCGGAGAATCTGATGCTGAAGGCCACGGAGCTGGGGCTGGGCACCTGCGCCATCAAAAGCTATAATGATAAGGCGGTGCATAAGCTTCTGAAGCTGCCGGATACGATGCGATTGGAAATCCTGATTTCCGTAGGCTGGCCGGCGGCAGAACCACGGGAGCCGAAGCGAAAGGCCATGGAAGACGTATTGTTCTGGAATACATGGGAAGAGCCGGAGGCTTCAGAAGAGGCAGCAGAGAAGCCGGAGGCCGGGAAAGAAGCAGTTCGGACGGACAACGGAAAATCAGCTGCAAGGGCAGCGGCGGCTTTTGCTTCGGAGAATACCCAGGCACAGCAGTTTAATAAGAAAGAACTGCAGGACCTGCTGATCTATATGATTACCAGCGCGGCAGGCCTGCCCGGCGAACCTCATATGTACGGCCCCTTACGTTTGATTGAATCCTCGAGAAGACTGGCAGGAATGCTGGGGGACGCCTATGGCGGAGCAGTCTTTGAGGAACTGACGGCGCTGATTGACGCGGGCAAGGGTAAGAATATGACGGATCCGGAAGGCTTTTGCGAGATGCTTCAGGACGCAGCGGCGAAGGCTACGGAGCTTCTTTGAATGGAACGTGAAAAAGTGCTTGCAATTTTTAAAAATTTGAGGTAGTATTTTGAAAGACACACAAATGTCCGCAGAATAAAGACAGTAACTGTTCGGGTATTGAATAGCTACAAAAAAGACATTTAAAACAGAGGAGAGTATGAAAAATGAGTGAGAAGCTTAAAGTCGGTATCCTTGGCGGTACCGGAATGGTAGGACAGAGATTTATTTCCCTGCTGGAAAATCATCCCTGGTTTGAGGTTGTAACCATTGCAGCCAGCCCGCGAAGCGCAGGCAAGAGATACGAGGACGCGGTGGGAGATCGCTGGAAAATGGATACGCCGATGCCGGAGGCAGTGAAGGACATCGTTGTTATGAATGTCAACGAGGTCGAGAAGGTAGCTGCCGGCGTAGATTTCGTATTCAGCGCCGTAGATATGACCAAGGACGAGATTCGTGCCATCGAGGAAGCTTACGCAAAGACCGAGACCCCGGTTGTCTCCAACAACAGCGCGCACCGCTGGACGCCGGACGTTCCGATGATTATCCCGGAGATCAACTCCGATCACACGCAGATTATCGAGAAGCAGAAGGAGCGTCTCGGTACCAAGAGAGGCTTTATCGCTGTAAAGCCGAACTGCTCCATTCAGTCCTATACCCCGGCTCTGAAGGCATGGGAAGAGTTTGAGCCCTATGAGGTAGTCGCTACCACATACCAGGCGATTTCCGGCGCGGGCAAGACCTTTAAGGACTGGCCGGAGATGGTAGGCAATATCATTCCCTACATCGGCGGCGAAGAGGAGAAGAGTGAGAAGGAGCCCCTTCGTGTGCTTGGCACCTGCGAGGATGGCGAGATTAAGCTGGCGAAGGAGCCGGTGATCACCTGCCAGTGCATCCGTGTTCCGGTTTTGAACGGCCATACCGCAGCAGTATTTGTGAAGTTCCGCAAGAAGCCGACGAAGGAGCAGCTTATCGAGAAGCTGGAGAGCTTCCGGGGCGCACCGCAGGATCTTGAGCTTCCCAGCGCGCCGAAGCAGTTTATCCGGTATATGACAGAGGATAACCGTCCCCAGGTTACTTTGGATGTGGATTATGAGAGAGGCATGGGCGTATCCATCGGAAGACTCCGCGAGGATACCGTATACGACTGGAAGTTTGTAGGCCTGTCCCATAACACTGTCCGCGGCGCGGCAGGCGGAGCCGTACTCTGCGCAGAGCTTCTGAAGGCAAAGGGCTTTATCGCAGCAAAATAAGTAGTGTGAAAATGAATAAAAAAGGTGTAAAAATGGTCATTTCTGCCGCAGGAATGGCCATTTGCCTGTTATGCGGCGGATGTGCGGGGCAGGACACGCCCGATACAGAGCAGAATATAGGAAATGTGATCACTTCGGAGCAGGAAGGCATGGATGATGAGAGCGCTGCAGCGGATAGCGATAGTCCTACGGTGGATTACGGTATCTGCCCGTCGGGCACGATTGTAGATAAGACGCTGACTGAGGCGGATATGGACGGACTGTTCACAGCCGAGGCTGTCCCCGACGAGATTTTTGACCGTATCAACGGCGTTTCCTATGTAGAAAATGAGAATATCGGTCGTGATGACCTGCGCTATCTGCGGCTCTTATACTGCGGCTTTGACGGCGAAACCCATGTGGGGGAAATGATCACAAACGCGGCGATAGCGGATGAGGTGCTGGAAATTTTCCGGGAGCTCTACGAAAATGATTACCCCATTGAAAAAATGCTGCTTATTGACGAGTATGGCGGCGACGATGATCTGGCTGTGGCCGACAACAATACATCCTGCTTTAACTACCGGGTGGTGGCAGGCAGCACGAAGCTGTCCCGGCATGCCCTCGGCCTGGCCATTGATATCAACCCTTTCTATAATCCTTATGTGACTTATCCGGACGGTGTAAAACACAGTTCTCCGCCCGGAAGTGAGCCTTATGCGGATCGAAGCGTGGATTTTCCCTATAAGATAGGCGGAAAGGATGACCTGTGCCTGCAGCTTTTTGACGCCCACGGCTATACCTGGGGAGGGCGCTGGAAGAGTGTGCAGGACTATCAGCATTTTCAGAAATAAGAGCTTCTCAGGCTTATCCGAAGTCGGACCCAAACAACGGAAAACCATTGACGGGAGGATGAAAATTGTGCTATGCTTCGAATAGCGGATATCCGCTATTCCGGAACAGCTCTTTCCGATTTCCCCTGTTTACAGATGATAACATACGAATGAGAACTTTTCTACTTGACAGAAGACAAAAAATATAATAAGATAGTACCTGAAAAACGAACAAATATTCGAAAACAAATGTTTGGAATATCGAAATAAAACAGGTACGGAATAAAGGAGAAGCTATGGTAAAGGAAGAAAAGCAGAAGGCATTGGACGCGGCGCTTGCGCAGATTGAGAAGCAGTTTGGTAAAGGATCTGTCATGAAGCTGGGAGACAAGGGAGCGAACATGCAGATTGAGACGATCCCCACAGGATGCTTAAGTCTCGACCTGGCGCTGGGACTGGGCGGTATCCCGAAGGGACGTATCATCGAGGTCTATGGCCCTGAGTCCAGTGGTAAGACCACGGTGGCCCTGCACATGGTGGCAGAGGTACAGAAGCGCGGCGGTATCGCTGGCTTCATCGACGCGGAGCATGCCCTTGACCCGGTATATGCGAAGAATATCGGCGTAGACATTGACAATCTTTACATTTCCCAGCCGGATAACGGCGAGCAGGCTCTGGAGATCGCGGAGACCATGGTTCGTTCCGGCGCGGTGGATATCATCATCGTGGACTCCGTAGCAGCCCTGGTTCCGAAGGCCGAGATTGAAGGCGACATGGGCGATTCCCATGTGGGTCTGCAGGCACGGCTGATGTCCCAGGCTTTAAGAAAGCTGACCGCTGTGATCAGCAAGTCCAACTGTACGGTGATCTTTATCAATCAGCTGCGTGAGAAGGTGGGCGTCATGTTCGGTAATCCGGAAGTGACCACCGGTGGCCGTGCGTTGAAGTTCTATTCTTCCATCCGTCTGGATGTGCGCCGTATTGAGACCCTGAAGCAGGGTGGCGAGATGGTGGGTAACCGTACCCGTATCCGTGTGGTGAAGAATAAGATTGCTCCGCCTTTCAAGGAGGCAGAGTTTGATATCATGTTTGGCGAGGGAATCTCCCGTGAGGGCGACATTCTGGATCTGGCGGCCAACACCGGCGTGGTGAATAAAAGCGGCGCATGGTACGCGTATGAAGGCGATAAGATTGGCCAGGGCCGTGAGAATGCCAAGCAGTTTCTGAAGCAGAACCCGGAGATCTGCCATGAGATAGAGGAGAGAGTCCGGGAGGGCTTCGGCCTGGACAGCACCGGGATCGATGAGGAGAAGGCAGAAAAGGCACAGAAGGAAAAGACAGAGGCGGCAGGAAAGAAGAATGCGGCAGAGACAGCAGAGAAATAATTACAGAAATTACACAGAAGAGAACCCCGAGGAAGAGTATGAAAAAAAGCCGGAGAAGTCCGGCGATCTGAACCGGGCCAAACGCAGAGCGCTCCATATCCTGGAGCGCTCTGATCGTACCGAGCAGGAATTACGTGATAAGCTTTTGAAGAATTATCTGCCCGAGGTAGTGGATGCGGCAGTGGAGTATGTAAAAAGCTATCACTATATCGACGATCATCGATATGCGGTCAACTATCTGAACAGCAGAGGAAAAGTAAAGAGCAGCCGTCAGGTGGAGCAGGAGCTGCTATATAAAAAAGGAATCTCCAAGTCCGTGCTGGAAGGGGCGCTGGAAGAGGCAGAGCCTCAGGACGAGCGTGCCCAGATCCGCCGCTGGATGGAAAAGAAGCATATGGATCCGGCTGTGGCGGATCAAAATGAAAAACGGCGTTTTTATCAGTTCCTTTTGCGTCGGGGATTCCGAAGCTCAGATATATTGGCGGAGCTTCGGCAGGCTGAAGACGATACCTGACAGGTGATTCACCAAAATTCACCAAAATTCACCAAAATTCATCCAAATCTTTCACCCAAATATTGTCTTGAATAGTTGAAATATGTACAGGGATGCGATATAATGTTGAATCATAATGGATGATCGACCAAACACGCACAAATCAACACAATCCAACTAAGAATATTGTTGAAAAACGGTGAAAAAGATGAGATTTATACGGAAGAGGAAAAACTGGCTTCTTCTTGCGCTTGCTGTATTTCTGGTCATAAAGCTGCCTCAGCCATATTTGAAGATTCTGGCTGAAAATGAAGGAATCAGTCAGGAAGAAGAAACCAGTCAGAGCGAAGAGAACAGGCAGAATGAGGATGGCGATCCGATCGGCGGAGAAGGAACAGAGGATGGAGAGACGCCGGATTCGGATGCGGCTGTCCCGGGCGGGGATAAGTCCGGTGAGAATGCCTCAGATGCGACTGCATCGGATAAAGCGGAAGCAGATGCAACGGCTGGTGACGCGACAGCTACAGAGAAGGAAAATTCCGATGTGGCTGAGCTGGCAGGGGATAGTTCCGGGGAACAAAATGAAATTGCCGTCGTATCACAGGCGGAAGAGACGACTGCAGAACCATTGGATGTGACGCCCTATATTACGAATGTGCAGGCCTGGTACCGAACGGAAAAATCAGACGATAACTGGGTGAAAGTAGGCGCTGATACGACAGGTATCCCTGCGGACGCTGAATTAAAATTCACCATTTCTTATAAAAATGCGAACGCAGGAGATGTGGAGGCTCACAGCAGGACACTGCAGTACAGGCTGCCGGATTTGCTCATTGAGCCACATGTGGAATTAAGCGTTATACAGGACGCGAATGGAAAAGAAATCGGAACGATTACGGCTGATACCTCAGCTAAGACGATTCAGATGAGCTTTACGGATGAATTCCTGAAGCGGGAGGAAGCAGAAGTCAAGACGATTGACGGTTCTTTCTCATTTTATGCAGGAGCTGACCGGGATAAGGTGAGAGAGAATCCGAATCAGAATCTGCTCATAGGAAACATGAACATAAGTCTCCCATTTGAAACAGAAAGCGACGCAAGACTGGGTACTCTGAATCTGATGAAAACCGCAGGTCAGTTTATAACGGACGAAGCCGGTGTATCTTATCTGGAATATACGCTTACCGTGTCTACGGGAGACACGGCCATGCCGGAGATAAAGGTTACGGATCACTTTACGGCAAATGCGGAATATATAGAGAAGTATGTAGGTGTGACCGGTACAGAGAGCGGGGCGGGTACGAACCAGGATTCTTCTGTGGCGCCTTACGAGGTCGGAAGTCAGGCTGGAAAGGGCAAGCTATATCTGGGGAACACCATCACAGAAGCGGCCCCGATTCCGAAACAGGCCGGAGCTTCGGTTACGTCTCCGGGCGTTCTGGTGTGGAATGTGGGAAACATGAATGCACAGGAAAGCCGCAGTCTTGTTTACCGCGTACAATTAAAGCCGGAATATACAGGAGCCCAGAGCAGGGGCGCCATCACGAATGCGGCAGCCTCTTTTGCAAGGAGCTATCCGCATCAGACGGTATCGACAAACTTTGAACCGCACACCTATGTGGGAATTCAGAAGACCGGCGGCAAATATACGCCGAATGAGTCCGGAGGCGGAACTATTACTTACCAGGTGACAGTCAGTGCCGACAAGACCAATACCTATCCGTTAAAGAATGTAAAAATCAATGACGCCTTAAAGGATATTACAGATATCAGATACCTGCCATATCTGCATTATGCAGTTGGAAGCTTTCAGCTGTATCAGGGAAGTCAGGCGGATGAATCCGAAAGGCAGAATATCGGACAGAATCCACATAAGGATCAGAGCAATCCGATCATCTATGACAGCGATACGGAAAAAAGGTTTGACTTCTATATCGATACCCTGAATCCGGGAGAGACCATGACTCTGACTTATCAGGTAGAGGTGAGTGGGGATATCTTTGCTTTGGGGAACGAAACAATTCGCATTAAAAACAGGGCGGCAGCCTATTCTGATGATACTGTAACGGGCGGAAATCAATCCTTTTCTTTCGCAAACGTGGAAAAGACGCTGGATAAAAAGGTTTGGGACAGAAAGCTCCAGAGTGAGAAGACAGCAGAAGATAAAAATGTGCCGCTCTCTGAAGGGGCTGCAGTTTACCGTTATCAGAACGCATCCGGTTCATGGGTAGAAGCGACAGACGCGGCTGCTTCCTTTACAGTACCGGCGGGAAGCTTTCCCTATCAGGTAGTGGTCAATGAAGCGGCAGACTGGGATGTGGCTTCTGCGGTTCTCACAGACACCCTGAAAAATGAGTATCTGGCTTATACGGGATATCTGCGGGTGGACTATTACGAAAGTGGCTTGCGTGAACAGCCGGCAAACGACACGCAGGCGGTGGAGCTTCTGAAGAAAACGACGGTGACGAAGACGGTATGGGCGGATATTGACAAGATGTCTACCTTCAGTTTTAGTCCGAAGGAACTGGGCATGGCAGATGGAGACGTATGTAAGGGCGCTTTCCTCTTAACTTATTACGCGAAACCGAACCAGGTATCGAACGTCAGTCAGGTGACAACCGGTAATGCCTTTACGGTAAAAGGCAATGTGGTGGGACCTGGCGGAATTTCGGTGACTCTGGCCGGTGTGCAGGTAAGCACATCCACTGTGATACAGGGAGAGAAAAACCTGAATCTCGTAAAGTCGGGCTGGTATTTCGACCATAACAAAGAAAGCAGCGGCGACTGGGATCAAGGGCGCTTATATTGGGTGATTGACGTTACCGGAACGGAGATTAGCGCAGGGACACAGATAAAGGACGTGCCTTCCACCAGTGTCGGCTCCCTGCATCAGGTGCGTGGTACATCCATGGTAGGTCTGTATATCGGAACAATTCCGGATGGAAAAAGTTTTACGGATTACTATGGTTCGGTCAGAGAGCTGGAAGCAGATAAGAAAATGAAGAAGCTTTCGGGAAATGATAAAAATGGCGAAATCCTTCCGGCGGATGCGGACTATGCATGGAGCGCGCCTGCAGATGGAACATCAGCCACCATAGAAATAAAGAAAACATTGACATTACAAGAGGGTGAGCATCTCTACATGGTTCTGCAGACCAGACCGACTTATAATCTGAACGGGACAAGAGCCTGGAGAAATTATTATAATGAGCTGTGGTTCCGGGAGAGCAGCACTTCGGAATTTATGAAAGTAAATGAAACAGTACTGCGTGGAGCTTCAGCCGGAACCAATTTTAAAGAAATGGCCGGCGTCTATGAATACAGCGGTGGATCAGACTGGAAGGTCATTTCAAATGAAAAAGGAAATATCAGCCAGCTGCTTCAAGATGAAATTACAGAGCCGGGCACCTATGTGGAGTGGCGAATCAAGATCAACTACGCCGGGGATCTGGAAGGTGCTGTGCATGTGGAGGATCAGATTCCGGAGGGACTGACACCGGTATACGCCAGATATTTCTGGATTGCGAAAGAACTCTTTGATAATCCGCCTGTGGTTCCGGAAATCGGCGAATATAAGGATGAACAGAACTGGGAAAAACTGGAAACAACCGCGCTGATAGATGGCAATGACAGAGGAAATGTAAAGAGGACCTGTATTTCCTACTTTAACAGTGAGACAGGACAGCTTCAGTTCCGGGTGGAAAACCTTCAGAAGGGCGGCGAATCGGCGGATCAACGTTCTCTGGAAATCCAGGTGCTTACAAGGGTCAGCGATCCGGAGATACTGCTGAATGGAAAAGAAAAGGAGTTTGTCAACGCAATTACAGTAAAGAATGATTCGGATAAGGTGATCAGTAATTCTTCCGCCACGGTAACAGTTACGAAAAAGACCATCAGTAAAAAAATGGGAAGCGTGAATAACAGCAAGCTGCCCTTTACATTGCAGGTAAACAGTCTGGGAGAGGATCTGGTAAAAGGAGAAGATACCCTGACCCTGGTGGACGAAATGAAGGATCCGCTGCAGTTCGATACGGAATCGCTGAAGGTAACGGATAAGGACGGAAACCAGATATCCAATATTTTATCGCGCATTGAAGATACAGAGGACGGACAAAAGCTGATACTGACCATACCCGACGGACAGGCGCTTACCATTACCTATGACGCGATCCTGAACAGCCCGCCGGATCAGGATATTTCCGTAAACAATGCGGTGTACTGGTGGGGGCAGAGCAGCGATATTGCGCAAATCAAAGATGCCACAGTAAGGTACACGGTGAGCTCAACGGCGGAAACCACTACCTGTCCGGTGCTTCAGGTGAAAAAAGTAGATAAGGACAATACAGCTGCCGCACTGAATGGAGCAAAATTCCGGCTGGAGCAGGTGGCCTGGAATACAGAGGAAAAGTGCTGGAAAAAGGTGGAAAATGGAACGGACATAGTAGGAACCACCGGCAGCACAGGCAATCCGGCTGGAATATTCTCTTTTGGAAACACAGACGGAACAAGGTTACAGTATAATACCGTATATCGCCTGACGGAAGAAGAAGCACCGGAAGGGTATGTGCTGGATAAAACACCGCAGTACTATGTGGTTGCCAAAAAAGTGGATGACAATTATCCGCCGGAGCTGGAAAAGTGGCGGGAATGGGGAGCGAAGCTCTCCTATTCCGGAACCACATACTACGTGACAGCCTACAATAAAAAAGGCAGACTGGGACTGGAAAAAACCTTTCAGAATGTGAATGGGGAAACGGTCACCGGTTCCGGGCTGCCGGATGGCAGTTACCGGTTCGGACTGTATCCCTATCAGGAATCGGGAAGCTATGACAGTACAGCAGCTTTGCAGCTTCTGGAGGTTATCTGTCAGAATGGAAATGTGACCTATAAGCTGAATGGCAGCTCCACAGAAAAGCCGGAGTTTACGCAGGTGCCGGTGGGAGCGCGGTACCGTGTGCTGGAGCTGGACAGCAATGGCGAGCCCATAACCTCCACGGGAACCGTGGTCACAATGACCAATGGGCTGAAATACCGGGTGGAATATAAGAGCGGAGCCGATGCCGTCACCATTTCGGAGGATGGAACCGCACAGCCGGTGAAGATTACGAACCGGCAGTACGCTGACATGGAGCCCGGAACGGGAATCTTCACGGAATCCAATCTGATTTACGGAAGCCTTCTGGGCGGAATCGTGATAGTTGGAATCCTGTTTTGGATAAGCAGACGGAGACGCAGATAGATGAAGCAGGGACTTGGAAAAGGATATCTGAGATTATTTGTGCGGGCAGCGGTATTTCTTCTGGTTTTATATCTGGTATTTACCAGAGTCCTTTTTCTGGGGCGGGTGACCGGAATGGAGATGTACCCATCCCTGAAGGACGGGGATCTGGCCCTGGGCTATCGATTGGAGCGGGAATACCGGACAGGCGACGTCATAGTCTATGAGGCCGGCGGGGCGCTACATTTCGGAAGAGTAGCGGTAAAAGAGGAAGAAAATACAGACGAGGAGACGCTGTCTGTACAGCAGGATTACCAGACAGACCCGGAAGACAGCACGGATGGCGACGAAGTGTCCCGAAAACAGGTAAGGGGAAGGATTATAACGATTCTCAGAAGAAGAGGCCTGTGAGAGAAAAAAGCAGCAAATAGAAACCAGTCAATAGGAATGAAAAACTTATGAAAAAGAAAGCATGGAAAACAGTATATGGCGTGGCGCTGGCAGCAGTGCTGGTGCTGGGAAATGCAAAGACAGCAAGAGCGGAAGACGGCGGAGCAATCACGGGCTATTCGTTCAATAAGGTATATCAATTGGATGGAGACAGCGCGGAGGGCGCCAAAAGCCCGGCAGAGACATTTGTGTTTGAAAGTGCGGATACAACGCCCCGGGAGAATCAGGCGACGCTGTATGCAGTGTCCTGTACAAAATATAATAGCGCCGCCAATCTGGATCAGATCACAAAGCTGGGAGAGCTTCCGGCGGGACAGGCTGACAGCATTCCGGATGCTGCAAAAGCGATAACCATTGGTTCTGCCGCATATGCGGAAGGGAATCTGGCAAAGACAGCGGATACGGTGTCAGCACCCGTTACGCAGCTGGTGGCAGTCGCGGTCACGGCGGACAGCTATCAGAGCGTGGGCTACTATTACTATGAGTTCCGGGAGAAAGCGGGAAATACAGCCGGCGTAACCTATGCCGCAGATACCTGTGCGGTCCGCGTGGCAGTGGTCAATGACGACGCGTCAGCTGGAGCCCTGAAAATCGACAACGTAAAGCTGTACAGGGTCAATGCGGATGGTTCTCTGGGACAAAAAGCAGAGAACGTAACCAATGTGTACGCCGCAGGCAGCTTGAGCGTCACAAAGACAGTTACCGGTAATATGGGAGACAGAAACAGAGAGTTTGATGTAACGGTTACCTTTACCGCGCCTGCCGGAACAGAAATCCACGCGCCGATCGCCATCAGCACCAGCGCCGGTATAACAGGCAATCCGACAGAAGCTGTTATCAATGCTGCAAAAACCGGCGCAACCGCTTCCGTTAAGGTGAAAGACGGAACAACGGTAGTATTTTCCAATATTCCGAAGGGCGTCACCTACCAGGTAACGGAGACGCAGGCAGACGGCTATCACACACCGAAATACAATGGTACAGAGTCTGCCGGCGGCAAAAGCGGAACCATAACGGATATGGCAGCCGGAGCCGGCACAGTGGGAATGACGCAGTCTGTGGAGATTGAAAACAAAAGAGAGACAACCATCGACACCGGCATCTTCCTTTCCGATCTGCCCTACGTCCTTGTACTTGCGGGCATAGCGGCTGCAGCTCTTTTGTTCTTTGCAGGTAAGAAACGCCGTGACAGAGAAAAATAAGCAGAGTATGGGAAGCATTCTGCTGAAGCTGCTCAACAGACTGCTGGATGGGGCTGTTTTGCTGACGCTGCTTGTAACAGCGCTTTACTGCGTCTACTGCATCTGGGATAATAACACCATCTATGACGCGCCGCTTAAGCTTCAGCAGGAGCTGAGAAAACAGAGGCCAAAGGAAGAAAGCCCATCCTTTGAAGAGCTTCAGAGACTCAATCCGGATGTGGCGGCCTGGCTGACCCTGGAGGGTACCGGAATCGATGACCCAATTGTGCAGGGCGAGGATAACCTGGAATATCTGAACAAAAATGTGTACGGGGAATATGCCCTGGCAGGAAGCATTTTTCTGGATTCCAGGTGCGACAGGACATTTCAGGGCGCATACCAGCTGGTGTATGGACATCATATGGAAAAGCACAGAATGTTTGGGGATCTGGACCGGTATCTGGAAGAGGACTTTGTGGAAGAGCATACCACGGGAACACTGATGGTTCCGGGAAAAATATATCCGCTTACGTTTCTGGCGGCTATGAAGGTGGATGCAGCGGACTCCTGTATTTTTGAACCGCAGGATTGCGGACCGGATTCGGATGTGTTTCAGCAGACAGTTTTAACGAAGGGGCAGTATGTCAGAAAGGAGCTTTTGGAGAAGCTTTCGGAAGAACCGGATAGCTGGGCTGTCCTGGCTCTCAGCACCTGTTCGTCGGAAAAGGAAGAAGAACGTATTGTTGTATTGATGGTATATGAGCGCAAATGAGAAGAATATTTTACAGAGTAAGAAGAGTAAAAAGATATAGTTTATTGATAGCCTTGGGGCTGTTTCTGATGCTGGCTTTTCCGGTGTACGCGTCAGGCGGCAGCCGGTTTACCCTGCCGGTAACAATTACCTGGGGACAGGGCGGTCTGAATGAGGACAAAACATATCAGTTGGCCCTGAAGGGACTGGATGAAGGGTGTCTCATGCCGGACGGAAGTCAGGAGGAATATTGTGTAACACTGACCAGGGACAAGACCATCACGCAGCTGCCGGAAATCCGGTTTGAAAAGCCGGGAGACTATCATTATGTACTGACAATGACCCGGGAGGATCAGAAGCAGATCGCTGTGTATTATCTGCATGTCATGGCTGTCAACGGGGAAAATGGAGAATTGACAGTTACATCGACTCTGCGGGAAAAGGATCCGCAGGGAACTAAGACTGACGAGCTTCGGTTCGCGGACGACGAGGGAAAGAAGCCGGAAAAGGAACCGGAGAAAAAAACGGAAGATAAAGCAGGGCAGAAATCCAGCCGGCAGAAGCCTTCTGAAACAGGTACCAGGGTACAGACAGGCGATGAAAATGAGGCGGTATTCTGGATCATTTTGCTTCTTGCGGGTATTACCGGACTGGGAGCTGCTGTTACCCAACTATTACTTGACAGAAAGGTAAAATAAGTATAGAATTTAATAGTTGTATGTTATTCCTAATCGGCAAAACTTATAAAAATAAGCGTGTCAAACAGGTTATATTTGTACAATGAAAATTAAATAAGGAGGTGCTCCTGTGCCGTTTTATGTTCTTATAATCGTTGCGATTGTGTGCATTGTGGTAACGGCTCTTGTGACCCTGACTGTCCGCAAGAATACGGTCGAGAAAAAGGTCGGTAACGCGGAAGAGAAAGCAAGAGAGATCATCGACGACGCACTGAAGGTCGCGGAACGATCCAAGCGCGAAGCTTTGCTGGAGGCGAAGGAAGAATCACTGAAGACAAAGAACGAGCTGGACAAAGAGACAAAGGAACGCAGAGCGGAGCTGCAGCGTTATGAGCGCAGAGTGCTTGCCAAAGAGGAAGCTCTTGACAAGAAATCTGATGCCCTGGAACGCCGTGAGCTGAGTTATGCGGCCAAGGAAGAGAAGCTGGCGAAGCAGACAGCTGAGATCAACAAGCTTCAGGAAAAAAGAGTACAGGAACTGGAAAGAATCTCTGGCCTTACCTCCGAACAAGCAAAAGATTATTTATTAAAGACTGTTGAAGACGAAGTAAAACATGAAACCGCTGTGCTCGTCAAGGAACTGGAGAGCAGAGCAAAAGAAGAAGCTGACAAGAAGGCAAAGGAATATGTAGTAACGGCGATTCAGAAGTGCGCTGCCGACCATGTGGCAGAGACGACGATCTCCGTGGTACAGCTTCCGAACGACGAGATGAAGGGAAGAATCATCGGTCGTGAGGGACGGAATATCCGTACTCTTGAGACATTGACAGGCATCGACCTGATCATCGACGATACCCCCGAGGCAGTCATTCTGTCAGGCTTTGACCCCATTCGCCGCGAAGTGGCAAGGATTGCGCTGGAAAAGCTCATCGTGGACGGACGTATTCATCCGGCACGTATCGAAGAGATGGTAGAAAAGGCGCAGAAGGAAGTGGAGATCATGATCCGCGAGGAAGGCGAGGCAGCCGTTCTCGAGGTTGGCGTCCATGGAATTCATCCGGAGCTGGTGAAGCTCCTGGGACGAATGAAGTTCCGTACCAGCTATGGTCAGAATGCATTGAAGCATTCCATTGAAGTAGCGCATCTGGCAGGCCTTCTGGCAGGCGAGGTCGGCGTAGACGTCCGTATGGCGAAGCGCGCCGGACTGCTTCATGATATTGGTAAATCCATTGACCATGAGGTGGAAGGATCCCATATCCAGATTGGTGCAGATCTGTGCAGAAAGTACAAGGAATCACCGATTGTTATCAACGCGGTAGAATCACATCATGGTGATACGGAGCCGACATCTCTGATTGCATGTCTGGTACAGGCGGCAGATACCATTTCCGCAGCCCGTCCGGGTGCCCGCAGAGAGACGTTGGAGACGTACACAAATCGGTTAAAACAGTTAGAGGATATCGCCAATGGTTTTAAGGGCGTAGACAAGTCTTTTGCAATTCAGGCAGGTAGAGAGATTCGTGTAATGGTAGTTCCGGATCAGGTAGATGACGCCAGCATGGTATTGCTGGCAAGAGATATTTCCAAGCAGATAGAAGCTGAGTTGGAATATCCGGGTCAGATCAAGGTAAATGTTATCCGCGAAAGCAGAGTAACAGATTACGCAAAATAAAAAGACGAAGGATGTCGCAGGGCGGCATCCTTTTTCGATCGGAATCCAAGTGGACTGTGAATGAATTCCACTTGGATTCCGGTCAGATTTTGAACAGAGGTTGATGAAAGAGGAGGAGATACAGATGGCAGAGATAGGATTTATCGGAATGGGTAATATGGGTTACGCCCTTTTGAAAGGCGTCCTGAAAGAGTTTCCGGCGGAAAAGCTGATTTTTACCGCAAAGACCACGGAGACAAAGCTGCGGGTGCATGCGGAAACCCAGGTGGTATACGCGGAGTCCAACGCGGAATGCGCCAACAACTGTAAATACGTGGTACTGGCTGTGAAACCCCAGTATTATCCCCTGGTGCTGAAGCAGATCCGCTACGCGGTGACACCGGATCATGTAGTAATCTCCCTGGCTCCGGGTATCACCATTCAGAGCCTGAAAGAAACCCTTGGCTCAGATCGGCGGATTGTACGGGCTATGCCCAACACCCCGGCTCTGATTGGCGAGGGTATGACAGGGCTGTCTTTTGACGCGGAGGAATTCAGTCAGGAAGAGATTGACCGGGTACATCAGATCTTCGGAGCAGTCGGAAAGTACGCCGATGTGGAAGAACGGATGATGAGCGCGGTGGTCTGCGCCAGCGGAAGCTCTCCGGCTTATGTATACCAGTTTATTGAGGCACTGGCGGATGGCGCAGTGCAGTTTGGCCTTCCGAGAGCCCAGGCATACACCTTTGCGGCCCAGGCAGTAGCCGGCGCAGCGAAAATGGTGCTGGAGACCGGTGAGCATCCGGGAGCATTGAAGGATAAGGTCTGCTCTCCGGGCGGAACCACCATCGCCGGTGTGGCGGCGCTGGAAAACGCGGGATTCCGGGGCGCGGTGCTGAAAGCCTGCGAGGCCTGCTATCAGAAATCCGAAGGAATCAAATAGTATGAATGCGGCGGCCCTCTCATATATTGAAAGGTATATGGGAGGGCTGTTTTATGTGGAAAAAAATTACAGGTACAAGAAAAACATTCCTGCCGGTATTCCTGACAGGATTTGCGGCGGGAATTTTATATATGGTGCTGTTTGGTCGGGGAGCAGCCCATGAGACAGCTCTGCTTGGCCGTTATTTTTTTTCCAGATATCAGCAGGCAGAGCTGGCCAGCGGGGAACTGCTCCGGTATACATTGAAATCGCGCGTGAGCCAGTTTACCCTGTTATGGCTGACCGGTTTTACTTTCTTTGGCACAGCTGCAGTTTTTCTATCTCTGGCATGGATGGGGGCGGCGCTTGGCATCACACTGACGACGGCAGCCATGAAGCTGGGCTTTGCGGGGATTCTGGTCTGCCTCGCTTCTGGTCTGCCGCAGTTTTTTCTGTATGTGCCTGCCGCGGTCTGGCTTTTTCAGAAAATCTGTGAGACGTCGGAGAACCGTCCCTGGAAAGGACAGCGATACAGTGGGAACAGTCGGCAGATGATGCCTTATCTCCTGGTCTGGGGACTTGGATTTCTGCTGCTTTTGGCCGGCTCTCTGCTCGAAAGTTATGTAAATCCCATGTTTTTGAAGCTGATTTTAAAAAATATTTAAAAATATTTTACGAATTCTTTACCAGATTTGGTGGAACAGGAAAAGAAGAAAACCAGATATTGTGGAAAGCCGTAAAAAGCCTTGATTTTACAGTATTTTGCGAAAAAAAGATCATTGCTTTTCTGGTGATTTCTTACTATAATAAAATCCAAAGACTTTAGAAGAAAACGGCTTGGGTGAGCATAAGCTGAGGGGCACATGGATATATGGAACAAGAGATTAAAGGATTCATGTCTTATTTACATAATGTGAAAAAGACATCCCGGAATACGGAGCTTTCTTATCAGAGAGATCTGATGAAAATGATGCATTTTCTCCAGAAGCAGAAGGTAGAGGATGCGAAAGAGGTTACAGAGACAACCTTGAATTCCTATATTCTGGACTTGGAAAAAAATGGAATGTCAGCAGCGACGGTATCGAGAAATATCGCGTCCATGAAGGGTTTTTATCTGTATCTTTGGAAAGAAGGCAGCATCAGTTCCGATCCGGCAGAGAAGCTGAAAGCACCCAAAGTAGAAAAAAAACTGCCTGAGATCATGTCTGTGGAGGAGATGGAGCGCCTGCTGCGGCAGCCGGGCGACCGAACAAGCAAGGGTCTGCGGGATACAGCCATGCTGGAGCTTCTATACGCCACCGGTATCCGGGTAACCGAGCTGATTTCTCTGAAGATGGACGATGTGAACTGGAAGCTGGATTATATCGTGTGCCGCGACCGGAATAAGGAGCGGATTATTCCCTTCGGTCCGAAAGCGAAGAAAGCACTGGAGCATTATCTGAAGGAGGCGCGCGGTCAGCTCATAGGCGATAAGAAATGTGAGATGCTGTTCCCCAACTGCTCCGGCGAGGGCATGAGCCGTCAGGGCTTCTGGAAGCTTCTGAAGCAGTATGTGAAGCAGGCGGGTATTGAGATGGAGATTACGCCCCACACCCTGCGTCATTCCTTTGCGGCCCATCTGGTGGAAAACGGCGCGGATCTGCATGTGGTGCAGGAGATGCTGGGACATTCGGATATCTCCACGACCATGATGTACGCGGCGAGAACCCGGGAGATATATGCGAAGGCGCATCCGAGAGGATAACAGATAGAATAAAGTGACGAGAGATTCCTGATAATAATACACGGGAATCTCTTTTTTTACTCTATAGGAAACACCGTGTTACGTTAAAGTGCGAAAACTATGATTCCAATAGAGTAAAATAGAAAGAATAGAAAAAAGGGAGACGGTTGAACGCTCTCCCTTGGTATATAAGCTGTTTTTGAATTAGCAGCGCTCCGCGATCTCATACAGCAGCCGCTCGGAATCTTCCCAGCCCAGGCAGGCGTCGGTAATGGACTTGCCATAGACATGGTCGTGAATGCCCTGATTGCCTTCCTCGATATAGCTCTCGATCATCACGCCCTTGACCAGCTTGCGGATGTCGTCGGAGCAGGAACGGCTGTGCAGAACTTCTTTGACGATACGGATCTGCTCCTTGAACTGTTTGTTGGAGTTGTTGTGGTTCGCGTCTACGATGCAGGCCGGATTCTTCAGCTCTCTCTGGGCGTAGAGATTGCAGAGGTTCCGCAGGTTCTCATAGTGATAGTTGGGCAGGGACACGCCGCGCTCATTGACAGCACCGCGAAGAACCACGTGTGCCAGGTCATTTCCGCTGGTCTGGACGTCCCAGCCATGGTAAATGAAGGAGTGGCCGTTCTGTGCCGCGTGAACGGAGTTCAGCATAACGGAAAAGTCGCCGCTGGTGGGGTTCTTCATGCCCACGGGAATGTCGATGCCGCTGGATACCAGACGGTGCTGCTGGTTTTCCACGGAGCGGGCTCCGATGGCGATATAGGACAGGAAATCCTGTACATAGGGCAGATTTTCCGGGTACAGCATCTCATCGGCTGCGGTCATGCCGGTCTCTTCGATGGCGCGGATGTGCATGTGTCGCAGGGCGATGATGCCAGCCAGCGGGTCCGGCTTCTTCTCCGGATCCGGCTGATGCATGATGCCCTTGTAACCGTCGCCGGTGGTACGGGGCTTGTTCGTGTAGATACGGGGGATAATCAGGACCTTGTCCTTAATCTTCTCCTGTACCTGAACCAGACGGCGCACATAGTCGCAGACAGCCTCTTCATTATCTGCGGAACAGGGTCCGATGATGGCTATAAAGCGGTCGGATTCTCCGGTGAAAACTTTACGGATTTCTTCGTCTCTCTCTTTTTTTATCTGTGCCACATGGTCGGGAACCGGATACATTTCACGGATTTCCTGGGGGGTGGGCAGCTTTTGCTTGAAATCGAATGCCATTTTTCATAACTCCTCGTTTGTGTATATTGATGCCGAACTGTTTCTATCATAATACAAGAAAACGCAAAAGTCACGCAAATTTTACATTAATTATGTAGGAATTCCTGTAAAGAAGCCAGATTCATCCCGCATACGATCAGCTGTCCTGCCAGCAGTCCCCACAAATATCCTTCGATTCCGAAGCGCGGTACAAAGCACAGGACAAAAAGGATGCGAATCAGAATGCCCGCCAGATTATTGAAAAAGCCGGTTCCGGTGCGGCCAAGGCCGTTTAAGATACTGTGCAAGGTGTGGTTCAGATACAGAAACGGACAGATCCAGGCCAGGGTAAGGATAAAATCTCCGGCCAGGGTGCTTCGGAAGAAAAAGTTCCCGAGAAAGCGTCCGAAGAGCAGAAAGAGGACGGTAAAACTGATTCCCAGCGGCAGGCAGAAGGACACGGTTTTCCGGACCGTGCGGGAAAGGCTTGCGTCGTCCCCGGCAGCCTGGGATTCGGATACGGAGGGCAGCAGCATGACTGACAGAGCGCCTGTCAGGACGCTGGGAAACAGGATAAAGGACAGGGCCATGCCGGACAGGGTTCCATAGACGCTGAGCGCCTGCTTCGTGGACAGGCCGTATTGTTGGAGACAAAGGGGCAGCAGAATGGATTCGGCGCTGGCCAGCAGATTCATGCAGAGTCGGTTGCCGGTGACCGGAAGCGCCATGGCCAGCATCTGCCGTGTCAGGGAAAAAAGGGAGGGCGCGCCGGAGCCGTCCGCAGATTTTCCGGGAGGGGCAGATTGCCCGGAGACGCAGAAGACACAGAACAGCATGGACGCAAACTCCCCGATAACCAGACCAATGACGGCGGTTAGCGGGGACAAACCCATGCCCTGTTCACAGGCCACCCGGTAAATGAGAAAGACAGCCCCCACACGGGACAGCTGCTCGAAAAGCTGGGCAGCCGCCGGAACCGCGGGCTTCTTTAACCCGTAATAATAGCCGCAAATGCAGGAATGGCAGGCACCGAAGGGAATTGTGAACGCCATAATCTGAAGAAGCTGCACCGTCCGCGTTTCCTGTAAAATGTTCCGTGCCAGAAAAGCAGCATTTTCATACAGGAGAAAAGCGGTGGGGATGGCAAGCCCCAGAGCCAGGAGAAGCCCCACGCGCAGAACCTGTCTTGCGCTCTGCGGACGTCCGGCCCCATTTTCCCGGGAGACGAAGCGGGAAACGGCGATCTCGGCCCCGGAGGTGGTCAGCGCATAACAGACCCCGTAAATGGGAAAAATCATCTGGTAGATGCCGATGCCCTCGGCACCGATGGCGCGGCTTAAGAATATTTTATAGAAAAAGCCGATGAGGCGGGTCATAAGGCCTGCCGCAGTCAGAAGCAGCGTGCCGCCGACCAGCGGATGAAGCTGTTTTTTCATAGATTTCCTTAAATCAAAAATTATAAGTAATATATGGCAAAAACCTGCTTGACAGAACCTTACCTGAGTGTTATTATCAATACGAAATCCGACAAAAGTACTCGGAATTTAATAACCTTTGAGTGCGAGGTGACAATATGAAATTGTCTACAAAGGGAAGATATGGACTTCGCGCGTTGATTGATTTGGCCCTGTACAGCGAAAATGAGACGGTTTCCATCGCCAGTATTTCCGCCAGACAGAATATATCGGAAAGCTATCTGGAGCAGCTGATCGCGAAGCTCCGCAAGGCCGGACTGGTAACCAGCGTCCGGGGAGCGGGCGGCGGCTACAAGCTGGCGCTTCCGGCGTCCGAGATTTCCGTGGGAGATATCCTGCGGGCTCTGGAGGGAAGCCTGGACGCGGTGAACTGCCCGGGACTGGAGGAGGAAAGCAGCTGCGGCGGTTCTGAATTCTGCGTGACCAAGTATGTCTGGCAGAAGATTAACGACAGCATTAACCGGACCGTAGATGAGATTAAGCTGGATCAGCTGGTCGAAGAAAGCAGGAGCATGAAGGATGAAGCCGGGACCAAGGAAAATACGTCCTGTTGCATCTAAAAAAGAAGGAGATATCACCATGAAGAAGTTAATTTATCTGGATAACGCGGCGACCACAAAGACAGCGCCGGAAGTTGTAGAGGCCATGCTGCCCTATTTCACAGAGCATTACGGCAACCCCTCTACCGTATACAGCCTTGGAGGCGAGAGCAAAAAGGCCATCACAGAAGCAAGAGAGACCATCGCGAATGCGCTGGGCGCGCAGACCGAGGAGATTTATTTCACCGCAGGCGGAAGCGAGTCCGACAACTGGGCTCTGAAAGCGACTGCAGAGGCATATAAGAGCAAAGGAAAACACATTATTACCACAAAGATCGAGCATCATGCGATCCTGCACACTTGCGAGTGGCTGGAGAAGCACGGCTATGAGATTACTTATCTGCCCGTAGATGAGAATGGTGTCGTGAAGATCGACGAGCTGAAGAAAGCCATCCGTCCGGAGACCATCCTGATTTCCGTGATGTTTGCAAATAACGAGATCGGAACCATTCAGCCCATCAAAGAGATTGGTGAGATTGCCCATGAGCACGGCATTCTGTTCCACACAGACGCCGTACAGGCCTTCGGTCAGGTGCCGATCCATGTAGACGAGTACCATATTGACATGCTCAGCGCCAGCGGCCACAAGCTGAACGGACCCAAGGGTATCGGCTTCCTGTATATCCGAAAAGGCGTGAAGATTCGCTCCTTTATCCATGGCGGAGCTCAGGAGCGCAAGCGCCGCGCAGGTACGGAGAACGTGCCGGGTATCGTAGGACTGGGCAAGGCGGTCGAGCGCGCCATGGCGACCATGAAGGAGCGTACAGACAAAGAGATTGAGCTTCGTGATTACCTGATTGATCGCGTCCTGAAGGAGATTCCCTACACCAGACTGAATGGCCACCGGACCACCCGTCTTCCGAACAACGCGAACTTCAGCTTCCAGTTCATCGAGGGTGAGTCCCTGCTTATCATGCTCGACATGGAAGGCATCTGCGGTTCCTCAGGTTCCGCCTGCACATCCGGTTCCCTGGATCCATCCCATGTGCTGATGGCCATCGGCCTGCCCCACGAGATTGCGCACGGTTCCTTGAGACTGACTCTGAACGAGGAGATTACGAAAGAGGATCTGGATTTCGTAGTGGAGAACTTAAAGCGGATCATCGACAGACTGAGAAGCATGTCACCGCTTTACGAAGACTTCGTTAAGAAAAATAAATAATAGAGGAGAAACAAAGTATGTACAGCGAAAAAGTAATGGACCATTTTCAGCATCCCCGTAACGTAGGAGAGATAGAGAACGCCAGTGGCGTAGGCACCGTCGGCAATGCAAAATGCGGAGACATCATGCGGATGTACCTGGACATCGACGACAACGGCGTCATCCAGGATTGTAAGTTCAAGACCTTCGGCTGCGGCGCAGCCGTTGCCACCAGCAGCATGGCGACCGAGCTGGTAAAGGGCAAGACCATCCAGCAGGCTCTGGAAGTTACGAATAAGGCCGTTATGGAAGCTCTGGACGGACTTCCCCCTGTCAAGGTTCACTGCTCCCTGCTTGCAGAGGAGGCCATTCATGCGGCACTCTGGGATTACGCAGAGAAGCACGGTATTAAGATCGAGGGACTGAAGAAGCCGAAGTCTGATATTCATGAGGGCGAGGAAGAAGAGGGCGAGGACTACTAAAAGGAATCGTAAGCTATGGCTAAGAAAAAAGTAGTAGTAGGAATGTCCGGCGGCGTGGATTCCTCTGTGGCAGCCTATCTCTTAAAGGAACAGGGCTACGAGGTCATCGGAGCCACCATGCAGATCTGGCAGGATGAGGATGAGTTCACCCAGGAGGAAAACGGCGGCTGCTGCGGCCTGTCCGCGGTGGATGACGCAAGAAGAGTGGCGGCCCAGCTGGACATTCCCTATTATGTGATGAATTTTAAGACAGATTTCAAGGAAGCTGTCATGGACTATTTTGTGGCGGAGTATCTGGCGGGCCGGACGCCCAATCCCTGTATCGCCTGCAACCGTTATGTGAAATGGGAGGCGCTTTTAAAGCGCAGCCTGGACATCGGCGCGGACTACATCGCCACCGGTCATTACGCCCGGGTGGAGCAGCTGCCAAATGGCCGCTACGCCATCCGTAATTCCGTAACGGCGGCGAAGGATCAGACCTACGCCCTGTATAACCTGACGCAGGAGCAGCTTTCCCGGACATTGATGCCGGTGGGAGCCTATTCCAAGGATGAAATTCGGGAAATGGCGGAGAAGCTGGGCTTCCGGGTAGCCCATAAGCCGGACAGCCAGGAGATCTGCTTCGTCCCGGATCAGGACTATGCGGGGTTCATTGAGCGGACTACCGGAGAACCCTCGAAGGAGGGCAATTTCGTCACCGCAGACGGTACGGTACTGGGCCGCCATAAGGGGATCATCCACTACACCATCGGCCAGCGAAAAGGCTTAGGCCTGGCCATGGGCCGCCGCGTGGTGGTAACCGAGATTCGCCCGGAGACCAACGAGGTGGTCATCGGCGAGCAGGAGGACGTGTTCACCACGACGCTTCGGGCGAACCGCCTGAACCACATGTCTGAGCCGGATTTCTCCGAAGGAAAAGAGGTACTGGCTAAGATCCGCTACAATCATAAGGGTTCTCCCTGCGTCATCCGACGGGAGGGAGACGATCTGGTGCGTGTGGACTTTAAAGAACCCGTCCGCGCCGTGACACCGGGCCAGGCGGTCGTGTTCTACGACGGCGACTACGTGCTGGGCGGGGGAACCATCGTGCGGCAGCCGGATCCCTTTTATTCAGAGGCGAATATGTGATATCTGGATCGCGTAATTGCCGATATTGAAAGTGAAAAAGCAAAGCTTACAGAGCACGGGCTGATAGAGGATTCATAGATGAAGATACTCTGGGAAGAATGTGCTTGGGAGGATTATTGCGATTGGCAGACGAAGGATAAAAGGATAGTAAAAGAAGAAGAGGCCGTTGCAAAATAGAGAAATCATCATTTTGCAGCAGCCTTTTTCTATATAACAGAACATATTTATAACGGCACAAACTCCGCCTTCCGCTCCCGGAATACCGTAAAATACCGAAATCCGCATTCCCGAAGCACCTCTTTGGCGTCCGCGAACCGATACGCCACATACTCCGTCGTATGGGCGTCCGATCCCATGGTAATGATTTCCCCGCCGAGCTCCTTATAGCGGCGCAGCACGTCGTGACAGGGGTTTGGCTCAGAAAGTCCGGCCTTGTAGCCGCCGGTGTTGATTTCGATGCCTTTGCCCTTTTCTATCAGCAGCTTCAGAACCGCGTCCACCTGATCGGCATGCTTTTTGTAAGAAAAAACGCGATCCCCATCCGGTACATAGCGGATGATATAATCGATATGCCCGTATACATCAAAATCATCAAAAGCCCGGATATTCTGAAGGGTCACATCCAGGTACCGGTTTACGCCGGAAGCAGCGTCATAGGAGGTCCAGAAATCCGGATAGTAAGGGTCAAACCGATCCACCAGGTGGGTGGAGCCGATCAGAAAATCGAAGGACTTGTCTGAAAGCCATTGCCGGTAAGCATCCCCCAGCTGGGGCTGGATCCCAAGCTCTGCTCCGATACGGATTTCAATGCGGTCATGGTAGGCCTCCTGAAGCCGATGCATTTCCCGGAAATAAGCGTCCGCATCCAGGTCAAAGCTTACATCGGAATAGGGGTAATCCATATCCAGGTGCTCGGTCATACACATAAGAGAAAGCCCCTGCGCTAGCCCCTTTTTTATCATTTCCTCCGTGGGCGTCTCACTGTCCCCGGAAAAACAGGAATGTAAATGGTAATCAGCAGTCATATTTTTCACCTCTGCAACGAATATACACCCATCTTAATTGAAAAAATACACAATGACAAGAAAAAGATCGACGGGAAATTCATTGTTTTGACAAAAATTGCACAACGTCAGGGAAATTGCGGAATTGGGACTTGCTTTTTTGTATGGAATTGGGTACAATAATTGCAGGTTGGGCTCTGTCCTGAGAGGGGCGGAAAACCACGAATAATCTAAATTCATATTTAGGAGGAAATTTAAAATGGCAGTAAAAGTAGCGATTAACGGTTTCGGACGTATCGGCAGACTTGCATTCAGACAGATGTTTGGCGCAGAGGGATATGAGGTTGTAGCAATCAACGACCTGACAAGCCCGAAGATGCTTGCTCACCTGTTAAAATATGATTCTTCTCAGGGTAAATATGCTCTGGCAGATACCGTATCTGCAACAGAAGATTCCATCATTGTTGATGGCAAAGAGATCAAGATCTACGCAAAGGCTAACGCAGCAGAGCTTCCGTGGGGAGAGATCGGCGTAGACGTAGTTCTGGAGTGTACCGGATTCTACACCTCCAAGGAGAAGGCTTCTGCTCATATCACAGCAGGCGCTAAGAAGGTAGTTATCTCCGCTCCGGCTGGAAATGACCTTCCGACCATCGTTTACAATGTAAACCACGAGACACTGACAAAAGAGGATACTGTAATTTCCGCAGCTTCCTGTACAACAAACTGCCTTGCACCGATGGCTAAGGCTCTGAACGACTACATGCCGATCGAGTCCGGTATCATGTGCACCATCCACGCTTACACAGGCGACCAGATGATCCTTGACGGACCGCAGAGAAAGGGTGACCTGAGAAGAAGCCGTGCAGGCGCTATCAACATCGTTCCGAACAGCACAGGAGCAGCTAAGGCAATCGGCCTTGTTATTCCGGAGCTGAACGGCAAGCTTATCGGCGCTGCACAGCGTGTACCGACCCCGACTGGTTCTACTACTATCCTGAACGCAGTTGTTAAGGGTGAGGCTACTGTTGATGGAATCAACGCAGCTATGAAGGCAGCAGCTACCGAGTCCTTCGGTTACAACACAGACGAGATCGTATCTTCTGATATCGTTGGTATGAGATTTGGTTCTCTGTTCGACGCTACTCAGACCATGGTTGTAAACCTTGGCAACGGCACATCTCAGGTACAGGTTGTTTCCTGGTACGACAATGAGAACTCCTATGTATCTCAGATGGTTCGTACAATCAAGTACTTCGCTGAGCTTGCGTAAGCATTGAGCCATGCAGAAGACGGAAAGCGCAGACGCGTTGTGCTTGCACATAAGCGGCTGGGATTTACGGCTTCTATAGGGCGATAGCCCGTCAGCGAGATGAAGCGAAGCGACAAGGTGAGCTCGTAAGAGCGAGAGAGTGCCCTGGGGCAAATCGAGCGGCATGGCGGACTACCGTCAGGAATAAGACCTTAAGAGGTCCGGTCTTTATGGACCGGACCTCTTTTTATTATTTATCCATGACAAGTAAGGAGAGATTGAGATGTTAAACAAGAAATCTGTAGATGACATCAACGTAAAAGGACAGCGTGTCCTGGTAAGATGCGATTTTAACGTACCGCTGAAGGATGGCAAGATCACAGACGAGAATCGTCTGGTTGCAGCGCTGCCGACCATCAAGAAGCTGATCGCTGACGGCGGAAAGGTTATCCTTTGCTCCCACCTGGGCAAGCCCAAGGGAGAGCCGAAGCCGGAGCTGTCCCTGGCGCCGGTAGCCAAGAGACTTTCCGAGCTTCTGGGCCAGGAAGTAAAGTTCGCAGCTGATCCGGAGGTTGTAGGACCGAACGCAAAGGCAGCTGTAGAAGCTATGAAGGACGGCGAGGTAGTTCTTCTTGAGAACACCCGTTACCGCGCAGAGGAGACCAAGAACGGCGAGGCATTCTCCAAGGAGCTGGCTTCCCTGGCAGACGTATTTGTAAACGACGCATTCGGAACCGCGCACCGCGCGCACTGCTCCAACGTAGGCGTAACTCAGTATGTAAAGACTTCTGTAGTAGGATACCTGATGCAGAAGGAGATCAACTTCCTGGGCAATGCAGTCAACAACCCGGAGCGTCCCTTCGTAGCAATCCTGGGCGGTGCAAAGGTAGCAGATAAGCTGAACGTAATCGCAAACCTGCTTGAGAAGTGCGACACCCTGATCATCGGCGGTGGAATGGCTTACACCTTCCTGAAGGCAAAGGGCTACGAGGTAGGAACCTCTCTGGTAGACGATGAGAAGATCGACTACTGCAAGGAAATGATGGAGAAGGCGGAGAAGCTTGGCAAGAAGCTGCTTCTTCCGGTTGACACCACCATCGCAAAAGAGTTCCCGAACCCCATCGACGCAGAGATCGAGGTATCTGTAGTACCGTCCAACGAGATCCCGGCTGACATGATGGGTCTGGATATCGGAACCAAGACCGCAGAGCTGTACGCTGAGGCTGTGAAGTCTGCGAAGACTGTAGTATGGAACGGACCGATGGGCGTATTCGAGAACCCGATCCTGGCAAAGGGTACCATTGCAGTAGCAAAGTCCCTGGCTGAGACAGACGCAACCACCATCATCGGCGGCGGCGACTCCGCAGCAGCAGTCAATACCCTTGGCTTCGGCGACAAGATGACTCACATCTCCACAGGCGGCGGCGCTTCCCTGGAGTTCCTGGAAGGTAAAGAGCTTCCGGGCGTAGCAGCAGCAAATGACCTGTAAGATTTCATTATTTATATAAGAGGAGAACAAAACAATGGCAAGAAAGAAAATTATCGCTGGTAACTGGAAAATGAACATGACTCCCAGCGAGGCAGTAGAACTGGTAAACACCTTAAAGCTGCTGGTAGCAAACGATGACGTAGACGTAGTATTCTGCGTACCGGCTATCGACATCATCCCGGTCGTAGAGGCTACCAAGGGATCCAACATCCAGGTTGGCGCTGAGAACATGTACTTCGAGGAGAAGGGCGCTTACACAGGTGAGATTTCCCCGAATATGCTGACGGACGCAGGCGTAAAGTACGTAATTCTTGGACATTCCGAGAGACGTGAGTACTTCGCAGAGACCAGCGAGACTGTAAATAAGAAGATGCTGAAGGCATTTGAGCATGGTCTTACACCGATCATGTGCTGCGGCGAGACTCTGACTCAGAGAGAGCAGGGCGTAACCATGGACTTCATCCGTCAGCAGGTTAAGGTTGGTTTCCAGGGCGTAACCGCAGATCAGGCTAAGGAAGCAGTTATCGCTTACGAGCCGATCTGGGCTATCGGAACCGGTAAGACAGCTACAACTGAGCAGGCACAGGAAGTTTGCGCAGGCATCCGCGCATGCATCGCAGAGATCTACGATGAGGCAACTGCAGCAGCTATCCGTATCCAGTACGGCGGATCTGTAAACGCAGCTACCGCACCGGAGCTCTTCGCACAGGCAGACATCGACGGCGGCCTGGTAGGCGGCGCAGCTCTGAAGCCGGACTTCGGAAAGATTGTAAATTACAAGTAAGTCTGAAATTTTAGGCAAAATAACCAAATATAACGCTATAAAACGTGATAAAAAGCCATTTGATTTAGCTGATATTGCTAATTGAATGGCTTTTTATGATATAAGGGAAAGATTTTCAGAAACATCTGAAACTTTCTGAGCGTATAGATCGTCTAATAAAATGAAACAATAAAAGAATGACAGGAGGTTTTTGGTATGAAAAAGAGATTTGCAATGTTGATGCTTCTTACTGCTATGACTGCATCCATGATAACAGGTTGTGGAACAAAGAATTCGGGAGACAGCGGGCAGAATTCCCAGACCACACAGGAGGCTTCCGGATCTGAGGAGACAGCTTCCTTTACCGGAACATTGGATGAAAAGAAAGATTTTATGTTTATAGTGACGGATGATGCCGGAAATTCCTACGAATTTACCTTTGATAAGGAGAAGCCGGAGGGGCTTGACAAGGTGAAGGTCGGAGATAAGGTTACGGTGACTTATACGGGAACAGTGTCGGAAGTAGATCCCTTTATGGGAGAGGTGCTTTCTGTCACGGAAGCAAAGTAACGCTACAGAAGCAGAGTGAAGGGACTGCCGCCATATGGCGACAGTCTCTTTTTGATCTTTAGAAAATACCGTGTTACATTAAAGTGTAAAAGCTATGATTCCTATAGAGCAAAAAGAAAGGGATATTTGCGGTGTATAAAGATTGTATAAAAATGTAAAAATTGATAATCCCTCTTTATTTTAGAAGGTATTATCTGTATAATGTACTTATACGAAAGCAATAGGGGAGGGGCGAAGGATGAAAAAGCATTATCGAATCACTGCATTGGTAATTGCTATGGCGATAGTTCTTTTGTGTGGAATCAGATTCTACATGCATAGTGCCAGTTCTATAATCTACAGAGAAAATGCCGCTCATTTGCAGGAAAGCTATACACAGGTGTCAAAAACCCTGACTCTTTTTATCCAGCGCAACTGGAATGTTTTGTCCGATTGGAGCAGAGAATTACGCAGGCACGAGGCGGAACAGGAAATGAAAGAAATGTGGGAAAATCTGAAGGACGGGAAAAATGATTGGCAGTATAGCGATTTCTTTATGTTTAATGAAGAGAATCAGTTCATTACCGCCGCAGGCAGAAAAGGGACAGCGGACAGTATTACCGGAGCCTTTGATGAGATGTTTCAGAAAAACAGACGTGTGATTTCTTCGTATACGGCATCTTACGGGATAAAGAAAATCGTACTTGCCGCCCCGCTTCCTGAAGTATTTATATCCAATGACGTAAGCTACACCGGACTTGCAATCAGCTATGATGCGTCTGTTGTGGAGAACCTGATGGCAAGCAATCTGTATGAAGGTCAAAGTGACTGTTATGTTGTACGCTCAGATGGGGAGATTTTACTTTCTTTGACATCGAAAACAGAGATACCGCAGGATGTAAATAATCTGATTTCTTTTTACACGGATGCGGATATTGTCTGGAAAGACAGGAATCCGGTGTACGTACAGGAATGCATCGAACAGCAGCGCGAAGGAAATACCCAGTATACTTATAGAGGAAGAACCTATTATATGGTCTCTGAGCCGGTTGGGATTGAAGACTGGACACTGCTTGGAATTGTGCGTTCTGATGCGGTAGACTATAGTGACCGAAATTTGCAGAAGGTTACGCTGGGGATTCTTGGAGTTTCGGCAGCTTTAATTATGCTGCTCGTGGTGCTGGCACTCGTATCAGAAAATCGTGCGAAGCTGCTGAATGAAGAGAAGGAGCGACTCCTTTTGGAGAAAGAGAAAGAACGAGCCACGCAGTTCCTTGAAGGTATTTCCCGGATTGTTGACCGGTATGCGGTTGCTGACCTGGAAAATGACAGATATGAATATTATGAGTTAATCCTGGATGAGCCTCTTTATCCTGAAACAGGGGCATATTGGAGTCTGGTTGATTACATTTCCCGACGATATATTGTATTGACCAATACAGAGAACGCAAAAGTTTGCCGCATGATTGCACCGGATTATCTGAGAAAGGTGCTTCGAAAGGAAAGCGACATTTTAAAATTTGAGTATTGCATCCGAAATGAAAATATTTACAAAGTCATGCATGTGATTCCGATTGAATGGGCGAAGGATAACAGACTGACTAAGGTTATGCTGGTATCTATGGATATTGGGCAAAAAATCGAACTGGAGAATATGGCAAATACAGATGGATTGACTGGGCTGTTCAACGAACGGTATTTTACCAATATTCTGCAGAACAAGGAAAAAAAGAAACTTCCGTTTGTTCTCTTTTATATCGATCTGGATCGATTCAAACCGATCAATGATACCTATGGCCACAGCACCGGAGATCAGGTGCTTCAGGAAATTGCCAGACGTCTGCAGGAATGTATCCGCAGTAACGATTATGCGTTCCGTATAGGCGGAGACGAGTTCGCCCTGATTATCTGCTCCGCCTATGACAAAGCATTTTGCTGCCATATGGCGGAACGCATTCAAATTGCACTGACGGAGCCGGTAAAGCTGGCCGGAAAGACGCTTCGGGTTGGAGTCAGCTGCGGATGCGCAGCATTTCCGGAAGACAGCAGTGAAGCGGAAGAAGTCCGGGCTATTGCCGACCAGCGTATGTATGAAGAAAAAGAGAAGCATCATAGAGAGGATCCTATGCACTCCGGCAGATAGCTTTATTTCTGATCCAGCACGGACTGAATCTGTTTCATCAGCTGTTCGTAGTTTGACGGATCATCAATTCCGCCCATGAAAGGATCGCCAACGATATTTCCGTCTTTATCTACGAGAACGGTTGTCGGAAATGCCATGATATCCCCTGCGTATTTTCCAACGGTGGAATCGGAATCGAAGGTCAGGTTTTTGTAGGAAGCTCCCTTGGCCTTCAGGATTTCCTTCGCTTCTTTGATTCCATCCTGATTGTCGTCCAATGTATCCGTATTGATACCAACCACTTCGCCGCCCATTTCCTTCAGCTTATCATTTAATTCATTCAGCTTGGAAAGCTCTTCAACACAGGGCTTGCAGCCGCTGAACCAGAAGTTTACAACCGTAACTTTATTTTGGGCGAAAAGGCTGTCATCCACATCGTTCCCATCCAGATCTTTCCCTTTAAAATCGTGGAACACACCTGTAGAGTCAGCTGAGCCGGAGAAAGTGCTGCCGGAGGAATCAGATGCTGCAATTTCTTTCTCAAGCCTTGCAATTTCTTCTTCAATGCCGCGGATGGTTTCGATATCTTTGTTCAGAGTATCAAATTCCTCTTCAGAGAAAGAAGCCTTGTTTGATTCTATTGTATTTGCAAGAAAGTCCGCATAGTTTTCATTCGAGGCAGCATCGTCAGGGTTCTTGCTCATAAAGCCAAAGACCTTGTCCCATACATTTTTGTGATCTGCAAAAATCTGATTTTCCTGCTGGTACAGGTCGTCCAGCTTTTCGTTGGGCGCAGACGTGTCGCCTGCATTTGTGGCGGAAGCAGTCTCCTGTTTCGTGTTTTCCGTTGCGGCGGAATCAGAGGAATTTCCACAGCCTGTGAATGCAAAAAGCAGGGAAATGGCGAGAGACGCCGCAATTGCCTTTTTTAATTTCATTGAGTTTACTCTACCAGATTTGTTTTTCATGATTTTTATTCTCCTTTTGAATATGATTTGATTCATTTTAGCTTATTTATTGTCAGCCTGTTTCCTGGTTGAAAATCCGTAATGATAGCAGATCGCATTTGTTGGGCAGGCTTTCATACATGCTCCGCATCGGATACATTCCGGGTGGTTTGGCGTGTCTGTTACATTGACGTCCATTTTACAGGCATGACTACATTTTTGACAGCCGACACATTTTTCAGAATCCACCCGAAGCTTAAGAAAGGATACGCTGTTAAACAGCGAGTAGATAGCGCCAAGGGGGCAGATCCATTTACAGAATGGACGGTAAAACAGAATGCTTAAGAGGATAACAAGTACGAGGATTGCAAACTTAAATGTAAATAAGTGCCCGAGTGCCGCACGGATTCCTGAATTAGCAAGGGACAGCGGAATTGCGCCTTCAAGTACGCCTTGCGGGCATAGATATTTGCAGAAGAACGGGTCGCCCATCCCCAGCGAATTCGTTGCCAATGCCGGAAGCAGTATCACAAAGACGACCAGGATCAGGTATTTCAGATACCGCAGGGGCTTTAGCCTTGCGGTAGACAGCTTCTTGCCCGGAAGCTTATGCAGCAGATCCTGAAACCATCCAAACGGACAGAGAAAACCGCAGATAAATCGTCCGAACAGAACCCCCAGCAGGATAAAAAATCCGGTGATGTAGTAGGTGAACTTGAATTTTGAGGAACCGACTACAGCCTGGAAGGCTCCAATCGGACAGGCGCCTGTGGCAGCCGGGCAGGAGTAACAGTTCAGCCCGGGAACACATATGGTTTTTACCCTTCCCTGATAAAGCTTCCCTTTAAACAGATTCGGAATATGAAGATTGGTCAGCAGCGCTGCAGCTGCCTGAATCCATCCGCGGAAGCGGACCAGGAAGTTTTTGTTTGATTTTAATTTCTTATCCAATTCCCACACACTCCATACATAATTTGATTGCCTTACTGAGTACGACTGCAGCCTCACCACGGAAAATTCCAATAAGGAAAAATACCAGACCGGCTGCAAGTAAAAAAATCTGCGCTGCTTTTTCTGATTTCATTCAAATACCACTTGTTACTGCGAATAGTAACTGCTCCTTTCGATGATATTGCCCAAAGCCGGCTTATTGACCGCTCCATGATTGCATTATATAATAGGGGATGTAAATTCCCTGTTAAGAAAATGGAGAAAAATGAATTGAGATTATTAATTGTTGAAGATGAGAAGAAATTATGTGATATGATTGCGAAAAGTCTGCACCAGGCAGGTTATGAGGTAGATACGTGCAATGACGGCGAGCAGGCGCTGGATATGATCTATGTGGAACAGTACGATCTGATTGTGCTTGATCTGAACCTGCCCGGGCTGGATGGGATGGAGATCCTCCGGGAGCTTCGCAAAGAAAATGAAGAGACAAAGGTATTAATCCTGTCTGCCAGAAGCCAGATCGCAGATAAGGTTGAGGGCCTGGATTCCGGTGCAAATGATTATATGGAAAAACCATTCCATTTACAGGAACTGGAGGCCCGTGTGAGAAGCCTGACAAGAAGAAAATTCGTACAAAAAAATGTCTGTCTGGAATGTGGAAAGCTTCGATTTGATACGAGAGAAAGGGCTGCATATGCAGAAGATAACCCGATTACGCTGACGAGAAAGGAAAATGGAATTTTAGAATATCTCCTTTTAAATCAGGGAAGACCGGTCAGCCAGGAAGAACTGATGGAGCATGTCTGGGATTCTTCAGTGGACAGCTTCAGCGGTTCCATCCGGGTACATATGTCTTCGCTGAGAAAGAAGCTGAAAGCAGGGCTCGGTTATGATCCAATCGTGAATAAAATCGGCGAGGGCTATAAGATAGGAGGAGACAGCAAAGGATGAAAAAAATATCACTCCAGTGGAAATTAACCCTTCTTACCACAGGGCTTATCACCATATTATGCGGATGTCTTACCTTTTTCTTATACAAAAACGGAGTCTATTATTTCGATACGCTTCAGGAATCTGTCACGGATCAGGGTACAGCGCCGGAAGCGGTGTACATTGATATTCCGGAGGATGAGTGGGATGACTTTGTGGCACAGTTTTCCATGAAGATTTATGACTCCAAATCAGATTACAGGAGCAGAAGCCTTCTGATTACTGCGATTGTAGCGCTGATTGGCGGCGCGGCGACGTATTTTATCAGTGGACGGGCATTGAAGCCACTCAGGGAATTTTCAGAGACGGTGGAAAAAGTTCAGGCGCAGAATCTGGCAGATTATACCATTGAAGAGAATAAAATTGCAGAACTGGACAGGCTTCGTACCTCTTATAATAAAATGCTTATGCGGCTTTCCGAATCCTTTGAGACGCAGCGTCGGTTTACCGGAAATGCAGCACATGAACTACGTACTCCGCTGGCATTAATCCAGGCGCAGCTGGACCTATACCATGCGGCAGAGCATCCGGAGAGCTCCACAGAGGCGGAAGAGACCATTCAGATGGTAACGGAGCAGAATGAACGTCTTAGCAAGCTGGTCAGAACACTTCTGGATATGAGTGAATTGCAGACAGTAGCGCGAAATGACAGAATTGAGCTCCATAGTCTGATTGAGGAAGTGCTGACAGATCTGGAACCATTGGCGCAGGAAAAGAAGGTGAAACTGATACAGAAGCCGCAGGGTTCGTCAGAGGGAGCGGGAGAAAAGGCAGAGGACGAATTAATTCTGACAGGAAGTGATATTCTGATTTACAGAATGCTTTATAATCTTGTGGAAAATGCGATTAAATACAATCGGACAGACGGAACCGTTACGGTATCTGCAGGGAGGGAAAAGAACGAAGCCGTTCTGACGGTTTCGGATACAGGAAATGGAATTGATGAGGCGTTCAGGGAGCAGATCTTTGAACCGTTCTTCCGGGTAGATAAGTCAAGAAGCCGGGAGCTTGGAGGCGTGGGGCTCGGACTTGCGATGGTGCGGGAGGTTGTGCGGGTCCATGGCGGGACGATTGAAGTTTATACAGGTAAGCACGGCGGGACGACATTTGAAGTGAAAATGAGTATAGGGGCATAAAACAGGGCGTTTCGGCAGTCAGCCGGAACACTCTGTTTTTTATGGAATAGGAAATTCCGATAGAATTCCCTATTCCATAAAAAATATTAT